>JAFDVY010000018.1 GCA_018268785.1 Acidobacteriota bacterium | reverse complement strand
ATTCGTCACAGGTTCCAGCGTAGTCCTCGTTCCGCTGCTCTTTGGGATTTTCTGGGGACACCGCCTGACTTCCTGGGTGTGCACCGGAGCGCTCGCGGCTGGCTTTGGTCTCTACTATCTGACGATTCCAGCCGCGGGAGTCACCCACTTGAATCGCGGCGACGTGCTCACCTTCGTCGCTGCGGCGTCCTACGCTGTCCACATCATTCTGGTCAGTGAATACACGAAACAACATTCCGCATCGGCGCTCAGCGTATTGCAGGTCATCGCCCGCGCCGGAATGGCGTGGATCATGACAGTCGTCGCCGCCGCGATCCGCTGGCAGCCCGTTCGCTTCGAGCCAAGCTGGTCGCTTCTGTTCGGCATTGCCGTCTGCGCCATTTTTGCCACGGCCGTGGCCTTTTCCATTCAGCTCTGGGCGCAGCAATACACTACGCCGGGCCACGCCGCGATCCTCTTCACTCTTGAACCGGTCTTTGCCGTTCTGACTTCCTACATTTTTTTGGGGGAGCGCTTGGCCGCACGCGCAATCCTCGGCGCCGCCTTTGTTCTAGCTGGAATTTTAATTGCCGAATTACTAGGCCCGGCAGCCGCTCCGGAGTCCGCCGAACCCACAGGCGAGCATACAGCGTAAGCATTGTTTGACCGCAGCGGCGTGTCGTCGTAGCGCCGGGCTTTAGCCCGGCATCTTTGGTTTCTTTAAGGTCCGAACTTTAGCTCCGACCTTGCGGCATCATCAAGTGAAGAGGGTTTCAGCTTCTGAAAAACTGTCTTCAGGCTATCGCCCGTTCGTGTAGTACTTCACATCCACCGCATCGAACATCGTCGCGGTCTCTGCATGCGCGTTTTCGTATTCATCGATCGCACCAACGTGCTGCATCGTCGTCCCTATATCGTCGAGTCCCTTCAACAAAACTTCCTTGCGCGAAGGCGCAATTTCAAACTTGAAGACCAGACCCTTGTTGTCGCTCACCGTCTGATTCGGCAAATCGATATTCAGCGTGTAGCCCTTATCTTTTTCCGCCCGCTGAAATAACTCTTCGATTTGCGCTTCCGTCAGCTCGGCCGGCAAAATCCCGTTCTTGAAACAGTTGTTGTAAAAAATATCTGCATAGCTCGGCGCCAGAATCACGCGAAATCCATAATCGCCAATCGCCCACGGCGCGTGTTCGCGGCTTGAACCGCAGCCAAAATTCGCGCGCGTCAGCAGCACGCTCGCGCCTTTGTATTCCGGCTTGTTCAAAATGAAATCCGCATTTGGAACTTCGCCCGGCTGCTTGTAGCGCCAGTCATAAAAAAGAATCCGCCCAAACCCTTCCCGCGTCAGCGCCTTCAAAAACTGTTTCGGCACCATCTGGTCCGTATCCACATTCACTTTATCGAGGGGAAGTACAAGTCCGCTATGCGTAATAAATGGTTTCATAGGCTACCTTAAACTCCGATTGCCTTGCCGCGGGCGTATCAGAGCGCGCTGTAAGTTGTAACTTACAAACAAGAGAAGCGGAAAGCCAATTGAAAAAGCCTTCCGCTTCCACGTCATCTCTTGCTCAAGGAAGGCTAGTTGAATCAGCGCGAGGATGAAAAGAGCGATCGCGGTCCAAAACAAGACTCTCGCCACAGCGGGGTGCCGTCGCGCGAAGCCGTTTAAAGGAAAGGAATTCATCTGGCCTAATTCTTCCTTTTCCAGAAAGTGATGGCAAACGCCAGCACGGCTATCAAAACAAGTATTCCCGCAACGCTATACCCTGACGTCCAGTTCACGCCATATACACCAACCCGCCAGACGCCGATGATCACTAATAGGCTGATCAACCACTTTATCCAATTGCTGTGGCGCCGGGCTGCGCTGAGAGCCATCGCGTTTCGCTATTCCACGTGTGCGACGTCAAAGCTGCGCACATCCACAAAATGTCCCGCCAGTGCCGCGGCCGCTGCCATAACAGGACTGACCAGATGCGTCCGGCTATCCCGCCCCTGCCGCCCTTCAAAATTGCGATTCGACGTGCTCGCGCTCCGCTCATGCGGTGGCAAAACGTCCGCATTCATGCCGATGCACATGCTGCAGCCCGCATCGCGCCATTCAAAGCCGGCTTCCGTGAAAATCTTATCGAGCCCTTCTTTCTCCGCTGCGGCTTTAATCCCGCGCGACCCCGGAACAATCAGCGCCTGCTTGATGCTCTTCGCCACATGTTTTCCCGCCACAAGTTGCGCCGCGGCGCGCAAGTCATCCAGCCGCGAATTCGTGCAGGATCCAATGAACACGCGATCCACCGGAATGTCCACAATCGGCGTCCCCGGTTTCAGACCCATGTATTTCAGCGCGCTCTCCGTCGCTTTCTGATCGTTTAAATCCTTAAAATCATGCGGGTCCGGCACACGAGAAGTCACGCTCGTTACCATTCCCGGATTCGTGCCCCACGTGACTTGCGGCGCAATCTGCTCGGCGTGCAGTTCCACCGTCATATCGAACTTCGCATCCGAATCCGAGTTCAGCAGCTTCCATCGCTCCACCGCTGCCTGAAACTCTTTCCCGCGTGGCACAAACGGCCGTCCTTCCAGATAAGCAAACGTCGTCTCGTCCGGCGCCACCATTCCCGCGCGCGCGCCGCCTTCAATCGTCATGTTGCAGACGGTCATTCGCCCTTCCATCGAAAGCTCACGAATCGCCTGCCCGCCGTATTCCGCAACATGCCCCGTACCGCCGCCAATTCCAATTTTTCCGATGATCGCCAGAATAATGTCTTTCGCCGTTACGCCTTTTGGCCGCTTCCCATGCACCAGAATGTGCAGCGTCTTCGATTTCGATTGCACCAGGCATTGCGTCGCCAGCACATGCTCCACTTCGCTCGTGCCGATGCCAAACGCCAGCGTTCCGAACGCGCCATGCGTCGAAGTGTGTGAATCGCCGCAAACAATCGTGCAGCCCGGCTGTGTGATCCCAAGCTCCGGCCCGATCACGTGCACAATGCCCTGATTCTTGCTGTTCATATCGAACAGCCGCACGCCTGATTCTTTGCAATTCTTCTCCAGCGCTTCGAATTGCAGCCGCGCATCCGTATCCACAATCGGGAGCAGTCGGCTCGTCGTCGGCACCGAGTGGTCCATCACGGCAAACGTCAAATCCGGCCGCCGCACCTTACGCCCTTCCGCCCTAAGTCCAGCAAACGCCTGCGGCGACGTGCCTTCATGAATCAAGTGCCGGTCAATGTAGATCAGCGCCGGTTTGCCCGGCTCCTGATACACCAGATGGCTGTCCCAAATCTTTTCGTAAAGTGTTTTTGCTGGCATGGTTCTCTCAACCGAAGTTTAGCACCAGCGCAACCGGAGGGCAAAAATAGCGGAATCGAAAGGGCAGGGAACTACACGACCGGATGTGCGTCCACTGCATCCGGGGCGAACACTCTCGCAAGCGTGCTTCCCAATACTGCCGACGAAAAGGGCTTCGTCAAAAACTCGGTCACACCCAGTTTTTTCGCGGCTTCCTGGTCGCTTGCTTGAAAAAAGCCGGAGGCAAGCACAATGGGTATATCCGGCCGGTTAATGCGAATTGCAGACACGACTTCCAAGCCTGAAATAAACGGCATCGAGAGGTCCGTAAGCACCGCATCGAATGAGCCCGGATCCTCTACAAAGGCAGCCAGAGCCTTCGAAGAATCCTCAAACGCTGTCACGCGATAACCCATCCGCGCAAGCTGGTGCCGAGTCACTTCGCCCACGGCTGGTTCATCGTCAATCAACAGAATGTGCTCGCCTGATCCTTTGCGCGGAATCGCGTCGGAAGCGGTCTTCGCCTCGAGCGCCTCAGATGTCGCGGGAAAATACAAATCGAAGCTCGTTCCGATCCCCGGTGAACTCTTCGCCAGAATCGCCCCCGAATAACTGGACACAATTCCGTGCACCACCGCGAGCCCCAGCCCAGTCCCTTGCCCCTGTGGTTTCGTGGTAAAGAAGGGTTCGAATACCCGTGCAAGCGTGGCTGTATCCATGCCAACGCCGTTGTCCGTGACTGTCAGGTGTGCGTACAAACCCTTTTTTAATCCCGCAACCGCCCCTTCCTTTAGTTCGGATCCTTCCAGCGCGAAACTCAAGATTCCGCCGTGCTCCGCCATCGCATACGCGGCGTTTGTACCCAGGTTCATTACGATTTGATGAACCTGTGTGGAGTCCGCGAGAATCTCAGGCGTCTTCGCGCCCGTCGCCACGCGAATTTCGATCATCGCAGGTAAAGTTGCACGCAGAAGCTTGACTGCTTCCTCGATCACCGGCGCGAGTTTCACCGGTTTCCGCTGCGCGGCCTGCAACCTGCTGAACGCAAGAATCTGCTTCACCAAGTCTGTCGCTCGCGACGCCGATTCTGCAATACGCTCGAGATGCGGCCGGGTCGCATGTACTTGTGGCAACTCATCCTGAGCAAACTCGATATTTCCCACGATCGACGCCAGAATATTGTTGAAGTCGTGCGCGATTCCTCCAGCCAGAGTTCCCAGGGCCTGCATTCGCTGCGCCTGTTGAATCTGTGCCTGAAGACGTTCGGTTTCCTGCTCCGCTAGATGTCGTTGTGTGATGTCTTCCACAATGTGAATCCCGTAAAGCGGTGCCCCCGAGGTGGTCCTTATCAGAGACACATTCAAGTTCGCATACACCGTCTTTCCGCTCTTGTGCAGATAGCGCTTCTTCAATTGGAACGAATTGGTGGCACCGGAAATCATTTTTTCGAACTCGGTGCTTTCCTCCGCCACATCCTCTGCATGCGTTATCTCGTTGAACCGCATGCTCCTCAATTCCTGTACTGAATAACCCACCGACTCGCAAAATGCCGGATTGCACTTCACCATGTGGCCGGACGAAGAAACCAGTGCGATCCCCACCGAAGCGCTTTCGAACAAAAATCGCAACTGCGCTTCATTCCTGCGCAGGGCCTCCTCTGCATTTTTTCTCTCGATTGCAATTGCTGCCAGGTCCGTGGCCGAATCCACCCAAATGAATTCCATCGGAGACGGTGCCCCCGGTTTTTGCGAATACACCGCGAACGTCCCCAGCACTTCTTTTGCCGCTGTGAGGATGGGCGATGACCAGCACGCGCGCAGTCCATGCGTTAGAGCCAGATCCTTGAAATTTCTCCATAGCCAGTGCGTTTCGATATCTTCCACGACCACTCGCTTTGCAAAATAAGCCGCCGTTCCGCACGAACCCACTTCTGGTCCGATCTCGATTCCATCAATCGCCTTCGTATATTCCGGCGGCAAATTCGGCGCCGCCCCGTCCGTTAGTCTCCCACTCTCCTTGTTAAGGAGCAGAATCGAGCCACGCACTCCCGGCGCTTGTGCTTCCACCAGCAATACGATTCTTTCCAGAATGGACTTCAGTGCGATTCCTTTCGCAATTGATTCCAGAATTTCCCGCCGGTGCCTATCGAACACCGCCACCTCTTCGCGCTGCTCGTCCATGGAGTTCAGCGAGTGTGCGGTCCACCACAACAGAATTCCGAATAGCACCGTATTTGCGCACGCAAAAATCGCAAGCCCAAACTCCGTTCCGTAGTACCCGGCGCGCTCCCCCATCAGTCGCATCCAACCCAAAATGAAGGGCAGCGTCAGCGCGGCGGGCAGCGTCTTCCTGGCGAAAAATCCACCGAGCAGCCTGCTATGGAACGTCGCCATCATCCCGCTACTGGGTCGGACAAGAAACAACGCCAACCCAAGAAGTAAGGAGAGTACTGAAGTGTGAACCGCCATCGTGTCAAAGGGCGCAAATCGATTCGTGGAACTGGATCTGTACGCGTAGCCGAGAATGCCAAGCAAACCCACAACAAGGGCCACCGCGGCGCTGGCTTGATGCCATGCCATTCGCCCCCGATGCCTTATCAAAGACAATACGGACAGGCCAAGGCAGGAAAACGATATCGCTGTCGCAAAGGATATGCGGCCTGGATAGGTTGCCGGGTCAGCCGCCACAGCCTCGTGGAATAGCAGTGCATCTACCGTCCTTCCAGTGATTCCCGCATATTCCAGGAAGGTAGCCGCACAAATCAAGAGAACCGCAAGAGCGCACGTCGCCGCAACCAGTTTGGAGCGGCGGCCAACCTCTGACTCTTCTCCGCTCAGCAGAGTCACAGCCGTTCCCACCAAAATGAAACAGAGCCCCGTCAGTGGTTTCATCGTGGGAAAGCTGGAAACGACTTGCGTCAGTGCCGGAAGTCGCAGCGCCCACCCGACATGATCGAGACAGCCCACAGCGATTGCTGCCACGGAAGCCGTCTTCACGAAGGCTATGTCCAGCGGATTGAGCGATTTGTTAAAAGTTGAGAACACGTATGTTGGAGTCCCGGTTTGACCAAGTGTCCTTGCTGAATTTTTCGGCTGGATAAACCGCTACCCGGTCGTTCGCTCCCCAACTTGAAGCAACCCGCCTGCCAAGTGCAAGATAAAGGAAAGGATTAGAGCGTTCTAACAAAACGCCGCGGCAATATGCGCATGTACTTTTGCACAATCGACAAAACTCCCGTTGGCTCTCTCCGGCTTGTCGCCAACGAACTTGGCCTCAACACCGTCTGGTTCCTTCGCGGCCGCAAAAATGAAACTCCTCATGAGGATTGGAAGGAAGACCCTGCGTTTTTTGTGGACGTTGTTCGCCAGTTTCAGGAATATTTCGCGGGGACTCTGCGCCAATTTGAAATTCCCCTCCGCATGGACGGAACGGAGTTTCAGAAAAAAGTCTGGAAGAACCTTCAGAAAATTCCCTATGGGGAGACCATCTCTTACGGCGAACTCGCAAAGAGAATCGGCGATCCTAAAGCCGTCCGGGCCGTAGGTGCCGCAAACGGCCAGAATCCTCTCCCCATCGTAGTTCCATGCCACCGCGTTATCGGAAGTAACGGCAGCCTGACCGGCTTCGGCGGCGGGCTCGAAAACAAGCGCAGGCTTCTCGAACTTGAAAGCTCTCAGCGTCGCCTCTTGTAGCGTAGCCACCTTTGGCTGCGCTCCTGAGAGTCCTTCCTCTGCTTACTTCAAGAGGAAGGATGGACCGTCAAATGCCGAACGAGGCAATGCTTTTTCTCTTCAAATTCTTCGCCCTCTGTCAAAAAATCCCGCCGCAATCGGGCTAGATCTTCTGCTGCTTCCATTTCCCCTGCTTGAACAAAACAATGCTAACCGCGGCCATCGAAGCTTCCGCGATTACCACCGCCCAATATGCCCCTCGCGCTTGCAGTCGCGTGTGCATCGCAAGCAAATACGCCGCTGGCAATTCCAGCATCCAGAACGCAAAAAAGTTCACAATGGTAGGCGTAATCGTATCTCCGGCTCCGTTGAACGCCTGCATCATCACCATCGCATACGCATAGCCGATATTTCCGTAACTGAATATACGCAACGCGGCTGCGGCCAGGGGAAGCACAGTTGGATCGTGAGTAAAGAGACCGACAATCGGTTCCGCAAAAAGAATGAATACAATTCCGACCGCGCCCAAAAAAAACATATTGTATAGACCCGTGCGCCACACGGATTTCTCGGCGCGTTCCGGCTGTTTTGCACCCAGGTTTTGTCCCACCAGCGTCGCCGCGGCGTTACTCAATCCCCACGACGGCAGAATCACGAAGATCACAATACGGATCGCAATCGTGTACCCCGCCAGCGCCGCCGAGCCGAAGATGCTCACGATGCGCACCAGCCCAATCCAGCTCGTGTGTGCAATCGCAAACTGCAAGATCCCCGTAAACGAAACGCGCAACAGTCGCCACAACACTCCAATCTCCACCCGAATCTGTTTCCGCAAAATCCGCAGCCGTTCCGTCCCATGCAGCAACCGGTAAAACTGGTAAAGCACACCAATGCTGCGTCCGGTAAACGTCGCCAGTGCCGCGCCAGTCACGCCCAATTTCGGAAATGGTCCCCACCCGAAGATCAAACAGGGATCGAGTATCAAATTGATGATGTTCGACACCCAGAGCAACCGCATCGCAATTGCCGCATCGCCCGCACCGCGAAAAATCGCATTGTTCAAGAAGAGCAGCAGAATCGCGCCGCTTCCGCCCAGTGCAATACGCGCATACCCGGAACCGGTACGCACAATTTCCGACGATGCGCCCATCAGCCGCAGCAACTCCGGGGCAAAAATCAGGCACGGTATCCCCACCAGCAGCGACGTCGCAAGACCCAGAATAATCGCCTGCACACCCGCCACTGCCGCGCCTTCCGGATCTTTTTCGCCAATCCGCCGCGCGACCATCGCCGTCGTGGAAAGGCTCAATCCCAATCCCACAGCGAACACCAAACTCAACAGCGACTCTGTCAGGCCGACCGTCGCCACCGCATCTGGTCCTAGCTTTCCCACCCAGAACACGTCCACCACAGCGAACAGAGACTCCAGCACCATTTCCAGAACCATTGGAATAGCCAGCAGCACGATCGCGCGATTCAAATTTCCTGTCGTGAAATCTTGATGCGATCCGCGCAACGCCTCGCGGATCGAACTCCAAAAGGAGGGCATCGACTGCGCTCCCGCTTCATTCTGTAAAGACATGTCTCTACGCATGCTTTCTGCGCAGCGCGAAATGATTCACGAGCGCGGTTCAGAACCTAACTAAATGGATACAGTCCGGTGAAAGGAATTCGCCTGGAGGCGATTAGAGGGAAACAGGGATGACAGAGACAAACATATTTCACCGTCGGCGTGGTTAAAGCGCTGCCGATTCAACGATTCTAACGAAGCAAACGTGCGAACACCAGCGGAAAAGCGCGCGAGCTCCTGGCTCTTGCCGCCTCAAATTTCTAACCCACGGTGTCTCGATGGAATCTGCGATTTCCGCAAGCTTTTTGCTCAGTGAAATATCGGCTAGCCAACGGCTAGTAGCGCCAGGATGTCAGATCCGCTCCCGCAGGCGCGGTCTTCGCAATGCGCTCCAGAATCTTCGGCAAATACTGTGTGTTGTAGTGCAGCCGCGACAAATAATTCGGCAAATTCGGGTCGCCGTTCCAGCAATGCTCCGCTTTGTCGCCGTATTTCACTTCGCCATCGTAGGGCGGATTCGTGGTTGTCTTCAGAAAATCTTCCAGCAAATAAACCGCGTCGTTCAGCATGTAGTTGTCCGCGCTGCCCACATAAATATGCAGCTTGCCCCGTAGTTTCGGCCCGAGTGTCGCCCAATCGCGCTGCAAAATCGCGCTCAGGTCGTAATGTTCCTTCCAATACTCCGCAACTTGGTGGTCGATCTCTCCCGTTTCCTTGTTGAAGATCTGCGCGGGATATCCGTCTGCGCCGACAGGCCCGTAAACCGCCTGCCAGATATCAAACTGCTCGCCGGACCGCGCATGAGATCCAAGCGCCAGCTCATATTGATTCACGGATTGCGTCGTCGCCAGCGTTTGTCCCAAATAATTTCGATACGACGGCTGCGCCATCTTCGTATGCGGCCCTTCCAGATAAAATGCGTTCGTGTCTTTGTACAAATTGATGTTCGTATACGCGCGAAAATCCACTGGGTCTGGGCACGCCACGAACGCTCCGTTGTAGTGATCCGGATAGAACATCTGCACCGCGAGCGATTCCCATCCGCCTGTTGAACCGCCATAAACAAACCGCGCCCACCCTTGCCCAATCGCGTGAAACTGCTTTTCCAGCGCGGGAATCAGTTCTGTTTCAATCGCTTCGCCGTAAGGCCCAAGATTTGCCGAATCCACTGCATACGAATCGTCGTAGTAGGGATTCGCATGATTGATCTGCGCCACCAGGTACCGCGGAAAATCCTTGGAAATCCACGTCTGGTAGAACTTGTACTCCTCTTCCTGCTGAATCCGGTTGTACCCGGAAATGTGGAAACGTTCCGAATAGTCGGGCTTCAGATTCGGATCGGGTGGCTCCGTCCGCAATCCTTCAAAATCATGATTGAAGTGGTCCTCGGAAATCATGATCGGAAATCGCGCGTTCGGATGTTCGTCGAACCCTTCCGGAACCAGCACATTCGCAGACAGAAACATCGGCCGGCCCCAGAATTTCGTCAGCACTTGCGATTGAATCTTCATGTGCCGGATATATTTCGTATCTTTCGGAGCGGCGATCGGCGGAATTTCCTGGTCCATCACAATCGAAAGATTTGTCGAGGAATTAATCGTCACTTTTTTCGGCTTGCTGTAAAGATTTCCTGGTGCAAGGTTCCAGTGCTGCCCTTCTCCGCGATCCATTGGCAACTTCACTGTATGTCCGTCCGCACGATGAAACATCTCGTACCGATGCAGCAAGGCCTGCACATAGTATTCGCCGGGTTTTACATCGCGCAGATTCCGGATCGGATAGCCGAACGCGTTCGCATCCGTCACCACAACCGCTTTGCCCGGCTCGAGTTGGTCCACATCCGCGCCGAACACGATCTGTGTCTTGTAGGAAATGCTGATCTGATTCCGCGGCTCGTCCGAAGGGTCGGTGGAAAGCAATAGCAAAACGCGCCCATCCAGAGGGGTCGCGCTCCGATCCTTGGAAAACGAAATCGAGAACTTAGGTGCTTGCGCGCAAATAATCGGAGCCGCCACAAAAAGTGTGCACAGCGTGATCAGAGCAAGCTTCAAACTGTTCGAAATTGAGCGATGCATGGATTCTCTCCAGCCTGGAATCGCAAAACGAGCGCACGAATCATACTGCGACTTGTGCGATAGTGTTCCAGAATATTTTCATCCAGACTCGCTTCGAGGCTCTGAAATGGCGAATACCGGCAAGGTAAAATGGGGAATTCTCGGAGTCGCTTCCATTGCGACCCGCAAAGTCATTCCTGGAATGCAGAAGGGCGATTGGAGCGAAGTCGCCGCAATCGCTTCCCGGGATTTGAGAAAGGCGCAGCGCGCCGCGGAAGAGCTGAAGATTCCGAAAGCGTACGGCTCATACGAAGAACTTCTTGCGGATAAGGAAATCGAAGCCATTTACAATCCCTTGCCGAATCACTTGCACGTTCCCTGGTCCATCAAAGCTGCCGAAGCCGGGAAGCACGTCCTTTGCGAAAAACCAATCGCCATGAATGCCGCAGAAGCCGAAACACTCCGCGAAGCGCGAGATCGCTGCAAAGTAAAAATCGGCGAAGCGTTCATGGTGAAAACCTATCCGCAATGGCTTCGCGTTCGCGAACTTGTCCGCTCCGGAAGAATCGGCGAACTTAAATCCATCGTCACCGTTTTTTGCTATTTCAATCGAGACGAAGCAAATGTCCGCCACAAAGTCGAATGGGGCGGCGGCGGACTCCTGGATATCGGTTGCTATCCGATTACGCTCTCACGCTGGCTTTACGGCGAAGAACCAGAGCGCGTTTCGGGAACTCTGGAAAACGATCCCGATTTCAGAACGGATCGTCTCGCATCGGGAATTCTGGACTTTTCAAACGGCCATTCCGTATTCACCTGCGGAACGCAAACGAATTACTACCAGCGCATGACGCTGCTCGGCACGGCAGGCCGCATCGAAGTCGAAATCCCTTTCAATGCGCCGACGGAGCGATCATTGCTGCTCAGGGTTTCCGACTCGATGGAATTTGTCGGCGGAAAAAGCGTGGTGGAAGTGATTCCGCCTTCGGACCAGTACACCATTCAGGGCGATGAATTTTCCAAAGCAATCCGCAACAATACAGAAGTTCCAGTCCCACTTGAAGATGCCATCGCCAACATGAAAGTCATCGACGCGATTTTCCGCTCGGCGTCCAGCGGAAAATGGGAAACGCCGTAGACTCGAACGCAGCATGAAAATACGTTAGTTCGAACCACCCGCAATGGAGGGCACGAGCAACACGCGGTCTCCGTCCTTCACCTCGCAGGCTTCTCCACCGAGGAAGCGGATGTCCTCTTCATTGAGATAGACGTTCAAAAACTGGCGGATTTGCCCCTGGTCGTCACGCACGTGTTTTCCGAGCCCGGGGAACTGCCGGGTTAGCGCGGCCAGCGCTTCGGCCACGGTTGTCGCACTACAGGAATACTTCGGCGCGTCGTCCGTAAATTTGCGAAACGCCGTTGGGATTTCAATCGTTACTGGCATTTTTGCTTTTCTCCTGAAAACTAGACTTTTGCCGCTGCCGCCGAAGCGCCGATTTGTGCATCAAGATAGGCCTCAAAAGCATCGAGGCGCGGTGCGATGGCTTCGGTCAGCGGATATTCGGAAACGATGGCGTCGGTGGTCTTGAGACCGTTGCCCGTAACGCAGACGACAGTGGTTTCATTCGCGCCAATGCGCCCAGCATGAATAAGCTTCTTCGTCACGCCGACCGTCACACCCGCGGCAGTTTCGCCAAAGATTCCCTCGGTTTCCGCGAGCAATTGAATAGCGTCCACGATTTCTGGATCGGAAACATCGTCGGCCCAGCCGCCCGAAGTTCGGATCAATTCAGAAGCATAGTTGCCGTCGGCCGGATTCCCGATGGCAAGCGAGCGGGCGATGGTGTTGGGTTTTTGCGGATCGAAGCGCTTCAAGCCGTTCTTGACGGCGCTGGAAATGGGCGAACAACCGGTCGCTTGAGCGCCAAAAAATTTCACGGGCTTTTCTTTTACCCAGCCAAGCAAAACCAATTCCCGGAACGCTTTTGCAATCTTTCCAATTAACGATCCTCCGGCCATCGGCACTACCACGTTGTCGGGAAGTGTCCAGCCGAGCTGTTCGGCGATTTCGTAGCCATGTGTTTTGGAACCTTCTGCGTAATAAGGGCGAAGATTCACATTGACCAGCCCCCACTGAAAGCGGTCGGCAATTTGCGCGCAAAGACGGTTCACGTGATCGTAGTTTCCGTTGATGCGAACGATGCGCGCGCCATAGACGGCCGTGTTGAGAATTTTTGCCGGCTCGAGATCGGCGGGAATGAAAACGCAGGCGTCGAACCCTTGCTGCGCGGATTGCGCGGCCACCGCGTTCGCGAGATTTCCTGTGGATGAGCAACCGACCGTCCTAAATTCAAATCGCCTCGCCGCGGCAAGCGCCGTGGCAACAACGCGATCCTTGAACGAGAGCGAAGGGAAGCACACGGCGTCATTCTTAACGTAGAGGTTTTTTACGCCAAGGTTCTTTGCAAGGTGTCGCGCGGCAACCAGCGGAGTTCCGCCTGCAGAATTCGGCGCGACAAATCCCTCGGGAAGCGGCAGGAGCTCCGAGTAGCGCCACATATTGAAGTCGCGCGAAGCGAGGTTTTCTTTGCGGGCGATTTTCTTGAGGGCGTCATAGTCATAGGCGACTTCGAGCGGAGAGAAACATTCCTCACAGAAGGACTTGGGCGTGTTCCCCCAGAATTTGCCACATTCGCGGCAGCGGAGTTGATAAGTTTCAGACATAGCGTCCTCGCAATTACACCTGTTTAGCGGCGCGACGTTAGTGCGCCCAGTTGCCTTTGTAGCGCCGGGCTTCAGCCCGGCACATGGTCAGCGATGGCGCGATAAGCGACTAGGGCAGCAAGGAGGGCAGAAAACAAAAATCCCTCCGTGCCAAAGAGTGCAAGGAGGGTCTCAGAAAAGCTCTGGGAAACTCGACAGCTCTTTAGCAGTTTTTTACGTGGAGCAAGTTGCCCTAAATCGCCACGTGACGCCGCAAACCGCGACTGAAACGAGAATGAGGGAATTGGCCTGTAAAGTCAAGGGATTTGCGAGCGGCTGAAAACAGAAGTTCTCGCCTCCCCTGTTTGGGAGTTGCCTGATTTGAACGCCTGAAATAGGATGCGTTCGAAAAAGGAGCGAAGCTAACATTCATGTCGAGAATTGGTGGATTTACCCAGCCGGATGCGTCACCCGAGTATTTCATCAAGTTCCTTTCGTTTCTCGATGGTCAGGGAAGTGTCAAGAGTATCCGGGCCCACGCGGCTCAGTGTTTAAGTCTTGCCGCCGGTCACAGAGTACTGGATCTTGGCTGCGGGATTGGAGGGGCGACATTTCCGATTGCAGACGTCGTTGGGCCTAACGGACTAGCCGCAGGCGTCGATGTCAGTTCGGCAATGATCGAAGCGGCACGCGAGAGGGCCGCAGGTCGTCAAGGCGTCGAGTTCCACGTCGGCAATGCGACGGCGATTCCTTTTCCAGACAGGTTCTTCGATTCAGCCCGATGTGAGCGGGTTTTTCTCTATTTACCGGATCGGCTGGCTGCCATCCGCGAGATGATGCGTGTGGTGAAGCCTGGGGGGCGGATTTGTCTGGTGGACACCGAAATTGATTCCACGGCTATTTATTCGACGAAGCCAGCGCTGACGCGAAAGATGACCTCCCTGATTTGCGCGTCCATGCCAAATGGAAATTCCGGAAGGGAATTACCCGCGCTTGCCCGACAGGCGGGATTGAAGGGCGTCCAAACGGACTGCTTCGCGATCACCACGCCTTACGAGTTTTTCCAGCGCGTTGCCGTGGGCACAGTATTGAAGGCCGCGGAAGATGGGCTGGCCTCTACGACGGAAGTGGAAGAATGGCTGACGGAGCAAGAGACCCTGCAGGAACGCGGCGAGTTTTTTCAAATGTGGCTCATGGTCGTAGCCAGCGGAACGGTGTAGTTTGGCAGCCATTCTGCGACTTTTTCGATTTGTACGCTTGCCAGGATCCTAAAATTCTTGACTGTATCGATCCATGCGTGTTACCTAGAGTGTGTGCGCTCCAGGCGCCTGCAGGTTCGCGCGAAGGGCTAAGCCCACTGCCAATCGAAGTCCAATGCACGTCTAGATCCCGTGCTGCCTGACTGCGAACCCAGGCCATAGCATGGAGGTCTTTATGACGTTGCAATTACCCGAGCGCGCCAACCTGGAGCAGCTCAAAAAGCAAGCCAAGTCGTTACTCACCGCAGCCCGAAACCAAGAGCCGGATGCAATTCAAAGGTTCGAGGCAGTCCTTATCGGGCGATCCCTGAAGCCGGAAGCAATTGCCTTGCACGACGCACAATTTGTGCTTGCGCGCGAGTACGGCTTTAAATCATGGAACGAATTGAAAGACGAAGTAGAAGAGCGCTCCCTCTCTTTCGCCGCCGCAGTGGACGAGTTTGTGCGCTGCGCAACGGGCAACGCGCCGGAGCGTGCGTTCCGATTGCTCGCAAGGCACTCGGGAATCGCGCACGCAAATTTGTACACAGAACTCGTATTGGGCGACGCCGAAGCTGTGGAAGCGCGCCTGAAAGCGGACCCCGGCATGGTGCGACAACGCGGCGGCGTCCAGAATTGGGAACCTCTCTTATATGTGTGTCATACATTTCTTCAGAAAGACTCACCCGAGCGAACGAACGGTCTGGTGAAAATTGCGCGCGAATTACTTCGCCTTGGCGCGAATCCCAATGCCGAATATGACTGGAATTGGCATCCAGAGCTGCCTCGCACGGCGCTCTGGGGGGCTCTGATCGCAACAGGACAGATCGAACTCGCACAGCTTCTCCTCGAGAGCGGCGCAAATCCAACCGACGGAGTCTCGATGCACATCGCTGCAGGCAGCGGCAACATTGCGGCGCTGGATCTGCTGGATCGCTTCGGCGCAAACGCAAATGGCATCGCCGGAAGTGTTCCTCCGCTCGCGTACATTCTGGGCTGGATGAAGCAGGAAAATATCGAAAGCGTTGGATGGCTTTTGAGCCACAAGGCCGACCCCAATTTGGCTTGGGCCCAGGCTGGAGATTCACCCCTGCATATTGCAGCGCAGCGGTTGGATATTCCGACCGTGGAACTCCTGGTCTCCAACGGAGCAGACGTGAACAAACACCGCCCGGATGGCCGCACGGCCTACGCGCTTGCTGCACTGCATGGAAATGACGAAGTAGCGTCCTGGTTGCTGAAGCATGGAGCCAAGGACGAGCTCTCTCCTTTGGACCGATTTGTCGCAGCCTGCACTTCCGGCAATAAAGCGCTCGCACAATCATTGCTGAACGAGCATCCGAATCTGCGCAACGAGTTGCGTGCGGAGCATCACTTGATGATGCATACTCCGGCGGAACGCGGCGAAGCCAAAATTCTGGAAACCATGCTGGCGTGCGGCTTCGATCCAAATGTGAAAGACAGCAACGGCGTGGAGGCCCTGCATCGAGCGGCGATGGGCGGCCATGTCGAGGCGGTTCGGGTGCTGCTTGCGCGCGGCGCTTCGGTGAATGCCGTGGACGGAATGTTCGCGGCAACACCGCTCGTCTGGGCATGTGAGGGCTGGAGACACGAGGCAAAGAACGGTGCGGATCACGTGGGCGTTGCGCGATTGCTGCTGGCGGCGGGTTCACCTCACGAATGGGCTGCACCGGAAAAAGCCCCTGATGCAGAGGGCACCCACGAGCGCTTGGCGGAACTTTGTCAGGTTGCACAAGGCTAACCTGCGACTCCGGACAAAAATAGCCTGACAACAAAATTGCCTCTGCTTGCGTCCAATATAATGGTGGATTGAAATAGCCGCGCCATAAAGCCGACCCCGGTCCTCCTTATACTGCTCGGAGGGCCAGTGTGTTTTGAAGCGCAATAGGCGGATTGCGCAGGGCAACTCCAGGCAAATCGGAGTGTTATAGTAGGGAGAACAAGGGTGTGCTCCCAGGGATTCGGTACGGGCGAAAGAGGAGCAATGGGACAATGAGTGAGCAAATACAAGAAGTAAAGAGAATGAACCGGCACCGAACTTGGATTGCCGGTCTTTCGATTGCGTTAACGCTGGTTGTGGGGATTCTGCTTGGCACGGTGATTTCCGGCAAGACGTCTGCCATGAAGACGTTCACCTTCGCTGGAAAGGGCACCCCTCTGGCCGTGCCCGATGCAATTCCCTCATCGAATTCGTTTGCGAGCATTGTGAACCGCGTCGAGCCTGCCGTTGTCAACATTTCCACGACTCAAGTGATGGAAAAGAAGCCAAGTGCAAAGAAGCGCCGGGCCCCCCAGGACGACAATCAGGACGACCCGATGCAGGACTTCTTTGACCGCTTCTTTGACGGCAGAGGCGGCGATGCTCCTCCTGCGGCGGAGCGCAGCCTCGGTTCCGGCGTAATTGTCGACAAACGCGGATTCATCCTCACGAACAATCACGTTGTGGATCAGGCCACAAAGATTCAAGTGCAACTCAACGGGGAAACCACGAAGCTCACTGCTAAGGTTGTCGGCGTCGATGAAGAGACCGACCTCGCCGTAATCAAAGTGGATGCCGGCAAGGATTTGCCGACCGCGAAGCTGGGCAATTCAGACGGCGTGCAGGTTGGCGATTGGGTGCTAGCCATTGGCAGCCCGTTTGGATTGAACGCAACCGTGACCGCGGGAATCATCAGTGCAAAGGACCGCGGCGGAGTTGGACGCCAATTCCAGAAATTCATCCAGACCGACGCGGCGATCAATCCCGGGAATTCCGGCGGTCCGCTCGTGGACATGGCCGGCGAAGTCATCGGCATCAACACCGCAATCATCACGGGCAGCCGCGGTTATGAAGGCGTGGGATTTGCTCTGCCTTCCACTGTCGCCATCAACGTTTACAACCAGCTTATTTCCACAGGCCGCGTCACGCGCGGCTCGATTGGCGTCAGCTTCCAGGAAGACTTGGGCACCAATTCAATTACGCTCAAGGAGCTTGGCGCGCCGCACGGCGTGGTGATCATGAGCGTCGAACCCGGCAGCCCTGCAGAAAAGGCGGGACTCAAGGGCGGGGACGTGATTACCAGCGTGAACGGAACGCCGGTGAAAACTGGAAACGATTTGGTGAATCCCATCGCGCAGGCTCCAATTGGGAGCAAAGTTAAATTGAGCTACGTGCGCGACGGAGCTACCAAGGAAGCGACGGCGACCGTGGAGGACCGCACTCGCGTGTTTCCGAATTCGGCTGGGCGCATGAGCGATCAGAAGGACGACGCAGCGCCGGCGGAATTTGGCCTGCACGTGGAAAGCCTGACTCCGGATCGCGCAAGCCGTGTTGGCATCGAAGGCCAAAAGGGCGTGCTGGTGACGGATGTCGAGCCGGCCAGTTTTGCGGACGACCTCGGATTCGGGCGTGGCGACGTAATTGCCGAAGTCAATCGCCAGCCCGTTGGTTCCGTGGCTGAATACAAAGCCGCCATTTCGAAACTCAAACCCGGGCAGAACGTTGTGTTCAAAGTTCTGCGCCGCCAGGATAGCAATCGAGTGCTCACTGTTTATTTGCCCGGGACGGTGCCGGCAGATAACGTTCAGTAAAGTGAATCGAAGCAAGGGCGGCCCGACGAAAATCGGGCCGCTTAATTTCTAACAAGGACGAAAACGTGGTTGGCCGAAAAGTGGTGCTCCCATTTCTGCTGTTGATTTTTGCTGCGGCGATGTTGATATCGCCTCAAAGAGCTCACGCGCAAAGCGCAGCCGCCAAGAAAAAAGCGCGAAGTGCCGCCAACGCGCAAAAGTCAGCCGCCCACAAGTCCACGGGTAAGAGCTCCTCGAAAAGTTCATCGAAAAAAGGGAAGAGAACGCGGCGTCAGCCGGGACAGAAAGCGCCCACGGCGGACCGCATCAACGAGATTCAAACTGCGCTGGCGAAGGACGGTTCGTTCAGCGGAACGCCGAACGGAAAATGGGATGATTCCACCGTTTCGGCCATGAAAAAATATCAGTCGGGGCATGGTCTGAATCCAACGGGACGATTGGACGCGCCGACGTTGCAAAAATTGGGTTTGGGTTCGACCACCGCTGGCGTGGCGGCTCCCCAGGCGCCTCCAGGGTCTGTTTCCCGGTTAACTTCCTCCAAATTCAATTCCGCCGAACCTTCCTCAGAAGATCAGCGTTAGAAATTCATATGAATAGCGGTACTGGCGTCGCGTAGAAATTCCCGTTCTCATATTAGAAACCAACAAGTGTCATTCCCCGCGCGTTTTGCCCGGTGAATCCGTTTTTTCTTGTGCGTGTAGTCAGAGGCGAGAGGCAGATGCAGGCCTTGTGCCATGCGCCCGATCCGTTTGTGGTGGCTTTGCGTACGAGTGGAAGAAGAACGCTCCATTCCTTTCCACACTCTTAGTATACAACCTCACCGGGGGCTTGCGGCAAGGCCCGGGCTGTGCCGCATAGTTGCCATCCCAAGTCGGTTTCACGGAATGGGAAGCACAAAATGAACGAGCACGAAGTGGTGATCGCCGGCGGAGGCCCCACCGGGTTGATGTTGGCGGGCGAATTGGCCCTGGCAAAAGTGGACGTCGCGATTGTCGAGCGGCGCGACACCCAGAATCTCTCCGGCTTGCGAGCAGGAGGCTTACATTCACGCACCATGGAGCTCCTCGATCAGCGGGGAATCGCAGATCGCTTTCTTTCGCAGGGGCAGATCATTCAGCGCGCGCCGTTTGCCGGCGCCACTCTCGATATCAGCGACCTCCCAAGTCGCCACAACTACTATCTCGCGCTCTGGCAAACCCGCATCGAGCACATTCTTGCCTGCTGGGTTGGCGAGTTCGCTGTGCCGCTTTATCGTGGACTCGAAGTGACTGGGTTCACTCAGAAAGACACGGGCGTCGAGGTCGCGCTTTCTGACGGCCGCTCCTTGCGGGCGAAATATCTCGTCGGCTGTGACGGGGCGCGCAGTCTCATCCGAAAAAAAGCGGCCATTGCCTTTCCAGGCTGGGATCCATCGGCCAGCTACTTGATTGCCGAGGTTGAAATGAATGAAGAGCCGGAGTTTGGCATCCGTCGCAATGAAAGGGGCATCAACGCTATCGCAAAAATCGAAGACGGCCAGTGCATTCGCGTGGTGGTGAATGAGCAAGTTCTCCCCCAGCGCGAGGAGGCAACCCTTCGCGATGTCAGCGCAGCGTTGAACGGCGTCTATGGCACGGATTTTGGTCTTCGCAGCGCCACGTACATCTCCAGGTTTACCGATATGGCTCGCCAAGCAGCCGCTTACCGCGAAAGGCGCGTGCTACTCGCAGGCGATGCGGCGCATGTTCATCCTCCGATGGGTGGGCAGGGCCTCAACATCGGCGTGCAGGATGCTGTGAATCTAGGATGGAAGCTCGCTCAGGTGATTCACGGTACGTCGCCGGAAAACTTGCTGGAAACCTATCATGCCGAACGACATCCCGTTGGCGCCCGCGTTTTGCGAAACACCATGGCGCTCAGCGTGATCGACCGCAGTGATGCTCGTATGGAAGCTCTGCGTGAAGTGCTGAATGAACTCATGCAAGAAGGGGAGCTTCGCAAACAGTACTTTGCCATGATGTCTGGCCTGGACGTTCACTACAACCTCGATGAAGGACACCCACTGCTCGGACGCCGCATGCCGGATCTGGATCTGCTCACCTCCAGCGGCCCCCTGCGCGTCTTTAGTTTGTTGCACAAAGCCCAGCCGGTGTTTCTCAACCTTGGCGAGCCCGGCAGCTTCGACATCGCTCCCTGGGCTGCCCGCGTTCAGCAAATCGACGTCAAGTGCGGCACCAATGACGCATTGTGGAAACTTCCAGCAATCGGTCAGGTCTCTGCTCCCGATGCTGTGTTGATACGGCCTGATGGTTACGTGGCTTGGGTGGGAGAGGGGAATCATCTTGGGCTCAGGGAGGCGCTGACCGCGTGGTTCGGGCCACCGGTACCGGTAGCGTAGGAACCCTTGTTTGTCCTGAGTTTCGAAGGAGTTTACCTGGAGCGGCGAAGGGCCTGCGCGTCTTTCGTATTCGCAACGAAATTCGGCAGTTGCCACAACAGCCTGCCAATGCCCGATGTTGCGCGGAAACTGGAAACAGCAAGGAAGATGAGTCGGCAGAGGTTGGCGCAGGATGCGCGGAAGCGGATACAGAGTTACGCTGTAGTTGAGTACCCGCAGATGGCCGTGCCTGAACTCCGAAAACGTCTTTGGGCTGGCATTTGCTTGCTACTCATTTTTGCCGTGGAAGAGGCTTGAGCTTTCCCACAGCCAAATCATCCAAAGCGTGCAGGCGGCCGCTCAGTTCGTCTGAACTTATCTTGCGCTCGCGATAGAGCCACCGCAGAAACTCCTCCGCACTGCGTTCAGCCTTTCTCGAATTGCAGTCATGGCAACATGAAACCAAATTGCGATAGGAGTTGCGCCCGCTTTGGGCCATTGGCACCACATGATCCAGGCAGCGGTTCCACTTGGTCAACCGGCGCAGGCAATAGAAGCACCGTCCGCCTTCGCGGTCGTGGATACTTTTGCGGAGGGGCTGAGTTCGCAAGAAATCCGTCTCAGCAAAATCGAGGCCGCGTCTTGTCTCGGTGGTTTTGCTCGTCACGCGCTTTGTTGAGTGCAATGCGCGTACCTCATGAGGAAGCCGAACATGCACGACGTGATGGGCCTGACAACTCCGCTCGATCAGGACTAGCACTCCTTCCGCAATCAAGCGGCGTACGGCCACCCGTGCGGACCACTCGGACATGCGTGTGCCCCGCGCCAGCCAGCAAATCGAGAAACGCATTCGATGCTTTCCTTCGAGCCGGCTATGCCGGAGAAGATGCGAATACACAGCGCGATCAATCACAGAAAAGCTAAGCTCAGGTGCAAGTACATCTTCCATCTGTTTCCAGACGAGTTCGGCGTTTGGCTTCTTTTTCATTAGTTTTATTCCAGGATCAGGCTTCAAAGGCGCGCGGGCACACGGATAGCGCGGCAACACGAATCGAAAGGTCCAAGGGAGGCATTTAACCCAGAAAAGCCGCAGCGTGGCTACTGCAGCCCATAACAAAAAGGCCCCGACTGGCGTCGGGGCGTAGTTCCTTACAAGGTAAAGGCTAGCACAGGATTAATCGTTGTGTCAAGTCCAAAGTGAATTATCGTAAGTTCCTCAAACGGCGCGGCTTAGCTTGCCTGCCACTTGCGGGCCCGCCCAACTCCCGGAAAATGGCAATTCATGCACCCGCGGCAGCGGATCGTCCTTGAACCGCGCTTCCGGCTTGCCAATGGTTCAGGCGCCGGAAGTCTCCGGGACTGATTTCATCACCACCCGCGATGGGCGCATAACCGCCATCTATCTATTTCTCGACAAGACGCCTTAGCTGCCCTCAGCCGTCCCGGAGAATACGACAAGCGAGCCCTTGTCGGGCTAACCGCACCCTGGCTCGCTGCACGAACAGCGCTCGTTTGACGATGTTTGAAGGCGGATGTTAAAGTCAAATGTCTGCGAAAGAGTTTCCTCAGGGGCTAAAGCCCCTGTTTTTCTAACGATAGCATGTCGGAGCTAAAGCTCCGACCCCCTAAAGAGCGAAGAGCTAGGAGGAAGTATGGCAACGGCAGCGTCGGCGCGCGTTTACAATAATTTTATTGGCGGGGAATGGGTGGACTCGAAGAGCGGGAAGACGTATGAGAACCGCAATCCCGCGAATACGGACGAAGTGATCGGACATTTTGTCGCGTCGAATGAAGCGGACGTAAATGCTGCAGTGGACGCGGCGAAAGAGGCGTACAAGTCGTGGCGGCTTGTGCCGGCCCCGAAGCGGGCGGAAATTTTGTATCGCGCCGCGGAAATTTTAGTTCAGCGAAAAGAAGAATATTCGAAGGACATGACGCGCGAGATGGGCAAAGTCCTGGCCGAGACCCGCGGCGACGTGCAAGAAGCCATTGATATGACGTACTACATGGCGGGCGAAGGGCGGCGACTGTTTGGCCAGACGACTCCTTCGGAGTTGCCGAATAAATTTGCGATGAGTGTGCGTCAATCTGTAGGCGTGTGCGGGTTGATTACGCCGTGGAATTTTCCCATGGCGATTCCCTCGTGGAAAATGGCGCCCGCCCTTGTGGCGGGGAATACAGTGGTGCTTAAGCCAGCGGAAGATACGCCGTTGTCATCGTATCACTACGTGCAGGCGCTCGTCGAAGCCGGGTTGCCCAAAGGCGTTGTAAATATTGTCAGCGGTGACGGGCCGGATGCGGGCGCGCCCCTTTCGAAACACAAAGACGTTCCGGTGATGAGTTTTACGGGCTCGAGCGCAGTGGGGAGAATTATTGCTTCGGCATGCGCCCCGGATTTCAAGCACGTCAGCCTGGAGATGGGCGGAAAAAACATCATCATCGTGATGGACGATGCAAATCTCGATTTGGCCATTGACGGTGCGGTGTGGGGCGGATTTGGTACAACTGGCCAGCGTTGCACCGCCGCGAGCCGCGTGGCAGTGCACAAAAAAGTGTACGGTGAATTCGTAAAGCGATTTGTGGAGCGCGTAAAAACGTTGCGCGTGGGCGACGGGCTTGATCCAAAAATCGAAATGGGGCCGTGCATCAACGAGCAACAGTTGAACACGGTGATGAGTTACGTCGAAATCGGAAAGAAAGAAAATGCGAAGCTGCTGACTGGCGGGAATCGCTTGAACAGTGGCGCACACGCCAAGGGCTGGTTCCACGAGCCGACGGTGTTTGGCGACGTAGATGCGAAAATGCGCGTGGCTCAGGAAGAAATTTTCGGCCCGGTGGTGAGCGTGATTCCATTCGATGGATTTGACGAAGCGATTTCAATTGCAAACGGAGTCGCGTACGGATTGTCTGCTTCGATCTACACCAAGAACGTGAACCAGGCGTTTGCGGCGATGCGCGATCTTTACACCGGCATTGTCTATGTCAACGCGCCGACGATTGGGGCGGAAACGCACATGCCATTTGGCGGAACGAAGCAGACGGGAAATGGCCATCGCGAAGCCGCGGGTGCTGCAATTGATTTCTTTACCGAGTGGAAGACTCTTTACATCGATTATTCGGACAAACTGCAGCGCGCGCAGATCGATAACAATTAGTTGTTAGAGGGACCGGAAGGCGGAAGCAGGTTCGACGCCAAACCAAAACGGCAGCTGGGCTGCCGCACTCCACACGGCCGTCGGCGGTTGGCGTTGACCGGGCTTGACAGCCTCCCTAAAATAGTAGTCAGCACTTCCAGATAGAGAGTGCTAACGATGCAAAACGCAGCCATCCAGGAACGGCGCAACAGGCAAATTTTGGCCGATGTCGTTCGAACTTACATTGAAACGGGCGAACCGGTGTCTTCGCGCGCGATTTCCAAGCGGTTTGAAGAAACGCTGAGTCCCGCCACGATTCGCAACGTGATGGCGGATCTGGAAGACGGCGGTTTTTTGTACCAGCCGCATACTTCGGCGGGCCGAGTGCCCACGGCGGCGGCATACCGGTTTTTTGCGCAGGAAATTGCAGCGCAGGCGACGCTGAGCGTCCATGACCGCGACTGGATTCGCGGGCAAATGTCGCAAGCAAAAACAACGGAAGAGATTACCGAACGCGCTGGGCACGTGCTGGCGGAAGTTTCCAACGGTTTGGGAATCATCGTGGCGCCGCCGATGCGGAGGACGATTTTAGAGCACGCACGCATGTGGTTGCTCCCGGACGGGCGAGTTGTTGTTGTTTTGACGATGCCGGGTGGAAACACGCGGGACAAAATCGTAAAGCCGAACCGGATGTTTACGCAGCTTGAATTGGATGCGACTGCGGAATTCTTGAATAGACAATATTCGGGCTGGACGCTCGAAGCGATTCGCGAGGATCTGTTGTTGAAGCTGGCCACGGAGCGCGAGCGGTATGAGGGATTGGCACAGAGTGCGCTGGCGCTTTGCGACCCAGTCGCGCTTGAGGAAGGCCCAGCGCGGCAAGTGTACGTGGAAGGGACTGCGCAGATTGTCGGAGCGCCGGAATTTTCGAGTCATGCTCAGTTGCGGGATTTGCTGGAAGCGATTGAGGAGAAGCACCGGCTGGTGAGCGTATTGAACGCTTGCATTGATGCGCCGGAACCGGTGCTGGTGCAGATCGGCATTAAAGAGATTTCGCACGCAGGAGAAAATCTGGCGATGATCAGCGCGCCTTATACGCGCGCAGACATGGCGCAAGGTTCATTGGGAATTCTGGGGCCGACGCGGATGCAGTATGAGCGGGCAATCAGCGCCGTGGCATATGTAGCGGAGTTGTTCGGGGAAGCGCTGGGAAAAATCTGATTTACGAAATTTTGGAAGGGGACGAGGAAATGGCTAGGGACCTGGACAATCAGGACAAGCGGCGCGAGGAAGAGGCGCTCGCGGAAGAAGGCATTCGCGCGGATGCGGACGTGGCGAAACTTTCGGCAGATTTGGATGACTTGAAGCAAACCTTGCTGAGGCGGCAGGCGGATTTTGACAACTACCGCAAACGCATAGAGAAAGAAAGATTCGAGGACAGCAAACGAGCCACGGCGCGGGTGGTGGAAACGCTGATTCCGACGGTGGACAGTTTTGAGCATGCGCTGGCTTCGCACAAAGAAGCCGAGTACGAAAATTACCGCAAGGGTTTCGAACTGATCTACAAGCAGTTGCTGGAGAATCTGGCGAAGCTGGGAGTGGAGCGCATCGATCCGATTGGGAAGCAGTTCGACCCCCATCAGCATCAGGCAGTGGATCGGGCAGAATCGCCGGATGCGGCGGATGGAACCGTGTTGCAGGTTTTTCAGGCGGGATATCTCTACCACGGCAGGGTATTGCGGCCCGCGATGGTGCGAGTAGCGGTACATTCGGGTGCGGCATCGAAGACGACAGCGAATTAGGTTACTCGGAACAAAAGAAAGATGCCGCCCTTGGGGGCGGCGCTACAAAAGTCTCCAAATCGAGAAGGAAAACGAATGGCCAGGACGAATCAACGGGATTTTTATGAAGTGCTCGGCGTCTCGAAGACCGCGACGGTGGAAGAAATTAAAAGTTCATACCGCCAAGCCGCGTTGAAGTGGCATCCAGACCGGAACCCCAAGAATAAAGAAGAGGCGGAAGTAAATTTCCGCGAATGTACGGAAGCGTACAGCGTGCTCAGCGATTCGGAAAAGCGGCAGGTGTATGACACGTATGGTCATGCCGGGCTGAGTTCGGCGGGCGGCGCGACGGACTTTAACGGAACAATTTTTCAGGACTTCCACGACATCTTCGGAGATTTCTTCGGTTTCGAAGATATTTTGGGCGGCGGGCGGCGCGGCGGCGGGCGTGCGCGGAGCCAGCGCGGCGCGGATTTGCGCTATGACATGACGCTGACGTTTGAAGAAGGGGCGGCGGGCGTTACGACGAAGATTAAGGTGCCACGGCTGGAATTTTGCAGCGCTTGCAAAGGCACTGGGGCGAAAGCGGGCACCGGAGCGACTTCGTGCCAGAGTTGCGGCGGGCGCGGCCAACTGGCGTATCAGCAGGGATTTTTCACGATTACGCGGACGTGCCCGGCGTGCCAGGGTGCAGGGCAGATCATCAAGGAACGCTGCCTCGAATGCCGCGGCCAAGGCCGGATTGAGAAAGAGAAGACGATTGAGCTGCGGATTCCGCCGGGTGTGGATTCCGGGACGCGGCTGCGCGTGCAGGGTGAGGGGGAAGTTGGGGCGAATGGCGGCGCGCCGGGGGACTTGTATGTTGTGCTCGAAGTGAAGGAGCATCCGTTCTTCGAGCGGCGCAATGCGGATTTGTACTGCACGATTCCGCTGAGCGTGGTGCAGGCGGCGCTGGGAACGGAATTGCAAGTACCTGGGTTGAATGGGGAAGAGAAACTGAAAATTCCCGAAGGCACGCAGAGTGGTGCGGTGTTCCGGATTAAAGGTAGGGGATTGCCCGATCCGCGCGGCGGTGGGCGGGGCGATTTGTACTATCACGTGCAGGTTTTGACTCCAACGAAATTGACGCGAGACCAACGCAAATTGATGGAACAGCTCGGGGCGACATTGAAGGTGGAGAACAAACCAGCGGAACGCGGGACGTCGTTCTTCGACAAGGTGAAAGATATTTTCGGGTGAGCGTACCGGGGACAAACCATCGAAGTTGGATTCGTTTTGGTGATAGGTGAAAGAAAGCAGATTCCTCGCGCAAAAAAACCGCGCGACGAATGTCAACGCAGTGGGGTTGAGTGCGCATTTTGAAAAGTGGGCGCGAGGAATGGGTGGCGAGGTTTGGCCCGTATGCAAAAAAAGCGTGCGACGTCAAAGCAACTACTGAGTGAGGACTGGGAAACTACTTGCGCAGGCGATTTTTTGTTGAACAGTTTGTGCAAAACAGCGCGGCGATGACGGGCGACGCGGCGCATCATCTTGGACGCGTGCTGCGCGCTGAACCCGGACAACTTTTTGAATTGAGCGACGGAAAAACCGCGTGGCTCGGACGCATTGAGCTTGTGCAAAAAGAGCGGATTGAGTTCGCGTTGCTGGAACCGATTGCCAGCAGGGAATCAGCGCTGGAGACTACGCTGCTGCTCTCAATTGTGAAATTTGATTCGCTGGAGTGGGCGCTGGAGAAGGCTACGGAACTTGGGGTACACACGATTGTTCCGCTGGCGGCGGCGCGGAGTGAGAAGGCGCTTCTTCACGCCGCCGGGAAGCGATCTGAACGCTGGAAGAGAATTTTGCTGGAAGCCTCGCAACAGTCCCGCCGCGTCCGAATCCCCGAGTTGAAAACAGTCCAGACACCGGAGCAGGCATTTGCGCAAGTGGCGGGCTGCAAGATCATCTTGTCGGAAAAGACCGATGCGCGGCCGTTAAGAGCGGTCTTGCCGGAAAATGCCGTCATTGAAGCCGTTTTGGCGATTGGTCCTGAAGGCGGATGGACCGATGAAGAATTGGCAGCAGCAGAGGCGGCGGGATTCCGGCAGGCGTCACTGGGAAGTTTGATTCTGCGCACGGAGACGGCTGTAATTTCCGCGCTTGCGAATTTGAATTATGCGCTTGGCTAGAACGGATCGCGCAGAGGGCAAACTCGGAAGTTTGCCCCTACAACTTCTGACGCGGCGGAAGATGCCGGGCTAAAGCCCGGCGCTACAAAACCGTGCCCTGAAGAATGTTTCGATAGCGCTGCCTCGTTTTGTCCGCATTAACGCAAGGACCGCCACAGGCCCTTCAAAGTTCAGGGTAAACAAGAGTGCCTATGCTACCCTACTGGGCATGCGGAAGCTTTTTCTAATACTGGCCGCCAGTTGCTTTGCCGCTTGCTCTTCTTTTGCGCAGGACCGTCCTTTCAAGACTACCGATGTAGAGACAGTTCCGGCGGGAGTGGTGCGGGCGGAAGTTGGCTTCGATTTTCTGCAGGATGTGGGCTTTCCGCTTTCCGGGTTGCGCGGCGACGAGACGTCGGTGGGCGTGCTGAATCTGCGGATGGGAATCAGCAAGATCGCGGAAATTGAGCTGGAAGGGGCAGTACAGAATTTTCTGGATGTGAAATCGCAAGGCGCGTCCTTTGTGCCGAATTTGAAGCTTACTGGCGTGAACTCGACGCATGACACCGGTGATTTTGCACTTTCGACAAAGGTGAGATTTAGAGCGCCATCGGGAAAGAAGCCCGGGCTGGCGTTGCGGTTTGGGTTCATCATGCCGAATTCGAATCAGGCGCGCGGAATCGGGACGAATACAACAAACGTTTTCGCGATGATTGCGCTGGAAGAGCAGATTCAGAAATTGAAACTGATGGGCGATCTCGGCCTTGAAATCTTGCAGGCGCCGAATGCGCTGTTCACGCAAAACGATGTGCTGATGTACGGAGCGGGGTTCAGCTATCCGGTGCACAAGCGCGTGAACGTTGTAGGGGAAGTGAGCGGGCTGTATTCAGATCGCAATATCAATACGGCGCTGATTGGAACGCAAAGCACGGGCCAGGCTCGGTTTGGATTGCAGATTTTTGCCGGCGGATTCACGTGGGACATTGCGGGGATTCGCGGATTGAACAAATACGACCCAAGATCGGGTTTCACATTTGGCGTGACGAAAGAGTTTCACTTGTTTGACTACAACAAGATGCAGTGAGAGTACGCAGGCAAGAGTGCCTACGCTACTGACTACAATAAGATGCAATGATTGCTCGCCACGCAGAACCGGCAGATGCCGCCCTAAAGGGACGGCCCTACATTTGCAACCGGATGCAGCGGGCGCGGCATCTAATTTTCCAAAAGCTGCAATTGCAATCTGGCGCGGGCGCAAGTCGCGTGATATAACTGTTAGGCAATAAAAATGCTGAGTCCGGACGAGAAAGTGCAGTCTTCCCCCTCCGAGGCAGCTCCTTCCAACTCGGAACAAACTCTAATTGCGGAAACGAAACCAAGCACAGGACATTCCCTGCGGCGCGAAATTCGAGTTTGGACGCGCGATCTTCTGATTGCGATTGGGCTCGCGCTGGTCATCATTATTTTTCTTTACCAACCGGTGAAAGTGGAAGGTACGAGCATGGCGCCGCTCCTTTCCGACCAGGAGCGGATTTTCATCAACAAATTTGTCTACCGCTTCGAACCGATTGAGCGAGGCGATGTGGTTGTATTCTGGTACCCGCTGGACCGCAGCAAATCGTTCATCAAGCGCGTGATTGCGTTGCCGAATGAGGTGGTGCAGATTCGCGGCGGCGTGGTCTCCGTGGATGGCAAAGTGATTCCCGAACCTTACGTGCCGCCGCAGTACGAGGATTTGAGCGATTACGGGCCGGTGCGCGTACCGCGCGACATGTATTTCGTGATGGGCGACCATCGCATCAGCTCGAACGATTCCCGCGTTTTCGGCCCTGTTCCCAGCCGGTCCATTTACGGCCGGGCCGTCTTTGCCTATTGGCCGGTGGACCATTTCGGTACTTTGTCGTCGTCCGCCGAAGCGAAAGAAAAATAAAGTGTGTCACGGAGGCTCCACTGACGGAAGTTCATCGACCTGCAATCCTTGCGCTGGAAGACGGGCGCGTATTTAACGGAAGAGCTGCGGGCGCCATCACGCGCCGCGGCGGCGAAGTCGTTTTCAATACAAGTCTCACCGGTTATCAGGAAGTGTTCACGGATCCGAGTTATGCGGGGCAGATTGTGTGTCTGACCTACCCGCACATCGGAAACGTGGGTGCGAATGTGGACGACGAAGAGTCATCGCATCCCCATATTGAATCGCTTATCGTGCGGGAATTTTCGCAGATTTCGTCGAACTGGCGTTCGTCGGAAACGGCGCAGCTTTATTTGAACCGGCACAAGATCCCAGTGATCTGGGACATTGATACGCGGGCGCTGGTGCGCCACATCCGCAAAGTCGGCGCGCTGCGTGGAATGGTTTCCACGGATGGCACTCCCGCCGAGCAGTTGATTCATGAAGCGAAACAGTTGCCGAGCATGGCAGGGCAGGAGTTGGCGAGCCGGGTGAGTTGCGCGAAGCCCTATGATTGGTCGCAAGGATCGATTGACTTGGCGACTTCGCCCTGGACCGAGCAGATGGGCGAAGCGGAAGGGACGTCGCGAAAGTTTCGCGTGGTGGCTTACGATTTCGGAATCAAGCAAAACATCCTGCGTCTTTTGAACGATCATCACTGCGAAGTGGGCGTGGTTCCGGCGAAAACTTCCGCGGAAGATATTTTAGGAATGCACCCGGACGGCGTTTTTCTTTCGAATGGGCCCGGCGACCCGGAGCCGATGGATTACGCCGTGGAAAACGTGCGCAAGATGATGGGAAGAGTGCCTGTGTTCGGGATTTGCCTCGGACACCAGGTTTGCGGGCTGGCTCTCGGCGGAAAAACCTACAAACTGAAATTTGGACACCATGGTTCGAATCATCCGGTGAAGAATTTGCTCACGAGCCAGATTGAGATCACCGCGCAGAATCACGGGTTCTGTGTAGACCCCGATTCGCTGAAGTCGAGCGAAGTGGAAGTTACGCATATTAATTTGAACGATCAGACGAATGAGGGCATCCGGCACAAGAAACTGCCCCTATTCAGCGTGCAGTATCATCCGGAAGCTTCGCCAGGGCCGCACGATTCGCATTATTTGTTCACGCAATTTACGGACATGATGAAGGAATTTCAGCAACCGGGGAGTTCGCGGCGATAGAAAAAGCAGATTCTCCACTTGAACCATGTGGAGAGAAAAGAAGTTCCTCGCGCAAAAACCGCGCAAGGAATGACAAGGTGCTGAATCTCGAAGTGCAGCATGAACTCAAGCGAGGAATGACACACGGCGAGTTTGTGATGTGGCGGTCTGAGGACAAAGAAAAGGGATGCCGAAAAGAAAAGACATCAAGAAGATTCTGATTATCGGGTCGGGGCCAATCATTATTGGCCAGGCGTGCGAATTCGATTATTCCGGGGCGCAGGCGTGCAAGGCGCTCCGCGCGGAGGGATACGAAGTTGTTTTGGTGAATTCGAATCCTGCGACGATCATGACCGACCCGGAGCTGGCGCATAGAACTTACATCGAGCCGCTTTCGAAGGAATATCTCGAAGAAATTATCGCGAAGGAACGGCCGGACGCTCTGCTGCCTACCGTGGGCGGGCAGACCGCGCTGAATTTGGCGGTGGCGCTGGCGGAAGAGGGAATTTTAGAAAAGTACAAAGTGGAAATGATTGGCGCGTCCTTGCGCGCCATCAAAGTCGCGGAAGACCGGCTGTGGTTCAAGGACGCGTGCCGAAAAATCGGGTTGGAAGTTCCGGCATCGGCGCTGGTGAACAACGCGCAGGATGCCATGCGGCTTTGCGAGCAGCTTGGATTTCCCCTGGTGATTCGACCCTCGTTCACGCTGGGCGGAACGGGCGGCGCGATTGCATACAATCGCGAAGAGTTTGCAGACTCGATTGCGCACGCCCTGGATATGAGCCCCGTGCATGAAGCCCTGGTGGAAGAGTCCGTGCTTGGCTGGAAAGAGTACGAACTGGAAGTGATGCGCGATTTCCGCGACAACTTCGTGGTGATTTGCACAATTGAGAATTTTGATCCGATGGGAGTGCACACGGGCGATTCGATCACGGTGGCACCCGCACAGACGCTAACGGACAAGGAATATCAGCGCATGCGCGACGCGGCGGCGGCGATTTTGCGGGAAGTTGGCGTGGAGACCGGCGGTTCGAACGTGCAGTTTGCGGTGAATCCTGACACGGGCCGCATGACTGTGATTGAGATGAACCCGCGCGTTTCGCGAAGCTCGGCGCTTGCCAGCAAGGCAACGGGCTTTCCGATTGCGAAGATTGCGGCGCGGCTGGCTGTGGGAATGTCGCTCGACGAAATTCCGAACGACATTACAAAGAAGACGCCGGCCAGCTTCGAGCCGACGATCGATTACGTTGTGACGAAGATTCCCAAATGGCAGTTCGAGAAATTTCCAGGGGCGGACAGCACGCTCGGAACGCAGATGAAGTCGGTGGGCGAGGTGATGTCGATCGGGCGGACGTTCAAGGAATCCTTGCAGAAGGCGATCCGTTCGCTCGAACCGCACACTCCGTGGCGCGCGCCTGCTGAGGCGCCGGATTCGCTGTTGCGGGAAAAACTGGCGACGCCGCGGCCGGATCGGATTCATTGGATCCTGACGGCAGTGGAACGCGGATTACCAGCTGTGGAAATTTGCGATCTGACGAAGATCGATCCGTGGTTTATTCAGCAAATTCAGGAGTTGAATGTAGTCAATAAGCGCGCGGCGGGCGTGACGGTAGAAACTGCCTCGAAAGAATTGCTGCGCGAAGTGAAGCGCCAGGGAACGAGCGACGAGCAACTTGCTCAAATGTGGAAGACCACTCCTGCGGCTGTGCGGTTGCAGCGCGCGCGCTATGGCGTGGCGCCGGTGTTCAAGCGCGTGGATACGTGCGCCGCGGAATTCGAATCGTTCACGCCTTACATGTATTCGACGTACGAGGATGAAGACGAATCGGATGTTCAGTCACGCCCGAAGATCATGATTCTCGGCAGTGGACCAAACCGCATTGGGCAGGGAATTGAGTTCGATTACTGCTGCTGCCATGCGTCGTTTGCGCTGCGCGAAGACGGGTACGAAACGATCATGGTGAATTGCAATCCGGAGACGGTTTCCACGGACTACGATACTTCCGACCGGCTCTATTTTGAGCCGCTGACGCTCGAAGACGTGCTTGCGATTGTGGAGCGGGAAAAACCGCAAGGGGTGATTGTGCAATTCGGCGGTCAGACGCCGCTGAATCTTGCCATGGAATTGAAGCGCAATGGCGTGCCGATTGTTGGCACGACTCCCGAGTCCATCGACCTGGCGGAAGATCGCCGCCGGTTTGGGCGTGTACTTGAAGAGCAGAAAATTCCGCAGCCGCGCAATGGAACGGCGCTGATTCCCGAGGAAGCGGCGCGACTCGCGGGAGAGATTGGCTTGCCGGTGCTCGTGCGCCCGAGTTATGTGCTTGGCGGGCGGGCGATGGTGATTGCATACGATGCGAACACGGTGCAGGAATACGTCGCGCAGGCGGCGCTGATGGGTTCTGCAAAGCCGGTGCTGATTGATCAGTTCCTGGAGGAAGCGACGGAAGTGGACGTGGACGCGCTTGCAGACGGAACCGATGTGGTCATCGGCGGGATCATGGAGCACATCGAAGAAGCTGGAGTACATTCCGGCGATTCGAGTTGCGTGTTGCCGCCGGTCAGTTTATCGCCGGCCGTGCTCGACACGATTCGCGACTACACGAAGCGACTTGCGCTGGCTTTGAAAGTGGTCGGCTTGATGAATGTGCAGTACGCGATTCAACGCGACACAGTCTATGTGCTGGAAGTGAACCCTCGCGCTTCGCGGACCGTGCCCTATGTCAGCAAGGCGACCGGTGTTCCGATGGCTAAAGTTGCCGCGCGGATTATGGTCGGAAAGAAACTGAAAGACATGAAGCTGCCGCTTGTGCATCACAACGGCGTGGCGGAAATTGCCGTGCACGATTTCTATTCGGTGAAGTCGCCGGTGTTTCCGTTCAACAAATTCCGCGGCGTGGACACGATTCTTGGCCCGGAAATGCGTTCTACCGGCGAAGTGATGGGCATCTCCACGTCGTACGGCCAAGCGTTCGCGAAAGCGCAGCTTGCCGCGGGACAGCGTTTGCCGCGCAAAGGCACTGTGTTTATCAGCGTGAACGACCGTGACAAGAGGCATCTTGTTTCCCTTGGGAAAGAGCTGGAATCGCTTGGCTTCAAGCTGGTGGCAACCCGCGGCACCGCAGCAACATTGCAAGGCGCTGGCATCGAGGCGGAAGCCATCTTCAAAGTAAACGAAGGCCGTCCGAACATCGTCGACCTTGTGAAAACAGGTAAAATCGACCTCGTCATCAACACGCCTCTCGGGCGCGAATCGTTCTATGACGAAAAATCGATTCGACGCGCGGCGATTCGATACAACATTCCCTGCATCACCACGCTGGCGGCTGCGAACGCGGCAGCGCGCGGCATTCGCGCCATGCTCGAGCAGGGAACGGAAGTCGCCGCGCTGCAGGACTTGCATCGAGGGCAAGTCGCCGCGTCTGGGGCGCCGGCGTCAGGAGACTGATTCGTGGACCTCTCTGGAATTTTCGCCGCGCTCACGACACCCTTCGATTTCGCGGGAAGTTTTTCTTCCGCGGACCTGAAGCACAACTTGCATCGCTACAATCAGACCGATCTGGCGGGCTACGTTGTACTCGGCTCGACAGGCGAATCGGTGCTGCTTTCAGCGAAAGAGATGGACGCGATTTTTTCAACGGCCATCGAATCCGCGGCGCCCGACAAGCGTTTGCTTGCCGGAACGGGCGCGGAATCCACTGCGGAAACCATCTCGCGCACAAAACGGGCCGCGGAACTTGGCTATCGCGCCGCCCTGGTCAAAACGCCTTACTACTACAAGCCTGTCTACAAGCCGGAAGTTTATTTGACGCACTATCGCGCAGTTGCCGACGCTTCCCCAATTCCCATACTGCTTTATTCGGTGCCGCAATTCACGGGCGTAACGCTCGAAACGCCGGAGATTCTGGCGCTTGCAGAGCATCCCAATATCATTGGAATGAAAGACAGCTCCGGCGTGATTCAAAGAATCGTGGAAGTTGTCGCGGGGACGCCACCCACCTTTCAGATGTTGACGGGTGCGGCTTCCGTGATTATGCCCGCGCTCAGCGCAGGCGCGGTCGGCGGAATCCTAGCGCTCGCCAGCGCCTTCCCCGAAAAATGCGTTGCAATACATCAATTGTACCGCCAAAAAATGTACGACCAGGCGCGCGAGCTTCAGGGCAAGCTCTCGCTGGCATCGAAAAAAGTGGTGTCCGAGTGCGGCATCGCCGGCGTGAAATTTGTGATGGATCTTCGCGGTTACAAGGGTGGCGTTCCCAGGCTTCCCATTCTTCCGCTCAGCGATTCCACGAAGGCCGCTATTACAAAAATAGCGGCAAACCTGGAGCCTTCCGCAGCGCGCGCATAGAGGGGCCTGTGACGGAAGCAAGACGTGGAAGGTCAGGAATACGGCAATAGTGAAGGCCGTGAATCGTTTTAGGACCCAGCCCATGCCCGGCACTCTGCTCACAAGATAGCCCTTCTTTTCGTCTATTTGCGTGTCACCAAATTCAACGGGTATCATCTAAGCATCCATGCAATGTCGCGCCCTTCCGTTCCGCGAACTTCCTCATCAGCCACCGCTCCATCTTGCCTTCCTTGACGACTTCCAGAGAGTGAAGAGTTTCTATGCGCATGAACCGACGCTGGACAACGCGTCCGCGCTTGCGACGACACTGAACTATCCGCAATCACGGCGAAGCGCGGTTGCCGCAATCTTGCGTGAGCAAAATGAGGCTTTGGGCGCCGGCAAAGCAGCGCTCAACAACATTTCGAGGCTTGAGAATGGTGCGGTTGCCGTAGTGTCGGGGCAGCAGGTTGGCCTTTTTGGCGGGCCGGCCTATTCCTTTTATAAGGCGCTTTCTGCGGTCGAGTCAGCGCGGCTTCTAACTAAAAACGGCGTGGAGGCGGTGCCGGTCTTCTGGATGGCCACGGAAGATCACGACCTTGACGAAGTGCGGCATACAACGTTTTTCCACGACGGGAAGCTCGTGAAGTTTGAGCTTGGCTTGCAGGCGGGAGTTCCTGCGCCAGTTGGACCGCAGAAGCTCGGCCCGCAGGTAGCCGAGTTTGTGCGCGCCGCGACAGTGATGCTAGGAGGACCGGCGGGTGGCGAGTTGGCAACACTGCTGCGTGCGAGCTACACGCCGGAAGAATCCTACGCCGGCGCGTTTGGAAAATTCTTTGCAGGCCTTTTTGCCTCACAAGGATTGATCCTTCTCGATCCCCTCGATGCGCGGCTGCATCGGATTGCAGAACCCATTTACCGGCAAGCAGCGGAAGAGCGCGGCAATCTGAACGAGGCGCTCCTTGCCCGGAACAAGGAATTGGAACGAGCAGGCTATGCGGCGCAAGTGAAAGTCACGGGGCGAAGCACGGCGCTTTTCTACATGGGTGCGGGCGGGCGGGAAGCAATTCAGTCGACTGGAGCGCAATTTCAGGCGGACACACAAAGCTGGTCAGCACAGGAATTGGCGAACGCGATTTCGCAATCGCCTGAATCGTTTAGCCCGAACGCATTGCTGCGGCCCGTTGTTCAGGACTACCTGCTTCCGACGGTTGCTTATGTCGGCGGCCCGGCGGAGATTTCATATTTTGCGCAGTCGGCTGTCTTCTATTCCAAATTGCTCCGGCGCGAACCCGTTTTTCTTTCGCGCGCGGATTTTACGCTGGTGGATAGCAAGGCGCAGCGGTTGCTCGAGCAATACAGCATGACCGTCGAGGATGTCTGGGCGGGGAGTCAGGCGGTGCACTTGAAGCTTGGCGCCGCGAATGTTCCGGCAAAGCTAACTGCAAAGCTTGCGAAAGATGCGGAGAAGATTCACAAGCTGCTGGACGGCTGGCGCGGGCCGATAACGAAGATCGACCCGTCGTTGAAATCCGCGATTGAAAAAGCGCAGCGCAAAATCGCCTACCAGACCGAAAAGCTGCGGCAGAAAGCCGGCTGGGCGCGGGATAAGAAATCGAGTGTGCTCGCGGGCCATGCCGAATTCCTGAACAATTTGCTCTATCCGAACAAGACATTGCAGTCGCGCCAACTGTGCCTCTTGCCTCTCCTGGCTCGCTGGGGCATGGAAGGGCTGGATGCTCTGCGAAAACATTCGTCCGGCAAGCATCTGGGCAAACATTTTCTCGTTCCAATCCCTTGATCCGGCATTTGCTGCGCGTGGTACGCTTGCGTCTCCATGGCCAAAATCGAAATTCTGCGTGTGCGCACCGATCGCCGGACGCAACTCGTCGATGTCACTGGCGAAGTGCAATCCATTGTTTCCAAATCCGCCGTACAGCAAGGTGTTTGCTATGTCTACGTGCCGCACACCACGGCGGGCGTGGCCATTAACGAGCATGCCGACCCCGACGTTGCCTCCGATATCGAAGGAATTATGGACCGCGTCGTGCCGCACAAAGGGCCATATCGTCACGCGGAGGGAAACTCCGATTCACACGCAAAAACAATTCTTACCGGAACGAGCCAGGTAATCTTCGTCGAAAATGGACGGCTCGCGCTCGGTCGCTGGCAGGGGATTTTCTTCTGCGAGTATGACGGACCGCGCGAACGTACCATGCAACTGAAAGTGGTCCCCGACGCGAAGTGACTCCGGCAGGCTTGTGTCCATCCTGCATGCTAAAATCAAGCGGGAAACCATGAATCTTGGCGTTTACATCCAGGTTCCGTTTTGTCAGACGAAATGCACGTACTGCAATTTTCATACAGGCGTCGTAGCAGCGGATCGATATGCGCCGTATGCGTTTGCAGTGCAGGCTGAAATAGCGAACCATCGCGACCTCTACGCCTCCTCCGGAATTCCCGAATCCCAGATTCAAAATGCCGTAGTGGATACCGTGTATTTCGGCGGCGGGACGCCGAGTTTGTTGGATCCCGGTCACTTAAGAGGAATTCTTGATGCAATTCGCCGCACGTTTACCTGCGAATTCGCGGAAGTGACGCTGGAAGCCGACCCCGAAACCGTTACCGCAGGAAAAGCCGCGGCCTGGGCTGACGCGGGAATCAATCGGGTCAGTTTCGGCGTGCAATCTTTTTCTGATCTTGAGCTTAAGTCCTCCGGCCGCATGCATCGCAGGGAAGATGTCTATCGTGCAGCTTCAATTCTCCGCGCGGCTGGACTGCACAATCTCAGTTTCGATTTGATTATCGGGCTGCCGCACCAGACGGCAGCGACCTGGCGCAATTCGCTTGATGAACTCGTTGCTCTGACTCCCGAGCACGTTTCCATTTACATGCTCGAAGTTGATGAAGGCAGCCGCCTCGGCAGGGAACTGCTTTCTCTTGGCACAAAATACAGCGCGCCAGCCGTTCCCACCGACGACCAGATGGCGGACTCCTACGATCTTGCGTGCAGTCTGTTAAGCGTAGCCGGATTCAATCACTATGAAATTTCCAATTGGGCAAAGCCCGGGCGCGCCTCTCGCCACAACTTGAAATACTGGCGCCGCGAACCCTACCTCGGCTTCGGAGCGGGCGCGCACTCGTTCAGTGGCTCAACTCGCTGGGCAAATGTCCACGATTCCGCGCAATATGTTGCCGCACTCGAGTCGGGATATCTTCCTGCCGAGCAAATAGAAGCCGTCTCCGTCAAACAGGCACAGGAAGAAGAAATCTTTCTCGGGCTCCGCCAACTGAACGGAATCAATCTCGATCAAATCGAGCCGGCGTATGCCGCATCCTTAAGCGAAAAGTTCGTCACGCTGCAATCGGCGGGACTGATCGAGCGCGAAGGCAACATCGTACGCCTCGCGCCCAAAAAGCTGAGTATTTCGAACGAAGTGTTCGTCGAGCTTCTCAGTTAAACTAGCTAGCCCAGGGGCGATCACCGAATGTCCACGCCAGCAGCAAACCTTGTTGACCTTCGCAGCGATACGTTTACCAAGCCAACGCCGGCCATGCGGCGCGCCATGGCGGAAGCCGAGGTCGGCGATGACGTCTATCTCGAAGATCCGACCGTTAATCGCCTGGAAAAACGCGCCGCGGAAATCTTTCGCAAGGAAGCCGCGCTGTTCGTCCCCACGGGCTGCATGGGGAATCTCATCGCCATCAAAGTCTGGACGCATCACGGCGACGAAGTCATTTGCGAAGAGCGCAGCCACGTCAATCTCTACGAACTCGCGTCCATGTCGGCGATTGCCGGAGCCATGCCTCGCATCGCCCGCGCCGACGACGGCATCCTGACCTGGAAGAAAATCGAAGCGGTTATTCGGCCAAAGATTTACTACGATTCGCAAACGGCGCTGGTCTGCCTCGAAAATACGCATAACATGGCGGGCGGCACGCTCTACCCCACGGCGCAGGTCAACGACATTTGCGCTAAAGCACATGCCGTTAAGTTGAAAGTTCATCTCGACGGAGCTCGTATTTTCAATGCGGCTGTCGCGCTCGGCGAATCGGTCGCGGACATGACTCGCAATCTCGACTCCGTGATGTTTTGCCTCTCGAAAGGTCTAGGCGCGCCAGTCGGCTCCATGCTCGTCGGCTCTCAAGAGTTCATTGACAAGGCGCGCATCTATCGAAAAATGTTTGGCGGCGGCATGCGCCAGACCGGCGTACTTGCTGCAGCTGGCCTCATTGCGCTGGAAGAATCGCCGAAGCGCCTCCACGAAGATCACGCCAACGCGAAATACCTCGCGCGGGAAATTGCAACAATTCCAAACCTCGTCCTCGACGCAAGCACCGTCGAAACCAACATCGTCATTTTCGATTGCGAGCGCACCGGATTGAACGCGGTCGAATTCTGCGAAGCGCTCCAGCCACACGACATCCTTGCGCTCGACACTGCGCTGTACTCCGTCCGGTTCGTAACACACTGTGACGTGGACCGCGCCGGCTGCGAACGCGCCATTCATGTCACGCGCGAAGTCGCTTCCAAAACCCGTCGCGCCGGAGCGTAATAGTTCTTTAGTGCCATTTTGACCTCCCGTCTCTCCTTTGGCAGTTCGCAGCCCTCCCGCCGTCGTTATAAACTATTCTTTGGTTCGCTATATCTAAAACTTTGTTCCCTGGGGGCCGCGTGGATTTCTCCTTCACTGATGAGCAGCAGCAACTCCGCAAAAGCATTCGCGAATTTGCCGAAGGCGAGATCGCTCCGCACGTAATGGAATGGGACGAAGTTTCGCATTTCCCGCTGGAAATCATGCCCAAGCTCGCCGAAATGGGACTTCTCGGCATCATTTTTCCTGAACAATATGGCGGCGCCGGACTCGGTTACGTGGAATATGTCATCGCCATCGAGGAGCTGTCTCGCGTCGACGGCTCCATCGGCATCATCGTGGCCGCGCACAATTCGCTCTGCAGCAATCACATCTACAAGTTCGGCACCGAGTCGCAAAAGCAGAAATATCTCGTTCCGCTAGCCCAGGGAAAAAAGATCGGCGCGTGGTCCCTCACCGAGCCTGAAGCCGGTTCTGACGCGGGCGGTACTCGCACCGTGGCTCGCCGCGACGGCGATCACTACGTTCTCAACGGGTCAAAAACGTTCACCACAAACGGCCATTACGCCGATACCTGCGTCGCCATGGCGGTCACGGACAAGGCGAAAGCCTCGCATGGCATCAGCGCGTTCATTCTCGAAAAAGGCATGCCGGGGTTTCGCCCCGGCAAGAAGGAAAACAAGCTCGGCCTCCGCGCCAGCGATACTTCAGAAATTATTTTCACCGATTGCCGCGTGCCCGCAGCAAATCTGCTCGGCGCCGAAGGCGAGGGCTTCACAGGCAGCCTCGCGATTCTCGATGGCGGTCGCATCTCCATCGCAGCGCTTGCGCTGGGCATGGCTCAGGGCGCGCTTGATGCCGCTACCAAATATGCCAAGCAGCGCAAACAATTCGGCAAGACCATCAGCGAATTTCAGGCGATCCAGTTCAAGCTGGCAGACATGGCCACGGAAGTCGAGGCCGCGCGCCTGCTCGTCTACCAAGCCGCGTGGCTTGCCGATCAGAAAACGCAGCGTTTCACCCGCGAATCCAGCATGGCAAAGCTTTTCGCCAGCGAGGTCGCCGTGCGAGTGGCCAATGAGTGTGTGCAGATCCACGGCGGCTACGGTTTCATCAAAGACTACCCTGCGGAAAAGTTCTACCGCGACGTGAAACTCTGCACCATTGGCGAAGGCACCAGCGAAATCCAGAAATTGGTCATTGCCCGCCAGCTTCTCGGCAAAAAGTAGCGTAGGCACTCTTGCCTGCGCTCTTCGAGTTCAACTGCTTGCAAGCCTTCCCTGCGGCTGAATTTATCTCGCGACTCCCGCATAATAGAGGCATGAGTGTCGCCCCCCTCTGTGGCCTTCAGGAAAAGCATGTCTGCGCCAATTGAAGTCTGGGCGCAGCAAGTGCGCGCTGGAGAAGTCCGCGCCGTTTCCCGCGCCATCACCGCCATAGAAAATCATGCGCCGGAAGCCGAGGATCTCCTGAAAAAGTTGTTCCCACACACGGGTGGCGCTTATCTCTCGGGTGTTACCGGAGCCCCTGGGACCGGGAAAAGCACGCTCGTCGATCGCCTCGCTGCCCACTACCGCAAAGCGGAACAAAAGGTTGGCGTTGTCGCTGTTGACCCCACGAGCCCTTACACTGGCGGCGCGATTCTCGGAGATCGCATCCGCATGCAAAGCCATGCGGGTGACGCCGGCATTTTCATTCGCTCCATGGCTACTCGCGGTTTTCTGGGAGGTCTCTCCCGAGCCACAGCCGAAGTAGCACTTGTTCTCGATGCGGCCGGTAAAAAGCAAATTCTCATCGAAACCGTCGGCGTCGGCCAGGATGAAGTGGACATCGTCCGCCTGGCAGATTGCGTCCTCGTTATCCTCGTTCCTGGCCTCGGCGACGACATTCAATCCATGAAAGCCGGACTCATGGAAATCGCGGACATTTTTGTCCTAAACAAAGCCGACCGCGAAGGCGCCGATCGCCTCGAAGAGCAGCTCCACGCGATGCTCTCGCTCGTCATGCCGCGCGACGGCTGGCATCCGCCCGTCATTCGAACTGTCGCCACGGAAAATGCGGGAATCGACGCTCTTGCTGCGTCCATTGAAAAATTCCGCGTTCATTTCGAATCGAGCGGCGAGCGCGAAAAGAAGCAGCGAGAGCACTGGAAGAATCGCCTGCTTGGCCTGCTCGAATCGCGCTTGCTCGAACAAGTCCTGCAGGGCGCCGAAGGTGAAAAAAAACTCGATCGTCTCGCCGCGGAAGTTTCACAGCGCAAGAAGGATCCGTTTACGGCAGTGAACGAGCTACTCTCGGCAACGAGCACCACGAAATGAGTCTTTGTCTTTACTGTAGCGCAGGGCTTCAGCCCGGCATCTGTGAGTAGGCATAATTCTCTTCTTGGAGCAATCCGAATGGCAAAGAAGTCCAGCAGGAAATTACATAGGAAACCGCACGCTACCATCGGAGTTATCGGCGGCAGCGGCCTTTACGCGATGCAGGGACTTACCGACACGCGCGAAATTCGCGTGAAAACTCCCTTCGGCGATCCGTCCGACGCCCTCGTTCTTGGAACGCTGGAAGGGAAGCAGGTCGCGTTCCTGGCGCGCCACGCACGCGGCCATCGCATCCTGCCGACCGAAATCAACTACCGCGCAAATATTTACGCAATGAAGCTGCTCGGCGTCGAACGCATTGTTTCTGTCAGCGCCGTAGGTTCGCTGAAAGAGAACCTCCGCCCCGGCGAATTTCTCGTTGCAGACCAATTTGTGGACCGCACCAGGCATCGCATTTCCACATTTTTCGGAGGCGGCCTCGTCGCCCACGTCACGTTCGACAAACCCACGTGTGGCCAGGTCTCCCGTGTCCTGGCCGACGCCAGTGTCCATTGCGGCGTTCCCGTCCATCGCAAGGGAACGTACATCTGCATGGAAGGCCCGCAATTTTCGACGCTTGCCGAAGCGCACATGCATCGCAAAATGGAATTCGACGTCATTGGCATGACCAACGTCACCGAGGCCAAGCTTGCCCGCGAAGCCGAGCTCTGTTACGGCACCATCGCCATGATTACCGATTATGATTGCTGGCATCCGGATCATGAATCCGTCACCGGCGCGCAAATTATGGCCACTCTTCAGCAGAACGCCGAAAATGCGCAGAAAGTTCTGCGTGAAGCGATCAAATCCATGCCCGAGCATCGCGAGTGCAAGTGCGGCTCGGCACTGGCCCATGCGTTGATCACGGATCCAAAGCTTGTTCCCAGGGCAACAAAGGTAAAACTCGGCGCAATCATCGGCAAATACATCTCGTAACATTATTTCGGTAGCGTAGGCACTCGTGTTTACCCTGAGTGGCAAAGGCCTGCGCTCTTCGATTCCCGTGTGGTATTAACCAAAGTCAGGAGCAAAACTTGTCACTTCTCGTCGTAGGTTCTGTCGCGTTCGATGGCATTGAAAGCCCGTATGGAAAGGAGGAGCGCATCATTGGCGGCGCTGCGACCTATTTCGCGTTGTCTGCAAGCTATTTCACGCACGTCAACCTGGTCGGAATCGTCGGAGACGATTTTACCGCCCAGGATGAACAAATCTTTCGCGGCAGGAAAATTGACACCACCGGCCTCGAGCGTGCCTCCGGCAAATGTTTCTTCTGGGCCGGCCGCTACTCGGAAAACCTCAATGAACGCGTGACTCTCATCACGGAGCTGAACGTCTTCGCCGGCTTCAATCCCAGGCTTCCAGCGAAATACACCGATTCCAAATACGTATTCCTCGCTAATATCGCGCCCAATCTTCAGGGCAGTGTTCTGCACCAAGTGAAAAGACGCCCAAAAGTTGTCGCCCTCGACACCATGAACTATTGGATCGAGCGCACCCTCGACGATCTGAAAGAAACGCTAAAACACATCGACATCCTCGTGATCAATGACTCAGAAACGCGCCAGCTTTCGAACGAACACAACCTTCTCCGCGCCGCAAAGCACATTTTTAAGTTGGGGCCGTCGGCGCTCGTCATCAAGCGCGGCGAATACGGCGCGCTGCTCGTGGACAAATATGGCGTTTTCTGCGTTCCTGCTGTTCCACTCGAAGAACCCCACGATCCAACCGGGGCAGGCGACGCATTCGCGGGTGGCTTCATGGGCTACCTCGCCGGTGCCGGAAAACATGACGACGCGCACCTCCGCCGCGCCATGGTCTATGGAACCGTTATGGGCAGCTTTACCGTGGAAGAGTTCGGCCCGCGCCGCCTCGTGCGCCTTAAATCGAAAGAGATACACGCCAGGGCACGCCACATCCTGAAACTCAGCCAGTTCAAACTCTAACGTGGTAATTTTTCCTGTAGCGTAGGCACTCTTGCCTGCGCTCTCGTAAGCGAACAGCAGTCATGCTGTCCGGCGCGAGATGCACAGTTAGGAGTCTTGGGAAGTCGCTCAATGCTTCCTCTTTCCACCATCGTTTACCGGCTTTTGTGGGCCGCGTTCCTCGGTTCGCTCGTCGGTATCGAGCGAATTCGCAGCAAACGCCCCGCCGGAATGCGCACGAGTCTGTTTGTCTCCATGGCCGCGGCACTCTTCACCATTGTCTCCTTGGAATTCGCAAAACGCACCGGAGATCCGGCGACGACGCGCATCGCATCCAATATCGTGCAGGGCATCGGTTTCCTTGGGGCAGGCGTTATTCTGCGCGACAAGGGAAGTGTCGTTGGCCTGACCACCGCAGCCACGATTTTTCTCACGGCCGCCATGGGCATGGCTGCTGGTACCGGCCTTTACAAAGTTTCCGGCATCGTCTGCCTTATCATGCTCTTCGCTCTGGTGGCGCTTGTGCGCATCGAAAAGGTTTTCAAGCTTCGTTCGCAGTACATGCTCTTCCGAATCAAGGCGGACAATGCAGCGAGCCTAGTTCCGGAAATTCACCAGCTTTTCGGAGAAATGGAACTGACGATCGAAAACCTCAGCGTTTCGCCGGTGGACGGCAAACAAATTCTTCAGTTCACGGCCGACCTTAGCCAGCGCCAGGAGGAAAAAGTCACCGCAAAGCTGTGCGAACTCGGCCTCACTTATGAGATGCATCCGGCAGAAAGGTCCTTTGCCTGATGGCAGCCACGATGCCACGCTCGGAACACGCCGAACGGCTTTCCGTCGTCAAGCCGCCCGCTCTTTCAAGAGGCGCACGCGTCGGCATTTTTGCCCCGGCCTCCCCGGCGGAAGACAAGCGGCAGCAGCGCGGCCTTGAGGAACTTCGCTCTCTGGGCTTCGTGCCGGAAGACAGTTTCTCGCGCGATCCGCAAGGGTATTTTTCTTCCTCAACGGAATCGCGTCTCAGGGATTTCAAATCCCTGCTAGGCGACCCGCAAATTGCCGGCCTGATTGCTTTGCGCGGCGGCTATGGTTCGAATTACATGCTGGAAACGCTCTGGTCGCAGCGTTCCATCCAATCCAAGTGCATCGTCGGCTAC
>JAFDVY010000189.1 GCA_018268785.1 Acidobacteriota bacterium | reverse complement strand
GAGAGTCCCAATGACGACGACGCTGCCCTACGAACCCACCGCCCTGCTGGAAGCCTCGCGGCTGCTCGACCACCTCGTGTGGTCGTACCGCAGGGCCATCGACCGAACGCCCCGTGCGTTCCTGACCGCCGAGCACATTTGCTTAAGTGACTATGCGGCCCGGACGGTCGGCCTGATCCGGGCCATCATGGAGGACGACAACCGACGACGAGGTGTGAGCTTTCACCAACGTCCACGACCGTTGGGTTCTGCGCAAAGGGCAACACACGCAGCACCGAAACCGCTCGCGAACACCGGCCAGCAGCCTGACGCTCCAGCGGCACCCATCGACGCATCGGAACAACCTACCCAGCCTCCATACACCGAGCCGCATCCGCTGGATGAGTTCGACGCAAGCACGGCCGAAGAAGCACGGCGCGCGTCCGAAGACGAACTCACGACGCTCAACTGCGCTCCGCGTCGGATGCGGCCGCGATGAGCACGCAACAGAAACTTGTGGAACGGATGACCGCCGCCGCCAATCGGCTTGCCAGCATGAGGGCACGGCAACTGCTGGCCGAAATGCGTGCTGAGCACCACGAGAGAGACCGAGCTCGTCGTGAACTCGTCAAACGCCGTGCGTTGTTCGGCGACGTGATCATGCAATGCGGCCTCGGCGATTGGTCGCCACAAGAAATCCGAGGGCTGGTGCTTCACACGCTCGATCAGACCGGCACCTCGCCCACGGTGAGGCTCGGCTTTCGGAAGCGGGCCGAGGACGGAACAGGGAACGCGAGGGGGCCGCCGAAAGCGGCGGACGGTTCATAAGAGGGACGGCTAGCGGATCAATTTCACCGCTGCGCTGCCTCATTCTTCAAGCGGCAGATTGGACATGCGCTCACTGGAGCTTATGCGAACGTTTGTCAAGTCGATTTGCGACCCGCCAGCGAAATACAAGCTGAAGAAACCTGCATCGCCTCGACGCAAACGTCCCGGCAAGTGACACGCTCATGGTGCATCGGCGCACCAGCGCACAGCATGACGGGTACCCGAGAAGAATGAGTTCGACGACCAAACTTTCGAGTCCGGCGTGCTATACGTGAACAACGCATGCTGGTCGAGTTGGTGAGCGACCTTCCGTCGGCCTGCGTACTGGACATCGACAGTGCAGCCTACTTGCTCGGCACGCGCGACTCGCGATCGAATGAATGGGCATAATGGGCAGCGCCGCCAGTCCGCTTTCGGACCCGGAACCCATGCACCAACCACTGCGCCAGCAAGAAAAGAGCGTTCATGCCTTCGATCGTCGTTCAGTACGTTGAAACCACCTACCCCAATCCAAATGGTGTGGGCGTTCAAACCATTCTCGGCACGGAGACCTTGACCGACATCGTCGAAACGCTCCTGCCGAAATCCGCCCAACACCCAGTCGTTTTCGTCAAGCGCTTTGCTGTTTCGAACAACCATCGTTGGTTCGTTGAGAACGTCCAACCCACGCCGGCCGCTGCGGGAAACCCAACGTCTTTTTCTGTGCAGCTCTCCAAGGCCATCTTGCCGGTCAAGGAAGAACACCTTTCCGAGACGCTTCAAAAGACTACACGACCCGTGAACAAGATTCTGTGGCCGGGCGTGCTGGTGGAAGTCGACTACGGTTTCATTCAGTCCATCGGACATTCGAACGGATCCATTCTCGAAAATCACCAGTACCCGGACACGGTACAACGCGGCGAGATGCACAAGCGCCGGCTGGCCATCGTCAACAAACTCTTCGACGCGCGCGTCCAAGTGGTTCCGGTGACGTCGCAAGCGCAGTCCACGGCCGACCGGACGGCCTTCGAGCTGAGCCCGGACAGTTTGCGTGAGCTTTCCTTTTACGGCGCAAACGGAAAGCCGAGCTGGGTCGTTTGCAACATGCTGCAGACCGTCTCGTTTCGCCGCATTCTGCCGCCGACGTCGTTCTACGTGGAGCGGGGGGCAACGAAGAAGGGTCGCAACACCCGATACGGCGTCGAGATCACCAAAGGTGACTTGCGCGCCTTGCGCAAAGCGATGGCGCACACGGTGGGCGTCAGAGACTACGAGCAATCGTTGCTTCAGGAGCATGAACTCGCTGGTGCGCAGGCACAGCTTGAAACTCAGGTCCGTCTCCTCCACGATCGGGAGCAGGAACTCGAAACCCTGCGCGCGATCGCCGCGGTTGCAAGGGACTGGAGCGAGGGGATGGGCGGCCCCCAAGTGCTGCAGGACGAACTGAACAGACGCCGAGGTGGCGCTTAGACCCTGTTTTCTATTGGTTTTTGCCCTTGACTTACACCGGCTTCGCCCTTACTCTATGCACTCGGCAAGGCAGTCTCGGAGCAGTAACGAGGCCTTGCGACGGCGCCCAAAGCGTCTTACTGCAAAAGAAACAAAAAAGGCCACCGCTAGGTGGCCTTTTGTTTTTACCACCATCAAACGCCAGCGGCCTTAACCCGAACGCAGTCGTGCGATTTGTGCGGTTACTGCGCTCATCGGCAACTCATGGAAATTGAACAGCGTGTAGAGCGGCGCCAGCAACGGTTGAACGATTTCTGGAAGGTTGGTCGCGATGGCCGAAACCTCAACGCGCGTGCGAACGGTGATTTCGCCCTGTCGAGCGGTTTGACCGGGCCACACGATCAAATTGCCACCGAGGCTCGTGAGTTCGCGCCCTGTCAACCCGCTGTAGTGAGCGACTAGCTCGATGGTAGCGGGCCCTTCGAATAGATTCCGCGCGAGACTCTCGGCATGCAGGAGCACCTCGGCAGCACGCCAGATCGGAAAGCTTACGTCGAACAACGTGCCGCGGTTGGCAATAGTCCCGTTTTCGTGCCTTAAATCCGCGCCATCTTCCTGGTAGCCGCGCAGCAAGAAGGCAAAGCCTTCCGGGGAGATTCGCCAGAAGTCCGAATGCGCCGTATCTGAAAAGGCGCCCTTCTCCTCGCCGCCAAGCCAGCATTCGACGGAACCGTCCATCGGATAAGGAGCGAGCTCGGATCTCGTGGGATACCAAAACGGTGGCCAGCCCGTGTGGCGAACCACGCTCCGTTGCAGCAACTCCGTAAACTTCGCCGATTGAGTCGGCCGTTTTACTCCGTCGATTTCGTAGGCAAACCAATGGTAGCCGCGCGGGCACCGAGGCGGCGCGTCTGGCGGCAGGTCACCCGCTAATGCCTGCCATCGCGCTTTGCATGCGGCGATCCAGGCGTCGAGACGTGACGGCAACGAAGACGCCTCGGCTTGAGGAACGGCCCCGGCCATGATCGTTCGTATGTGCTCCAACATCTCGTCACGTCGGTTGGACAAGCAACGCGCCAACAAGCTGTCCCATTCCTGAGCGGTGGTTGGCACTTCACTCTTGGGTCCGGGCTTTCGAACGTAAATCGCGTTTTGTTCGATCGTCTTGCCGTGGGGACCGGAGCGCTTGGCGCGGATGGGGACCCGGTGCCCGCCCGGTATGACCACGATCGGATACTCGGTACCCGACGGATCGTGAATGATATGGACCTCGCAGTGAAACGCGGGCTCCGCGTAAGCCTGGACGATGCCGTTGATCGCGTCCTGCGAATAAGCAGACAAGTTCGACGGCCGGCCCGACGCTTCCACGAACTTTGCATCGATTTCAGTCAGACCAAAAACCACGAACCCACCGCCGTGGTTTGCCAACGCCAGAGCCGCCTTGGCAAAGGTGACTTTGGCGTCATTGTCATTTTGGATGTCGAGCCAGTTCTTGATTTCGAAATCGAGGTGCTCGCAAGGTTCGATAAGAAAATCGGACAGGCGTTCGCGAGAGATGGAATGCGGGACGACCACGGCGTTCTCGTTATTGCGGCGACACTATCGTGAAGCCTGCCGTCGAAGATGGTCAATATCTGCAGTCGTGAACGTCAGGTGCATGCGGCGGTGACAGTTCGGACAGAGTGCAACAGTGTTGTGAACGGAGTCGTCGCCGTTGTCGGCCAACCTATCGATGTGGTGACACTCTAGAAACGGATTGCCCTTGAACGCGAACGGTGCCCTATTTCCACATAGGTCACAGTGCCCATTCGCTCGCCGCTTTGCGTAGGCGGATACGTAAGGATTTCGCTCATACATCACCACCTGCTGCAACATGCTGCGAGGTTTAAATCTGGCCGCCAATGCCTTTGCCTTCAGTTGCTTCCTCGTCAATGTGCCTGAATCGTCCAGGCTGTCTTGATCCTTGAAGCGCGCCACCGCAAGGACAAACTCCGCAATCGCATTGACGGCCTGTGGATCATCCAATCGCGCTATGAGGAATGCTGATCGAGGACTTGACGGACGATCGGCGTCGAAAACCGACACCTGCTTTCCATTGAATGAGGCGACGAACTCCTTCTTTCCGATGCCTGGACGGCCGCCCCCGACTTTGCCACTGTGAAGCAGTGCAAAACCCCTTCCCGCCTCTCGCGCAAACATGCCGCCAAACCGTCTGCTTGATCCCATCAAGAGGCTATTGATTTCCACCTTGATGTGGTTGGAACGATTTGTCGCCAACTCGTTCGTCAATCCGAAAGCATTCCAGAACCGAGGTGCGCCAGCGTTGCGGACGATCTGCCCACGGTACCAGATTCGTGAGTTTGCTCGCAGCTTGGACCTTTCGATCTTTCCACCCGGGTACCCAATGGTGTAGGCACCGGGACGAGGCGGAAGAGCGCGGTTCAGAGCCCTCTTCAACGCTCTTTGTGCTGCTCGGATTCCTTTACGATCGGTGACCAACTCGAAGCGAGCCATTTTCATCTCCATGTGGGTTCACGTTTCGAGCCGCGTTGTGGCGGCTTAGCGATCAGTGGTCGAAATCAACCATTGCCGCAGTTTGAAGCATACGCCAAGGATTCAGACGGGGCCGGAAGCACCGCTTTCGCCCATCTCGATGTCATCAAACTGCAAAGCGAAAGCCACCCCTTCGCTCAATGGGGCTTCTGCATGTCGGCGACATTGTTGCCGTCAATCTCATCAATCGCGCGATTCCAGGCGTCATTCTGGACGTCCCGGATCCGACATTGCCCTGGGTCCGCCCTGCGGGCGTGCTCAGATTGCCGTTCGCCTACCCAACAGGCCTACGCCGTCGCGACGGCCGCGGCTCTAGGGCCGGACGCGGCCGGGACGCGCGGGCAGCAGCAATACCTGCTTCGATTTTATTACCGATTTTCTGTGGCGGTTCTTGGGCCAGATGCACAGGATTTTCCGGGTGCGGCACATCGCATGGAAGAGGAAACCGCGCTCGCCGTTCGTTTTCGAGTGAAATTAACTCGTCGCTAAGTTGACGCTCGGCCGACACCGAGTGCGAGGCCACCGCCGCAGCGGCACGCTCGGCCGCCAGCGCCTCCGCCAAAGCGGCGCGTTGGCGACGTCGCAGCTCAGCCCATTCCCGCCGCCTCATGCTCGACCCCTGCGGTCTGCCTGCTTCGGCTGCAGCCTGCGCCTGGGCAGTACGAACCATAGTCGCGCCATACGCGGCCCGCCACTGTTCTTCTGCCGCCCCCTCGTCGGCAAGGCGTTGCCGAACGGAAAAGCTTCGGCGCACTAACCGGGCACACTCCGGGTCCCGCTCGCAGTACGCGGCGAGCGCACGAATATCCGGCCGTTGTAGCCAAAGTGCTGCGGCATACACAGCGATCGCTGTTCGATTGTTTCGATTGATACGCGCCATCTCCTCTTCCAGCA
>JAFDVY010000188.1 GCA_018268785.1 Acidobacteriota bacterium | reverse complement strand
TTGGCACTACCGCTGTGGTACCCGTCGCACTCTGGTCCGCCGAATGTTGAAATGGAATCGGATCTCCGCGCAGCGTGTCCGTAATTACGCCCGTCGCCAGCGGAATCAGATTGCCCAGCAACGACATCAGAACAACGCACACCAATCCCCAAAAAATCCCCGAGGGGTACCGTTTCAAATACGGCGTCAGCCCCCGCAAATCTTTCTTCGATTTAGGTTGCGTTGCCGCGTCGCTCATTAGAAATGAGACCTCGCAGGCCCGAGCGACGCCGCTTCCGGCAGAAAATGCTCGTAATTGCGATCCAATGTCTGGTAGCGCTTCGCCGCCGAATTCCATCGCAACGCCAGTGGCAGCACGTGAGGATCCAGCGTCCCCTTGATCGGAATCAGATAAACGTTCAGCCCCTGCACATCGGTCTTTTCAAATTGCAATTTCCAGCCAGACACCGGCTCGATCGGCGATCCGCCCAAATACCCCTTGGCATTTTTCAAATGCTCGTCGCATCGTACCAATTCGTGCCAGCCTTCCGGTGTATCCTCGGCAATCACCGCGCGCGTAATAATCGTTCCTGCCACTGTATCCTTCGGTGTCTTTGGCACCAGGTTTGCCGCAAGCAGTTGCCGTGTGCCAGTTTTCGCCAGGTCGCCATAAGCCAGCACCGTCGTATCTCTTCCGAGCAAGGCCGTCGCCGCCGCCTGCACGTCGTCTGGAATTGCTGGCTCGGCCGGCTTGGCTGCAGTCTGCTGGTCCCCGGAGCCGCACCCAAACGCTCCCGCGCACAAAGCGCAAACCGCCATAGTCCCAAATAATTTAGACGAAAATGTTCGCAAACGGCGGCTCACGCGCCTTCCTTTACTACAGGACGGCATAACTTCCCGCTCGTGAGCATTTCCAGTTACAAGTCGCATGAATTTCATTAGAGGCTGCCTGCTGCGAGAGTTATCTCCACCACTCGCCCAGGCGTCCCGTCCTTTGGAACCGTGCAAACCACTTCCATCACCTGCGGCACGTCCGGCCCCGCCCAGTCAAAGGCGTAGTACAACAATTCTAGCGGTTGCCCGTTCTTCGTGCTAGGACTCCTCGACGTCGGTTCTCCGTATAACAAAACTACTCTTTCCGCTGGATCGGATACTGCGAGCCCGCTGCCTGTAGCCAAGAGAGGCGCCAATTTCATTCCCTTTTCCGTGCATCCGGCAATGATGCTCGAATCGCTGGCAACGACTCGCAGGGCTGCTATGTGTCGGGTTGAATCCATCTCCAGAAATAATTGGCTGCGGCGGCAAAGGTTGTGAAGAACAAATCCATTCCTATCATTGTCCTGATGCCTGAGCGCCGGATACGCCTGTTGGGCATGTTCGAGCGTGTCCCTGCCGGGTCGGAGGCCTGCCAGAGTCAGCTCGTTGAAACGCTTCGACGCCGCACGGTTCGTACTCTGCGAGGCATTTACCGGGCACAAAACCGCGGCGGATACCAATGCCGCGCTAACGCAAAGCCAGAATCGCATCGAGGCGCGCTTCAAAGTTTTCCTCCCCTTCGCTCCACAATTCGCTTCGCTCCACCGGCAACGCCTGCGACACAGCTTCCACCCAATTCATCAAATGTTGGATGTTCTCCCGCGTCTTTGCGGCATATTCCTTGCGGTTATTTTCCACGCTCATCCAACTGCGAAACGTCTTCTCGATGGGATGATCCGAGCTATCGAAAGGATTCGAAGCCGCCCCCGGTGCAAGAATTCCCGCATGCCCCGTAAACAGATGTTCAAAGCCGAGGTCCGCGGAAAAATGTCCCTCGGTCGCGGCAACCCCATTGTCGTAGTCGAGTCCGTGGCAGGCCAGAATCAGCGGCTGCGGCCCGCGTTTCCATTTCACTGTATCAACGTCAAATGTCCAAAGATCCCATTTGGCGTGGACAATGTACGCCGTATCGGAATTCAAATGTTGCACCGCAAGCGCCGCAATCTCCGCCGCGCCGTAAGTCCCGTCGTGCACATCCCATTCCGCTGCCGGGGTCTCGGACGGATCGATCGCTTGGACAATGAGTTCGTTGAAATATTGCCGCGATTCGGCCAGCGGCGCGCTCGTCAAAAACCGCGCAAACTCCGCAATCATTGTCGTTTCTGAAAAATCGCGCGTCCAAACGCGCAGATACGCTCGGTTTGCCATGGAACGTAGATTATAGCGGGATTCGTTCTGGGCTGCAGAAATCGCAGCATGCGAAAAGCGCAAACCACCATTCAAAACAAAAAAACATTACTCCCCGAATTACGCCGGTTCTTGACTGAAGACTGATAACTGAAGACTGATGACTTCTTCTACGCGTGCGCGTCCTTGGACTTGTTCTGTGAATCCTCGGCCAACTGGTGAAGCCGTTCTTTCAGCGTTTCGCCAAGCGTTTCAAACACCTGCGAGCACGCCTCGCGCATCTTCGCTTCCGCGTCTTGCGCGATCGTCGCCATCATGTCGCGAGCCTGCTTGTCCAGCGTCGTCACCGTCGCGACCATCCACGAATTCGATACATTTTCGAGCCGCGAGCGGTACTGCTCCGTCGCTTGATCGCTCACGTGCGCATAATTCTTCAGCATCTCCGCCTGATGCGCTTCGGTCATTTGCTTCCAGGATTCCAGTAGCGGAGCGAACCCTGCCTGCACTTTTTCGCGTGCTTCGCCAATGCCGCTTTCGAGCGCCCCGGACAGCGCGCCACGGAACTGGTTCAGAAATTCCGCCTGTGCCACAGTCGTCTCTTGCACCATCTCCGCGCGGTTCACCTGCAACTGCGCAAACGAACTCGCCGCCGTTTCGCGCACCGCGTCGCCGAAGCCGTCCAGCTCCTGCCGTCCGTGCCGCTGGATCTCATCTGTGAACGCCGCCGAAGTTGTATCCGCCGCTTCCGCGAATAGCGCGCGCGCGCGGTCAAACGCCTCGCGCACCACCTCTTCCATCTGTGTCTGCGTGTGCTGCACAAAGTTGCGGCTCGAATGATCCAGCTCGCTCGCAAACACGCCCGAAATCTCTCCTGCCTTTTCTCGCAGTTGATTGCCGGCATGCTCCACCGCGCGCTCCGTCAATCCCGCAATCTGCGTCTGCACCTTCTTCTCATACCATTCCGCGGACTTGTGCATTTCGTCCACGGTCTCGTGCCTGACGTCCGCAGCGCGCCCTTCAAGTTCAGTCAGATTGAGCGCTGTAATTTTTTGCGACGATTCGTGCAGCAATTGTTCCACGCTGCCCAGGTTGTCGCGGAAGCGTGCCAAGGATTCCGCAAACGCCTCATCCGCCGAATTTCGTATGCGGTCCTGCTGCAGCGTCAGCGCCGCATCCAGCAGCGAACGCCCTCCCGCAAGCCGGTGAATCGCTTCGTTTGTCGCCGTCAAATGCGGTTCAACCGCTGCGCGCACTTGCTCGTCAAAACGCGAAAGCGCATCCTGCCCCGCCGAAGCAAAGGAAAGATTCAGCCGCGAATTCAATTCTTCGTAGAGAGATTCGCTCCGGCGGTGCAATTCATTCCTATGCACCGTAAGCACGTCGTCGAGCTGCGATTGAAATTCGTTCAGCGCCTGCTGCTGCAAACTCGCCACCCGCGGCAAAAACTGGTCGAGTTGTTCGATCGTCCCGTTCGCCCTCGCAATTGCCGATTCCAGTTGCGCGGATTGTCCTTGCGCCGACTCTCGCAGTTGGCTCAGCCGGCCGTCAATCTCCCCAGCAGCGCGGCTCGCAGCCTCCTGAATCCCATCGGCATGCCGCGTCGCTTCGCTTTGCAGATTTTCATGGAGCTGCGCCAGCACTCGGTTCGAATGTTCCTGCAGACTCGCCGCAATCCGCTCCTGCGCCGCTGCCACCGCTGCATCCGCAGTTCCTTGCAAATGCGTCTCTGCTCCGCCCAGCCGTTCCGCCACATGCTGTTCCAGCGAAGACTTCGCTTCCTCAGCCGTAGAATGGAGTTGTTCCCGAAGCTGTCCGGCTTCTGCTCGCAAGCTCTCCTGATGCCCAGTCAGACTCTCTTCTCGTTGCCGCGCTGCTTCTTCGATCGCGCGCGCCGCGGACTCCACGCGTTCCGCCAATCGCGCATCCGATTCATTCGCCCGCTGCCCCAGCTTGTCGCCGCTCTCATCCAGCAGCTTCAGCAAGCCCGCGACTTTCTCGCTCAACTCCGCAAGCCGCTGATCCTGCTGCGCCATTTGCGCTGAGCCCGCTTGCGCAATTCGGTCCGTCAAATCCTGTGTCACGCGCTCCAGTTGCGGCGCCACCCATCCCGGCAAATCGTTTTTCAAACCCTCCGCTGCCGCTGCATGAGCCGCCTTCGTCCGCTCTTCCGTCTCGCGTTGGATCCGTTCCACCGCGCGGTCCGCTTCGTTTGAAACTTCCGCCCGCGCCGCCGCAAATTTCTGCTCCCACTGTTCAAAGGCATCGCGCTGCTGCGTCGCCGCAACCTGCGAAACCACTTCCTGCGCCGTCGAATGAATCTGCTGCTTCGCATCCGCCACAAGCCGCGTCACCTGTCGCGCCAGTTGCAGCGAGGCATCTGTCGTGCTCGTCGGAACAGGGAACTGCCTCACGTTATCAATCCCAACCGCCGGCGGGGGCAACTCTACTTCGCCTGCGGGAACGCCCATCTCCGCGCGCAATGCTGCGGCAGCTTCCGGATCTGTCGTCTGCACGGGTAAGTGCGACGTAATCTGCCGCTCGCCTTGCGGGTCGAATCCAAACCAGTCTTCCGGTGGAAACGCGATGCCCCAAACATTGCCCGGAATCTCTAGCTCCAGCGCCACCTGGAAAAGCTGTCGCACCGTCCGCGGCCTCTGAATCCACGCCACACGTCCGCGCACCGATCGCGGCGCCTGCCCCGACTCGGGATGCGGAATCTCAAGCGTTACCCACATGTTCTTCAGAACGTAATGTTTCGATTGGTAGCGGCACCCGTGGCAGTTGATGATCAGGCTCGAAGTCCGCTCGACAAACGGGCGTCCAAGCGCGTCCACGCCTGAAACCACGAGCGGGACCGCTTGCACAATGCGCGTACTGCGCCGTTTGCGTAGCTCGGTACTGGGACTGGTTATGCCTTCTGACAACATTTCAGGAGAATCATCGGCACGATGCTTGCCAAAATCGTCCATTTTGCTTCGCCGTGGAGGGAAATATCCCTATCTTTTTCTTTCGTTTACGAGGCCTGTGGCTTCTCGTCTTTGGCTTCTGCGCGGGCCGCCCTGGGGAATAGGAACGACCATGCTTCTTTTGCTACCCATATGGGTCCAACTAGGAGATAAATCGGACCTTGAAAGAACGCTGGCTTGTTGCCCTCAATGCGATGGCCTAGGAATAGCAGTACCCATCCCCCTAGGAAGCTTCCCGTACCCCAACGCCACTGCTGTAGCGCCAGCAACACGATTCCCGCAAAGATCAGCGGGATTCCAATTGCATGCAGCAGCTTGTTCCAACCTGAGTGATGCTCGTGGTCGTACTGACCCATGTAGTGCGCCAATCCGGGCATAGCGCACCTCCTTGTTGCAGTAGCGTAGGCACTCCCGTTTATCCTGAGCACCGAAGGGCCTGCGTCAATTAGCGTAGGCGCTCCTGTTTATCCTGAGCTCCGAAGGGCCTGCGCATCTGGGGACATTCGCAGGCCCCGCACTCTATACCGATTCGCCCGAATTATCCAGTGGATGAAGTGTCGGATCGCCCTCTTCGCTTTTTCTGAAACGTAGCGCCGGGCTTCAGCCCGGCATCTTCGA
>JAFDVY010000187.1 GCA_018268785.1 Acidobacteriota bacterium | reverse complement strand
CAGCAAACTTGCTCCGGCTGAATATTCGGTTTCGATCGAGGCGACGGGCTTTTCGTCCTATGTCGCCGGGCATGTCATCGTTCAAATTGGCAGCGTCACGGATTTCACAGCGAAACTCAGCCTGGCCTCTCAGGGGCAAACGATTGAAGTAACTGCCGAAATTCCTGTGATCAATACGACGTCGCAGGAATTTGCCAACGTCGTCGATCAAAAGGCCATTTCGAACCTCCCCATCAACAATGGGCGCTGGTCCAGCTTCGCCCTTCTGACTCCTGGAGCGGTAAACGATGGCAACGGTTTCGGCTTGATCAGCTTTCGCGGCATCAGCCCGCTGCTGAACAACAGCACGGTCGACGGCGGCGACAACAACCAGGCTTTCTTTTCCGAAGAGCGTGGCCGGACTCGCATCGGCTACACGTTGCCGAAAGCCGCTGTGCAGGAATTCCAGGTAAACACTTCGAATTATTCGGCCGAATATGGCCGGGCGGCCGGAGCCGTCATCAACACGGTCACCAAGAGCGGCTCAAATCAGTTCCACGGCGAAGTCTACTACTTCCACCGTGACAACGAATGGGGCGCCACGAATCCTTTTACTACGCTCACCACAAACCAAGGCGGCACATTCGTATCCAGCCCGTACAAGCCCAAGGATGTTCGCAAGATCTATGGCTTCGGCATCGGCGGCCCAATCATCAAGGACAAGCTGTTTTTCTATTTTGCATTTGACCGGTACGACAAAGACTACCCTGGCACGGCCAAGGCGGCCAGCCCTGCGGTCTTTTTTGCTCCGCCGAGCGCCGCCAACATCAACATACTTGCTCAGCGCGAAAATGGTCTCTTCCCAAATCAAACGCCGTCACCAGCACAAATCGCGCAGGCAACGACGGACTACACCAACGGCTTGGCAGGTCTGCTATCGGAAACAGGCACGGTTCCGCGGAAGGGCCAAGCCACGATTTTCCTCCCGAAGATCGACTGGACTATCAACTCACATAACCATGCCACCTTTGAAGTCAATCGCATGCGTTGGGGATCTCCCGCGGGAATTCAGACACAAGCCAGCAACACGTTCGGCATCGCCAGTTTCGGCAACGACTACGTTCGCGCGACTTGGGGCGTTGCAAAGCTATACACGACCATTACTAACTCTCTCAGCAACGAGGCTCGCTTCCAGTACGGCCGCGACCTCGAATTCGAATTTCCGCAAGCGCCCTCTGCCTACGAGCAGGCTCATCTTGTAACCTCTCCTAATTTCCCTGCCTACACCAATCCATTGGGCTTGCCGCCGGACGTTAACATTACCAACGGCTTCGACTTCGGTGTGCCTACTTTCTTGCAGCGCCCCGCCTTTCCGGATGAGCGCCGCACGCAGTTTGCTGACACGCTGTCTTGGGGAAAATCAAAGCACAACATCAAGTTCGGAATAGATGTGGCCCACACGAATGACTTGAGCGAAAACCTTCGCTTCCAGTTCGGTTCTTTTGCCTACAACACGGTCCTTGACTACCTCTCCGATTTCTACAATCCGGGGCATTGCACTACGACGCCAAATCCCCCTTATACCTTTATCCCGTGCTACACCTCCTACCAGCAGGCTTTTGGCCCGCTTGGCTTCTCGTTCAACACCAATGACGTGGCGTTCTTTGCGGAAGACAGCTGGCGAATTCTCCCGCGCTTGACCTTGAATCTCGGCCTCCGCTTCGAATACGAACAGTTGCCCAAGCCGTTTCTGCCCAATCCCAATGTCCTGAATACGCAAAAGTTTCCCAGTGATACCAACAACTGGGGCCCGCGTATTGGCTTCGCTTATGACATCTTTGGGGATGGCAAAACCTCTATCCGCGGTGGCTACGGCATTTACTACGGCCGTGTAATCAACTCGACCATCTATAACGCACTCATCAATACGGGTGTGAGGGGTGGCCAGTTCTCTTTCCGTTTCAACCCGTCCCCAACGACGACGCAATTTCCTCAGATTCTCACCACTCAGCCACCGCCGAGCGGAACCCTCGGAGTCCTATTCTTCGATCCGCATTTCCAGAATCCCGCAGTTCATCAGACCGACCTCACTATCGAGCGTGAACTCTGGTGGAAGACTGCCGTTTCTGTTAGCTACTTGGGCAGCTTTGGCCGCAGCTTGCCAGACTTCGTCGACACGAACGTAGACCCCGCAAGCGCCACACCGGTTAACTATACGGTTGGCACCGGCGGCCCACTCACGGGTTCAACCTTCTCTACGGTGAAATACACAAAGCGGCTTAACCCGAAGTTTGGCGCGATGACCGACATCTTCAGCGGCATCAGTTCGAACTACAATGCGCTCGCGGTCCGTGTGAACAAGCGCTTTTCCCAGAACTTCGAACTCAATTACAACTACACTTGGTCGCACTCGCTTGATTTCGGCCAGAATGGCTCGACATTCTCCGACACGAACGATCTTCTCGATCCCTTCAACATCAAACAGGAATATGGCAACTCCATCTTCGACGTTCGCCAGCGCTCCGTCTTAAGCGGTGTAATTGGCACTCCCTGGAAGAAGCAGGGTGCCCTCGGCTATCTTGTCAACGGGTGGCAAATCGCCCCGATTTATCAGGCACAGAGTGGCCTGCCCTATTCCCTCACTACTTCGGGTAGTGCGCCCGGTGCCGTATCCGGTGCAATCAACGGCTCAGGCGGCCGCGCCGGAATCCCGGGAATCGGCCGTAATACCTTCCGTCTCCCACGCACGCAAGTCGTTGATCTGCGCCTCTCCAAGAAGTTCAATTTCACGGAACGCTTTGCTGCGGAAGTCAGCGGCCAGGCCTACAATCTCTTTAACCACGTAAACGCGACCACCGCTAGCAGCACCGCCTACATCATCTCAACGCGCGGAACTCTGAACAGCGTGGCAGGCGGAGCACCCTGCGGCAATGGCGCGGGAACGAATCCGAATCCCTGCTTAAACTTCAACGCGCCGTTCGGCTCGATCACCAATGCCAACTCCAACTTCGCCTATTCTTCGCGTCAGGTTGAGATCGGCTTCCGCTTTCTCTTCTAAACAACTCTTCCCGGCGTCGATTCGCCGGCAAACAAAAAGGGCGGACCGCAAATGCAGTCCGCCTTTTTTGTTTGGAGTGCGGCAGCCGTGCTGCCGCTTTTCCGTACTCCACCACCTCTTACCTGATTCTTCGGCGACTCACTCTCCATCCCTCTGTGCTTTTCTCGCTGTGCCTTCCGTGTTAAGCCTTGCTTGTACTTCTCTTCTACTCCACCCAATCCGCCAAAAATACATTAGTCTCATGTGGCTGCGTTCCATTCCGGTTCGAAGCCCACACCAATCGTTTTCCATCCGACGTAAACATGGGAAACCCGTCAAAGTCCGGATGATACGTAATCCGCTCCTGCCCCGTCCCATCCTCATTGATGATGTACAAATCAAAATCCCGTCCGTTCTTCGGGTCCGCCATATTCGACGCAAAAATAATGCGCTTCCCATCCGGATGCCAGTACGGCGCAAAATTCGCCGCGCCATTCTTCGTCACCTGATGCTTCCCGCTCCCATCCGCGTTCATCACCCAAATTTCCAGATTTCCCGGACGGATCAATCCCTTCGAGAGCAAGTCCTTGTAGTCCGCAACTTCCGCGTCGGTCTTCGGATGCTCCGCGCGATACACGATCTTCTTCCCGTCGTACGACCAGAACGGTCCGCCGTCATAGCCAAGCTCATGCGTCAACTGCTTCACGTTCTTTCCGTCCGCATCCATCGTGTAAATATCCAAATCCCCGTTCCGCGTCGACGTGAACACAATGTGCTTCCCATCGCGAGTAATTGTCGCCTCCGCGTTGTACCCCGGCGCATCTGTCAGCAATTTCAAATCGCTCCCATCCGGCTTCGCCGTATAGATCCGGTACGTGTCGTAAATTGGCCAGACATACCCTTTTGAATAGTCCGGTTTCGGCGGGCACTCTGCGCTCGCCGCATGTGTCGACGAAAAAAGAATCCTCTCGTTCGAAGGAAAAATGTAACTGCAGGTCGTCCGCCCCTTTCCCGTGCTGACCAGCTTCGGCGTCGCAGGTTTTCCGTTCGCCGCATCCACCGCGATCGTATAAATCTGATCGCAAGGCACTCCCTCGCCCTGATGCTGAAAAATCAATTGCTTGTCGTCCGCCGAAAAATAAGCCTCCGCGTTCTGCCCGCCGAAAGTCAGTTGTCGCACATTCCGCAAATGCTTCCCTTCTTCCGGAGTCAGCAGCTCCGCCTTCCCATCGGCCTTCTTCTCCTGCGCAATCGCCCCACTTGCACAACTCACCCCCGCAATAAATACAGCGGCCAGGCCTAGTCTTCCTTTTATCCGCACCTTTGCCCCCCAGTGATTTCATCCCAAATCCCCACGAAAGTGTGTGCTACGGGGGACCCGCTTCTCTTTCCCTCTGAACCGCGCTTGCTCTTCTGGCGTTATTTTCGTTGCTCTAAAGTCACCGAAACCTTCAGCGGCTTCCCATCCCGCAAAACCATCACTTCCACCACGTCCCCCACCTTGCTTCGCCGAAGTGCGTCTGTGAAGTCATACAAATTGTGAATCGTCTTGTCGCCGAATTGCGTCAACACATCGCCTGCCTTTAATCCTGCCTTCGCCGCCGGAGATCCCGGCCGCACATCTGAAAATTTCACGCCATCTTTGTTTTCGCCAAAATCCGGCACCGACCCGAAATACGGCCCGTACCCGCCGCCGCTTGAAACTCCGCCCGCCGCGTGAGGATTTTCCGCCACCGCGACAAACGCGTGCCGCTCGGCCGCATCTGTTAGCTCCGCATCCACGCGCCCAATCAAATCCAGCAGTTGCGCCGCCGCATCCGCATTGATCTTTTCCCACGTATCCGATGGCTTGTGATAGTCGGCGTGCAGTCCGCTGAAGAAAAACAGCACGGGAATCTTCTTCGCAACAAACGAAGTGTGATCGCTCGAAGAATACCCGCTCTCGCTCGGCTCAATCTCAAACTTCGTCCCGCTCTTTGCCTCATCCAACGCGGCTTTCAGCGTCGTTCCCGTTCCCACGCCGCCCACAAACACTTTTCCGTCCTTGATCCGCCCAATCATGTCCATATTCAACATGGCCACTGCCTTATCCAGCGGCTTCGTCGGCGCATTCACCCACGCCGCCGACCCCAGCAGTCCCAGCTCTTCCCCCGCAAAATTCGCAAACAAGATTCCGCGCTTCAATTCTCCGCGATGCCCCGCAAAAATCCGCGCCAGCTCCAAAACTCCCGCCGTCCCCGACGCATTGTCATCCGCACCGGGATGAATCGTTCCTGTCAACGACGGCGCCAGCGAGTGTGGCCCGCCTCTCCCCAAATGATCGTAATGCGCGCCAACGATCACATACTCGTCCGTCTTCCCCGGCAAATACGCCAGAACATTGTTCACGTTCGCCCGGATTGTCTCGACCTGCACCTCTAGCCTCACCGTCGTCAGCTTGGAATCTAAGCCTCTTCGCTTCGGGGGCGTTCCGGTTTTCGCCGCCTCATCCAGTTCATTTTGCAGATCATCAAACAAAATCGGACCTGTCGGGAACCACACCTGGACGATACTTCTTTTCGCCTGAACGCACGGAATCCCCGCATCCTCAGGGCCATCTACATCGCCGAAATGCGGCAGTACATCCTCCTCGCCCTTTCCAACCCTCCCGTTCACAAAAATCACTGCCGCTGCGCCGTGGTTCTTCGCGTTAATTGCTTTCGTCACCAGTTCCGCG
>JAFDVY010000186.1 GCA_018268785.1 Acidobacteriota bacterium | reverse complement strand
AGCACGAACGTTCAAGGTCACTGGCCGAGTCGAGCCGAACGGGCAACTGAATTGTGAATCCCTGACAGTGCTCAAACCGGAGCAACACTAAAATGCACTTCCACCCAAGAACACCGCAGCGCGAAAAACCAACCGAGCCGGGAACAGGCCGCCCCACCGGAAGCGCGGAAGAATGGCTGGGCCGAAACCGCGACGGCAAGCGCCGCCTTTGGGAACGACTAAATCCGCGCCATCGCAAATCGCTCCACATCCTTGCAGAAGCGCTCGCTGCGCAACAGTCGCATGCGCAACTCGAAGAAGGAATGCGAGGCAAATTCAGCCAGTTGCAAGCGGACGTGGAGCGGCTCGTCAATCGCGCTTCCACCCTGCTGGCGGAGGTAGCTCGCCGGACACGCCCCCGCGCGTGAATCTTGCAGGCGGCCCTGCCGAGTCGCATACTCTGCCTATGGGCATTTCTGCAAAAAACGGAGCGCTTTGCCTGGCGTTTGTCACAATCGCAACCATTGCGGCCGTGCCTGCGTCGGCCGATGAAATTCGCCTGAAAGATGGCAAAAAACTTTACGGCGTGATCGTCGCCTACGAAGACAACATGTTCAAGGTCAAGACCGACTATGGATATGTGCTTGTCGAGAAAGACAAAATCGCCGCAATCGTGCCGAACACGCCAGCGGGCCAGCCTGCCGACGCAAAACCTGCGGCCCAGCCCGCGAAAAATGAATCGCCTGCAACGAATTCCACGAGCGCTACAGAAGTATCGGCCAAGAATAAAATTGCGAATGCAAACGTGAAACCCACCGTTCCATCCAGCTCGACAACAGCCAGCGTGGCCGCTCCGAACTTTAAAACCGCTGCTCCTGCCGCAAACGGCTCGATTGCCGCAAACGCGATTCCTCCCACTCCCCCAAAAGACGAGCCGCCTCCCAACAAGGAAGAAATCCAAGGCAATCAATACACGAATTTCACGCACGGCTTCCGCATGTACAAAGCGCCGAGCTGGGAATTGATCGAAGATGCGCGCAAGGCGCTGCCGAATGCAATCGTAGCTCTCGGCACGTCCAACGAATCCACACTCATGGTGGTTGGCGAGGAAAAAACAAAAGAACCGCTCGAAGCTGCCGCGGCCGGTGTGGAAAAACGTCTTCGCGAGATCTATTCCAACTACCGGCTAATCTCTCAGCGCAAGACAACTGTTGGCGGAATGCCGGCCGTGGAATACAAATATCGTGGCATGGCGGACGACCACGATTGGTCGGGCACGCTCGTCGTGATTGCACGCGGGAAAGACGTTCTTACTGCGCTTGGAATGACCTTTGCCGACAGCGACCTGATCCAGATTCAGGAAAACGTGATCGCGCGCTCTATCTCGAGCCTCGATTTCAGCGCACGAAACTAAGTCTTACATAAGAAACCAAGCAGATTTTCCGTTTGGACTAGCTCTCTGAACCTTCAGAGCTTTTACGGTGCTCGCGAATCAGTCCGATCAGGGCCTGAGCGGCTCGTGGCAAGCTGCGGTCGCGGCGATAGACAAGCCCCAGTTCGCGCCACAAATCAACCCCATCAACGCTGAGCAATTTTACCTCGCCGGCTTTGACCTGATCCTTCGCGAAACTCTCGCTAATGAACGAGACACCAGCATCCGCGCCGACGAACCGTTTGATCATGCCAATGCTGGGCAATTCCATGGCAACATGCGCCCGCGAGCGGTATGGCCGGAACAATTTGTCCAGAACTTGCCGCGTGTAACCCGTGCGCGGGAAAATCAGCGGCTGCGACGCAACTTCTTCCAACGTGACCTTCGAGCGTTGCGCCAGCGGATTGCGCACACTCACCATGAACCGAAGCTTATCTTTGTAAATGCTGTGTACTTTCAGGTTGGGCGATTTAAGCGGCAGTGTAACAATGCCAACGTCCACCGAACCGTCTTCGACACGCTGCAAAATCTTGTGGCTGAAGTTGCGATAAATGCTGATGTGCACCTGCGGATAGCGGCGCTGAAATTCGGCAAAGATATCCGGCAAAAGATACAAGCACGTCGCTTCGTTCGCGCCAAAAACCACCGGACCTTGCACGACATTCCCGCGATCGGCCACGACCTGCACCGATTCATCACGTAAGCGCAAAAGCCGCTCCGCGTAGTCAAACAGCACTTCTCCCGCAGGCGTCAATTCAACGGATTTTGCGGAACGATCCAGCAGCTTTGAACGGTAGGCCTGCTCCAACTGGCGGATTTGTGCGCTCACCGCCGACTGCGAACGGAACACCTTTTGACCTGCGCGCGAAAAACTCTTCAGTTTTGCCACATAAACAAAAGTTGTCAGTTGATCGAAATCCATAACCTTCCGTTCAGGAGCGGATTATATCCAATTCTGGAAGTTCCGCGCGAGCGAAAGAATCCCCGCTAGGCATGGATCGCTTGCGACCCCGCTGCAACGGCCACGGTTGCCGGTTGGGAGATCTCCGCCACGCCGAGTCCTGCAAGCAGCGGCTCCCAGGTTTTTTCAATGCTGCCCTGGAAATGCAACGGCTGCACACGCATCAAGCCAAGGGAACCGCGACGCGACAGCAATCGCGACGCCCGCGGACTGCGAGTAAGACTCATGTGTGCCTGCAAAGCGCGTCGCAGCCAAATCTCTTCCGCAACTTCAATTTCTTCGAGCTTTACAAATTCCCCGTGCAGCACATCCACAGCTTCCGCGCGCAAAACGTAAGCCAGCCCACCGGTCATACCTGAGCCAAAATTTAGTCCGAGCGGACCGAGCACGAGCACCGCGCCCCCGGTCATGTACTCGCATCCGTGCTGTCCAACTCCTTCGATCACAGCGAGCGCGCCGCTGTTACGAATCGCAAACCGTTCGCCCGCGCGGCCCGCCACAAAAAGCTGTCCGGAAGTGGCACCATACAGAACCGTATTTCCCACGAGTACATCGCCACGGCGTGAAGCTCCCGGCCCGGCCGAAATCGAAATCGTACCGCCGGAAAGACCCTTGCCGACGTAGTCGTTCGCTTCGCCTTGCAACTTCAGCGTCATTCCATCGGAAACAAACGCGCCAAAGCTTTGCCCAGCGGCCCCGGTAAATTCGTGAATGGACTCTTCTTCCGCTGCCCCGCCTGCCGCCAGCGTCCTCATTCGCTCGCCGCTTAGACCCGCTCCGACGCTACGATCGGAATTGCGAATCTGTAGTGGCCCGCTTGAAGAAAAGTTCATAGCAGGCATGACCGGGGCTTCCACCACCGCGGCGTGCAAACCCGGCGTCTGCTGCGGCGCGATACGAAAGGACATGTCCGATTCAAGGGCAAGCGCCGGAGTTTCCGCAAAATTCACCGAACGAGGCCGCAGGCAATCATATGCGCCTTTTAACTCCGTGAGCGAATGTGCGCCAAGCTCCGCCAACTTGTTGCGAACTTCTTCGCCCAGCGCGCGGAAATAAGCGACAACCATTTCCGGCTTGCCGTTGAACCGCATGCGCAAAGTTTCGTCCTGCGTGGCGATTCCCACCGGGCAAGTATTCAAATGGCATTGCCGGGCCATCACGCAGCCAATCGCCAGCAGCGAAGCGGTTCCAAATCCAAATTCATCCGCGCCCAAAATCGAGCCGATCAAAATGTCGCGCGAAAATTTCAGCCCACCGTCCACGCGCAATGCCACGCGCGAGCGCAATCCAGCGCGAACCAATGTCTCGTGCGTTTCGCGCAATCCAATTTCCCAGGGGAGCCCGGTGTTCTTGATCGAAGTGAGCGGAGAAGAACCCGTTCCGCCGTTATGTCCGCTGATCGTAATCACATCGGCGCCGGCTTTGGCTACTCCCGCAGCAATAATTCCAACACCAGCTCCGGAAACGAGCTTCACGCCGATGCGCGCGCGTGGATTCACGGCGCGCAAATCGTGAATCAACTGCGCAAGATCCTCGATGCTGTAAATGTCATGGTGCGGCGGCGGCGAGATCAGCGGCGTGCCTGGCGTCGCGTGCCGGATTCGCGCAATGTATTCCGTAACTTTCTTCGCCGGTAGCTGCCCGCCCTCACCTGGCTTCGATCCTTGCGCCATCTTGATTTCGAGCTCCTGCGCATGAACCAGGTAGTTCGCCGTAACCCCAAATCTTCCGGACGCAACTTGCTTAATTTTGTTCGCAGCTTCGGGCTCTTCAACATACAGCTTCGGATCTTCGCCGCCTTCCCCCGTATTGCTGCGCCCGCCAAGCATATTCATCGCCAGTGCCAGCGTTTTGTGCGCTTCAGGACCCAATGAGCCAAGCGACATCGCTTGCGTGCTGAATCGCCGCACGATGAATTCCAGCGGCTCCACTTCCTGCAAGGGGATCGGATCGGACACAACTGTTTCGAGCAAGTCGCGAAGGAACACCGGTCCCTGCACATCGGCGAGTTCTTCAAACGCACTGTATTTCTTCGCGTCCGGCGCTTTCACCAACGCATGCATCCTGCGAACCACTTCCGGCGAATTGGCATGAAGTTCCGCACCATTTCGGAAGCGGTAAAGCCCCGCGTCATGCATCTCTTCCGCCGGTGCAGCGTAGGCATTCTCATGCATCTTCAAATAGTCGGCGAGCAATTCATCCAGCGACTTTTGTCCCGCAAAATCCGCCGCATCTTCGAAAAAGTCCGTACACACCTGCTCCGATAGTCCAACGATCTCAAACAAGCAACTGTTGCGGTAGCTTGCGAGGGTCGATACACCCATGCGCGCCAACACTTTGCGCAGCCCAGCCGTAATCGCAGTTCGCACCCGCGCCATTCCGCCAGGTTCCTGCGTTTCGGCAAACTCTTCCGCTAAATATGGAACAACTGCGCTCGCACCGGCAGCAATCAGCAACGCAATGTGGTGCGTATCGAACGCCTGCGCCGTTTCCACGATCAGCGGCACATCCGCATAGCCATCTTCAACCATGCGTTTCCAAAATGCCGCAGTCGCAAGCAGCGCTGGCAGCACTGCATGCTCCGCGTCCACTCCTCGATCTGAAAGGAGGAAGAGCCCCGGACGCGCTCCGCCACTCAGAGGGGTAGTCAACTGAGCGACAGCGCGTCGCGCTCCCGGGACTCCTAGTTTGGAGGGAAATGAAAATGGTTCGCGATGCACCGGGCCGGACGCTTCCAGCAATTCTTCCAGTTCGGCCTGCGTAAGAATTGGCGTTGGCAGCGCAATTCCCTGCGGCAAACTCACTTCAAGCGACATCACGTGAGTTTCACGCAGCGGATCAATCGGTGGATTCGTCACCTGCGCAAAGCGCTGCTTGCAGTAATCCCAGAGCGTGCGCAGTTGCGAAGAAAGAAACGCGGGCGGTGCGTCGTCGCCCATGCTCCAGTCCGATTCCTTGCCGTGCAGAAGTCCCGAGAAAAGAATTTTGTATTGATCATCCGACCATCCGCAGGCGGCCGCAACGCGTTTCGGCAATTCCACCGCTGGATGAGGTGAGGTCGTCGCGGCAACTCCAAGCCTGCGGGTCTGCGGGGCAGGCCGCCGCGACTGCTGCGTCGCCAGCCGCTTGAGAATTTCTCTCCAGCGGAAAAGGGTTCCAGTCGCGGGATTCGCCACGATCATTTCGCCAGGGCCCAGTCTTTGGCGCTCGGCAATCCGCGACTCTTCAAAATCGATCAAGCCGGTCTCCGAACCGGCGACCACCAAACCATCGTGCGTGACCGTGTAGCGCAGCGGCCGTAATCCGTTGCGATCCAGCTTCGCGCCGACTACTTGTCCATCCGAAAAAATCATCGCCGCAGGACCATCCCACGGCTCGCTGTGCAACGAAAGTGCAGACAACGCAGCGCGTACATCGCGCGAAAGCAGCGGATCATTTTCAAACGCAGG
>JAFDVY010000185.1 GCA_018268785.1 Acidobacteriota bacterium | reverse complement strand
CCCCATCTGGTTCGCAGGAGTCGCCCTCACATCTCCCACTGTCGCAGGCGCATCTGCCTTGAACTCCGGTGCTGTCACATGATCCACGGGAATCAGCAGCTTGAAATTCTTCGCCTTCGCATCCGCCAAAAGCTTCCGCGCCAAATCCAGTTTGTCGTCCTCGACCAACGACTTCCCAATCTCCAGCCCCTGCCCCTTCAGAAACGTATACGCCATCCCGCCGCCGATCAGCATTGCATCGGCAATCTTCATCAAATTCTCAACCACTTCAATCTTGTCGCTTACTTTCGCCCCGCCGATAATCGCCACAAACGGCCGCGCCGGATTCGTCACCGCCTTCCCCAAATACGCCAGCTCTTTTTCCATCAACAAGCCGGCTGCAGCCTTCTCCACAAATCTGGTAATCCCAACCACGCTCGCATGAGCCCGGTGCGCCGATCCAAACGCATCGCACACAAACAATCCGTCGCACAGCGCGGCAAGCTGTTTCGAAAACGCCTCATCATTCTTCTCTTCTTCCGGATGAAACCGCACGTTCTCCAGCACCAACACTTCCCCGTCGCGCAGCGCCTTGCTCTGCCCCTCGACTCCCGGCCCAACGCAATCCTTCCCAAACGCCACCGGCTTCCCCAGCAACTCCTCCAACTTCTTCGCCGCCGGCTGCACCGAATACTTCGGATCCGGCCCTCCTTTCGGCCGCCCCAAATGCGACGCCAGCACCAGCCGCGCGCCCTTCTCAATCGCCAGCTTCAATGTCGGCAGCGTCTCGCGAATCCGCGTATCGTCCGTGACTGCGCCATCCTTCAGCGGCAGGTTAAAATCCACGCGGATAAACACACGCTTTCCGCGCAACTCCAGGTCTTTAATCGTCAGTTTGTTCATGGTTTCTGTTCTTGTTTTTGTAGGGGCCGGCTTCCGAATCGGCCCTCTCCGATTTTAGTTCAGTCATCAGTTCAATTCCGGAAAGCTCGTACAAACTGGCTCCGTGCTTTCCGAAACTGAAAACTGACGACTAAAAACTAATGACTTCCTTTAGAACTTGCTCGCCATCAATTTGATCAAATCCCGGCACCGGCACGAATAGCCCCACTCGTTGTCGTACCAAGCCAGAACCTTCACGCACTTGTCGCCAACCACCTTCGTGTACTCCGAATCCACGATCGACGAATTCGAATTGCCCTTGAAGTCCGCGCTCACCAGTTCTTCTTCCGTGTAGCCCAGAATTCCCTTCATCGGTCCGTTCGCCGCTGCCTTCAGCGCCGCGTTCACGCTTTCTTTCGTCGTCGCTTTGTCCACAAACACGGTCAGGTCCACCACGCTCACGTTCGGCGTCGGCACGCGCATCGCATATCCATCCAGTTTGCCCTTCAATTCCGGAATCACCAGGTGCAACGCCTTCGCCGCCCCCGTCGAGCTCGGAATCATGCTGATCGCCGCCGCACGCGCGCGCCGCAGATCCTTGTGCGGCAAATCCAGCAGCTTCTGATCATTCGTATACGAGTGAATCGTCGTCATCGTCCCGCTGTGAATTCCAAACGTTTCATGAATCACCTTCGCCACCGGCGCCAGGCAATTCGTCGTGCACGACGCATTCGAAACCACATGGTGCTTCGCCGGATCGTAACTCTTGTCGTTCACCCCCAGCACAAACGTCGCATCCGGTCCATCCGCCGGCGCCGAGATAACCACCTTTTTCACCGGTCCGCGCAGATGCGCCTTCGCCAGCTCGCCCTTGGTAAACAATCCCGTCGATTCCACCACGATGTCCGCGCCAACGCTTGGCCAGTCGATCGCCGCCGGATCCTTCTGCTTGAACACCTTGAATGCCCTGCCGTTCACCGAAATCGAATCTTCCGTATGCGTAATCGTGTGCGGCAAATTCCCCAAAATCGAGTCGTATTTCAAAAGATGCGCCAGCGTCTTCGCATCTGTCACGTCATTCACGGCCACAAATTCAATTTCCTTGTCGTCAATCGCCGTTCTAACGATGTTCCGGCCGATACGGCCGAAGCCGTTGATTGCTACTTTGATGGGCATGCTGCCTCCGGTGAGATTCGGGTTTCAGGGTTTGTACTTACAAACGCTGAAGTAACTTAGTCCCGGTGCGACGCTCAGTGTGAACGAGCGACACGTGTGGAACAGAAAAGGTTATGGGCTGACCAACAAATTGTCAACGAATTGCGGCCTTAAAAATATTTATAGCGCGTAGAAACAAATACGCGGCGCTACTCGACCTGTCATTCCGAGCGGAGCAGTCGAGCAATCTTTCTTGGCCTGTTTGGATAAAGCTGATCGCGTGGAAAAAGAATGTCAGCCTCTCCGGCATGCCCTCAATTCGGAAACTGCCGGATGCTGCTCACTCTCTCCCCCGTAAACCGCACAAAAATCGTCTTTGCCGGCGGCGTTCCATAGATCCAATCTTCAATGTCGTTGCCGTCGCTGTCCCGTTCGCGCACCTTGTGCCCCGGCTTCCCGATCGCCGCCACCACCATCTCGCGGTCCATTCCAATCAACGGCCGCCGCTCGGAAATCGCCGCCTTGATTTCTTTCGGCAGCGTGTCTGCCCACTGCACCGAAGCCGACCGCTCCTTCGAAAAATCCAGAATCGGCGCCAACAGTTTTTTCAGATCGTCCGGCGTCAGGTCCGGCACCGCTTTTCCAAACTCCAGGAAAATCGTACTCCCCATCCCTGGCTGCAATCCCGGCGGCCCCTGGTTCTCCTGCGTCACCGTGCTCGTCGGCATCGGCGTCCCGCCCATTCCAATTTGCAAATGATCCAAAAACCGCTTTTTCCCGCGCCCGCCGCCGTTCACGTCCACCACAATCGTGTGGTCCCTGAAATCCAGCTTTGTAATCTGCACATGATCGCCCGCGTGGATCGCCGCTCCATGCACCGCCACCACATGATCCAGTTGCTCGTTGTTCAGCGGCTTTTCCGCAAACACTTGAAAGCCTTCTTTGCCCGCGGGCAAGGACTTCGTGGCTTTCGCAAACTCGCCGGAAACAAATCGGATCAGCGCGAGCTTCGATTCTTCCTGCAGTGTCGCACTCTTCCGCGCCGCGCTCGCCGGAGCCGACTGGTCACTATCGCTTTTAGGATTAGTCGGGAAAAGCGGAATCTCTTCCCCAAATGTTACCGGAGCCGCAGGCCGCCCCGGCTGCTTCAGGTTATACACGCGCGGAACATCCGCATCCGCAAATAACGCCAAAGTCGCCGCAATCGCCAGCCAATTCGACATAAGTAAGTAGCTTAGGCACTCGTGCCTGAGGCGCTTGTCAACCTCACCCAGGCCAATTCTACAAAATCCCAACTACAATCGCCGCCCCCATTCTACGATGCAACCAGCCTCCTGAACAGATGCCGTCGCCTCGCAGAATTGCCGCCCCGCGCTCAATGTAGGAGCACGATATATCGTGCCCTCTTCGACGTCAGCCCCTCTCACAATCATCCCTCGTGCAACGGTTTCGTAGCGCCGCCCTTCTGGGCGGCATCTTCAATCTAATCCCCACCGAAACTCTATCCGAATCGTAGGCGCACGATATATCGTGCCCTCTTCGACGTCAGCCCCGCTCACAATCATCCCTCGTGCAACGGTTTCGTAGCGCCGCCCTTCAGGGCGGCATCTTCGATGTAAACCACACCGCACTCGCTCCCCCAAGCACCAACCCATTCCGATCGCAGTAGCCCGGCTTTTCTTCCGCGCGGTTCGTGCATGCCGGCCTACGCATCGTAGGAACCCCTTTTCGTTCGCGTGACCATCGCGTAACTCGTTTAGCGCCTAGGCCTCTCGTCCCTCTTCCGAAAACCGCCCCACCGCCAATTCCGCTGTCGGCAACATCTCAATCACCTTGTCCACCTTCGTCAATTTCAACGTGTACGCAATCATTGGCTGCGCCGCTGCGATCCGCAGCATCCCGCCCGCACCCTTCAACTTCGAAAAGCACCGCACAATCGCCCCAATCGCCGCGCTATCCGCATGAGTCACCTGCGCCATATCGAAAATCACCCGCGTCTCCCGCGCCGCAATCATCGCATCCACTTCCCGCTCCAGCCGCGCGCACTCCGGCCCGCAATGAATGTTCCCGACAATCTGCAGCGCCGTCACGCCCGCATCGAGCGGACGCTTCCGAAATTCCAGGATCATTGCGCCCCTTCCCCTTCATACGGGAACTGCCGGATCAGCCGCACACAATCCCCCAGCGCCGAAAAAATCGAATCGCCCCACCCGCACGGAACAAATGAAGCCGTCTTCTGATTCACCGCCTTGTCCGCCTCCGCATAAAACCGCACCCGCTGCCCCACCGGAGGCACCGCATACTCCTTCACCGTAATCGCAAACGTCACATCCCCCGCCGCCTGCTGCTTCACAATCGAAAACTGATGCAGCCGCATCAACTGCTCCCCGGCATTCGCCTGCAAATAAACCCAATCGCTCATCCAGCTAGTCCTCGCTTCCGCTCTCGCAACGCGCGGGATACTAGGTCAGCGCCAAACCCAAGTCAACGCCATTGCCGCAAAAACCGCCACAAGTTCTTGAAGAACGCTTTGGGAAAACGTGTCAGTTGCGCCCAGTTAGAGAAACAAATAGTGTCGATCAGCGAGAGCAACGGTAAGGAGAGACAACCATGCGACCTTGCGAAATCCAGCTAGAAAGACTGGGACAACTTGAGAAGTTCGTCAGGAATACAAAGATACTTCTTCTTGTGAGCGTTTTTGCGGCTGCGGCCGTGATTGTTTTCGGAAAACGCGTTTTGGCGTCATCACCGGAAGAGGGGATTCTGCGTGTGCGCGGAATCGTGATTGAGGATGCGACGGGCCATCCCCGAATACTAATCGGCGCCCCAATTTCGAATCAAGGCAGAAAGCGGCAAGACGAGGTGACCGGACTCATTCTTTTAAAAAATGATGGAACCGACCGGCTCACAATCGGAACCGCTGACTACGATCAAAAAAACGGAGTCTTGCAACATCGCATCGCAAACGGCGTAGGCGTGCTCTTGAACGACGCGAAAGGAAACGAACGCGGCGGTTTTGGGATTCTGGACAATGGTCGCGTTACTCTCGGTTTGGACCGCGCCAACGGCGAGGAAGGCGCTTTTCTCACCGTGGAAGATGAAGACGATTTTGCTGGCCTGGTTATCAAAAATGCTCACACGTGCAACGTCGCTTCATTCGGAAATAGCAAAGACGTCGAAACCCGGCTGCTCTTGCGCGATCGTGCTTGCAACGATCGTGTTCGACTGGGCATAACTGATTCCGCGGCGCCAAAGCTCGAAGTTCAGGACAACCAAGAAAAACTAGTCTTCGATGCCTTTGCAAAACCGCATAGGTAGGCGGCTCAAAATATAGAAAGCGGGGATAACCATCCCCCGCTTTCGCTGCTTCATTCTGACCGAGCAAAATTCAGAAATGAACTCGACCTCGCTCGCAACCGCCGCTAAAAGCTAACGCACGCTGAAATCGTAGCCCTTTCCGTATATCTCCTTGACTCGGTCAGGCGACCCAACGATGTAGATAATGTATTCGCCCTGCTTTAATGTCCCTGTGACCAGTTGGAATTTGTTGCCACCCAGTTCTGTGACCGAAGTCTTACGAATGGCCTCCGCGCGAATACCGCTCTTTCCTCCGACAATTCCACCCAGAGATTCAACTTCCAGCTCCCTCCGGTCGCCCTTGCCATCCAGCTGCACCAGAATGTAGTTGTCGATTGTATCTCCCTTAGGAAGGTCAATCTCAATGGTCGGGGTCGACGTGGCCGTGATTGAGGAATGCGCGCTGTAATGAACCCCTCAGATTTGGACATTGGGGGCCTCGGAAAGTTGTATAGCTT
>JAFDVY010000184.1 GCA_018268785.1 Acidobacteriota bacterium | reverse complement strand
AACCCCCTTTAGAATCAACACATGCAGATTTGATAGAAAACAAAGGACTTTAACCATCTTTAGAATCAACACATACGCAAAACCGGGGGAGGGGTGCTCGCCAATCCCTTATTCGTCGGCAGGTTCGACTTCAGGAACTTCTTCACGCGTGAGGGATTTCAGTTCGCGGCGGATGACGTCGGCGGGGAAGCCGGCAGCGAGGAGGGAACGGTAGATGGACGCGAATTTCTTGTCGCTAATTTCTCCACGGAAGGAGCGGAGTTCGCGCTCGATGCGCTGGCGAACAATGGCGGCTTCGTCGGTGGACTCAGCGGCTTCGGCGATGGCTTCGTTGATATGGCGATCGGGAACGCCGCGAGCGCGAAGGTCTCGCGCGATACGGTATTTCCCTTGTTTGCGGACTTCCGTGCGCGTGCGGGTGAACTGTTTGGCGTAGCGAGCGTCATCGAGCTTGCCGCCCTCTTTAAGGCGGGCGAGTACGACTTGTGCGAGAAGATCGCTGTCGGCGCGGCGCAGTAGTTTTTTTTTCATTTCGTGGACGGAGTGAGCCCGGCGCATAAGGATGCGCAGCGCGTAGTCGTAAAGATCCTGTTCGTTGTCGAGTTTGCGGGCGGCGCCGAACACGAGGGAAGGATAGAAGGTGCAACAGTGCAGCGCAAGCACCGAACTTCCTGCGGAGGGAGTCTGAAAAATTGGGCGGCGGATTCATCGTGGGTTTATCTTGCGAAGTTTAGCGTGAGCATTAGAAGCCGTTGCACTTTTCTTCAGGAGAGAAAAGATGAAACTTCAATTTGTACTGCTCACGTCAGGTTTGTTGGTTTGCGCGGCAGGAAGTCTTGCTCAGGAGAAGCAAATAAAACGAGCGGATTTGCCTCCGGCCGTTGAGAAAACCGTTGCGGCAGAAAGCGCTGGAGCGACCATCAAAGGCTTTTCCACGGAAAAGGAAAAAGGCGAAACCTTTTACGAAGCGGAGATGATGGTCAACGGCCACAGCAAGGATGTATTGATCAGCGCATCTGGCGCGGTGGTTGAAATCGAAGAAGAAGTCGCCCTGGATAAATTGCCGGCCGAAGTGAAGGCCGGGTTGGAAGCCAAAGCCGGCAAAGGAAAGATTCTTAAAGTCGAGTCTCTGACGAAAAAGGGAAAACTTGTTGCGTATGAAGCAGTCGTGCTGACCAACGGAAAGAAAGCCGAAGTGCAAGTAGGACCGGACGGAAAGCCGCTCGATCACGAGGAATAGACAACGGAATCCAACGTTTATTTGCGCTGGAAGCGCTCGAAGTCGGCCATTTGGGAGGCCATTTCTTCGCGGGCGGCGTCGGCTGCGGAACGAATGCCCTGGATCTTGAGGCGGAATTCGTCCGGATTCGACGCGCGGAGCAAAGCTTCTTCGATGGTGATGAGCTGCTTGCTGTAAAGATCGAAGAGCGATTGATCGAAGGTCTGCATGCCGTACTGCGAAGTACCGGCGGCGATGGCGTCGTGAATGAGACGCGTTTTGTCGGCGTTGATGATGCAATCGCGAATGTAGGCGGTGGCGATCATGACTTCAACGGCGGGGACGCGGCCTTTGTCGTCGGCGCGGCGAACGAGGCGTTGCGAAACGACGGCTTTTAGAGTGGCGGCGAGCTGCAAGCGAATCTGTTTCTGCTCGGGCGGCGGGAAGACCGCGATAATACGCTGAATGGTTTCTGTTGCGTCGAGAGTATGCAAGGTAGAGAAAACCAAGTGGCCGGTTTCGGCGGCGAGCAGGGCGGTGGAAATGGTTTCAAGGTCGCGCATTTCGCCGACGAGGATGACGTCGGGGTCTTGACGAAGCGCAGCGCGAAGAGCAGTTGAAAAGTTCGCTGTGTCCACTTCGACTTCGCGCTGATTGATGAAGCTGCGTTTGTCGCGGTGGAGAAATTCGATGGGGTCTTCGATGGTGATGAGGTGATCGGCGCGATTGGCGTTGATGCGGTCAATCATCGCGGCGAGCGTGGTGGACTTACCGGAACCGGTGGTTCCCGTGACGAGAACGAGGCCGCGCTGCTCTTCGCAAATTTTGTTGATGACGTTGGGAAGATTCAGTTCTTCGACGGTGCGAATTTTTGTGGGGATGACGCGGAGGACCATGCCGACGTTGCCGCGCTGCTGAAAAACGTTGACGCGGAAACGGCCGAGACCGGCTACGCCGTAAGCCATATCGAGCTCGGCGGTCTCCTTGAATTTTTGTTTCTGGCGGTTCGTCATCATGCTGAACGCCATGGAGAGCATTTCTTCCGGCGTGATGCGGGGAACTTCGGTGATGGGCGTGAGCAGGCCGTCGACGCGGAGATACGGGTGATTGCCGACTTTCAGGTGCAAGTCGGAGGACTTGTTTTCGACGGCTCGGCGAAGAAGATCGTCAATGCTTAGGGCCATAGTGAGTTCTCAGTTTTCAGTCGTCAGTCTTCAGTAAGAAACCCGGAAAGAGTACGGTGTAGTCCAAATGCGAAAGTAGCATTGGCAAATGTGCGCGGCAAGGAAGGAGGGGAGGATGGTTGCGGTGTAGTTACCTAGGCGGGAGGACAGTGGGAGACGGCGGACGCAATTGCGGTGTGGGCTACATCGAAGATGCCGGCCTCAGAAGGTCGGCGCTACAACTACGAGGGCACGATATATCGTGCCCCTACAAAATCGCGGAAACGGACCTACGGAAAGCAAGGTTACGGTCTGCGGTTGAAGAAGGAGTCGTAGAGGAGGCCGGCGAAGAAGCCGCCAAGGAGCGGGCCGACCCAGTAGACGCCTTGATTGGCCCAGTGATTTGCAGCGAGGGCGGGGCCGAAGGCGCGGGCGGGGTTCAGTGCGCCGCCAGTGAACGGGCCAGCGACCATGATGCCAAGCGCGATGATTAGACCGATGCAGAAGCCGGCCACGGGGCGGGAAGAGTTGCGGTCGTCGACGGCGGTGGCGAAAACCGTAAGGACGAGGAAAAACGTGGTGACGGCTTCGAGGATGAGGCCGGAGAGAACGGTAAAGTCGCGCGTGAGGCTGGGCGTGCCGAGAGAGACGGCCCGCCAGGTTTCTTCTGGGATGATGGCTTTGAGGAGAAATGCCGCGGCGACGGCGCCTGCGACTTGGGCGACCCAATAGAAGACGGCTTCGATGGTGGTGATACGTTTGGTGACCCAGAAGCCGATGGTGACGGCGGGATTGAAATGACCGCCGGAGATGTGGCCAAGCCCCATGATCATGAGAGCGATGGCGAGACCGTGGACGATGGCGATAGCGAATAAGCCGACGCCGGCGCCGTGGAGGAATTGGTCGGCGCAGATTGAGCCTACTCCGAAAAAGATTAGTGCGAAGGTGCCGATGAATTCGGCGGAAAGTTTTTGGGGCGTGGAGTACATGCAAATGCCTCCCAGGGCGAAGAGGGATTGACCGGGAAGGAGTTTAGCGGAAGAGGGGCGAAGGAAGCAAAGAAGTAAAAGAAGTGATGAGGAAAAAAGCGCCCGCTGGAAACGGGCGCTTCTTTCCTACAAAACAAAACTGGAAAAGCTACCGCGCGGCGGCGACGGGTGCGTTGACGGGCGTGAGCCAGTTGTGGCGGTCGGCTTTCTTGCCGCTGGTGAGGGCGAAAAATTCTTCCTGGAGTTTGCGTGTGATGGGGCCGGCGACGCCTTTGCCGACCTGGATGTGGTCGACGCTGCGGATCGGCGTGATTTCCACGGCGGTACCGACGAAGAAAACTTCGTCCACGATGTAAAGCATTTCGCGCGGAATAACGGTTTCTTTCACTTCGATGCCGAAATCCTGCGCCATCTTTACGACGGTGTCGCGCGTGATGCCGGGGAGAATGCTGGTGGCGAGCGGCGGAGTGTAGAGCACACCGTCGTGAGCGAGGAACACATTCATGCCGGAGCCTTCGCTGACGTGGCCGTCGGAATCGAGCGCGATGCCTTCGGCGTAGCCGTTAAAGGAAGCTTCCATGCGGATGAGCTGCGAGTTCATGTAGTTTGCGGCGGCTTTGGACATCGCGGGCAGAGTGTTGGGCGCGATGCGCGTCCAGGAGCTGACGCCGATGTCCACGCCTTTCGTGAGAGCTTCGGGACCGAGATAGGCGCCCCAGGACCAACAAGCCATGTAGCAATCGATGGGCGAGTTGAGGGGATTGACGCCGACTTCGCCATAACCGCGGAGCACGATGGGTTTCACGTAGCAGGAATTGAGTTTGTTGTGGCGCACGAGTTCGCAGGCCGTGCTGCCGAAATCGTCGAGACTATAGGGAAGTTCCATGCGATAGATGCGCGCGGAGTTGATGAGGCGCTGCATGTGTTCGCGAAGACGGAAAATCGCAGGGCCCTGTGTGGTCTCGTAGCAGCGAATGCCCTCGAAGACCGCGGAGCCGTAGCTGACGACGTGGGAAAGGACGTGAAGCTTTGCGTCGTCCCAGTTGATGAATTTTCCGTTGTGCCAGATTTTCTCGGTCTTCTGAACAGGCATGATTGCTCTCCCGTGAACGATTCCACTCGAAATTCAGGATAAGGCACGGCGTTTCGAGCGTCAATTGAGTGTGCGAAAAAGGCAGGGGAAGAGAAAACCAAATTGGCGCTGCAGAGTAGTCTGCCGGCGCTACTTATGGTCTTGCGGGGCTGTTTCCGATTTTGTAGCTTCGGGCTTGGATGCCGGCTTCTCGGATTGCTCCCTCGCTTTTTCGGCGGCATCGAGTCTCTGAATGGCGGCTTTCTCCTCGGAAATAACGCGGCCATTCTTTGCTTCCCAAATACCCAAGAGGAAGAAGGGAATCGCGGTCGCGGCAACGTAGAGTTTTGCCTTGCGCCCGATTTTGGCCTCGGGCTCCCAGCGGAACAACTGCGAAGACAAGAAAAGCGTCAAGACAAACCAAAGGCTCAGCGAAACGATTGCCACAAGAAGTTTTAGAGGACCCGCGGCCTCCATGATGGCCTTTTTAAGACCATGAACAAGATAGGTCGCCGGCAGGAAAAGCGCGATCTTTTGCACGACGGTGGACAGAGACGCGAACGGAATGGTGGCGCCGGAAAGGAAGATGAGGGGCAGCCAAATCAGCTGGTTGAGCACTTGGGTCTCTTGCATGGTGTTGGTGACGCTGGCGATGACGAGGCCCAGGGAACCGAACGAGATAACTCCGATGGTGATCAACAGCCAAACGGAAAAGAGATTGCCCAGACTTGGAACGTGAAACATGAACTTGGCAAGCAAGAGTTCGACGATCACGGTGGGGAGAGTGAGAGCGTAGTTGGCGAAAATGCTGGAGACGAGCATATCTACTTCCGTGACCGGACTTACATGAAAGCGACGCAGAATGCCCTGTTCGCGAAAGGTGACCAGCGCGGCGCTGAGGCCCCAAAAGCTACCCATGACGTTGAGGCCAAGAACGGGACCGAGGAGATAAGCGACGGTGTCGGGATCGGACTTTGCGAAGACGGCCGAGTACAGAAAAAAGAAAACCATGGGCATGACCAGGCTGAAGAAGAAGAACATTTTGTTGCGCAAGGCGAGACGGACGCGCATGCGAGTGAGAGTAAGAAGGTTTGTCAATCGCGTAGCCTCCTTCCGGTGAGTTCGATGAAGACGTCTTCGAGGGAGGGCGTGGAAATTTCAAGGCCGACGAGTTCGTTGTTTTGCGCTTCGAGAAATTTCACGAGGGCGACGATGGCCTGCGGCGGTCGTGAGCAGTGAAGAACGTAGGAACCGTTCAGCGCGCGGCAGTCGGAGACGCCTTCGAGAGATCGTAGCGAGTCATCGGATTCTGGCTTGGCGAGACGAACTTCGATGCGAGTGGTGTTTGCGGACCCTTGCTTGAGCTGCGAAGGCGTGCCTTCCCTGAT
>JAFDVY010000183.1 GCA_018268785.1 Acidobacteriota bacterium | reverse complement strand
CGGCATGGACCACCACCCAATTCATTTGCACGGCAACCAGTTTGTCGTTACCGGCACGGAAGGCGGGCGTGCCCCTGAATCCACGTGGTTTCCGATGAACACAGTGTTGGTGGGCGTGGCGCAGGCAAGAGTCGTCGAGTTCGAAGCGAAATATGCCGGCGACTGGATGATTCACTGTCACCTGCCACATCACATGATGAATTCGATGATGGACCTGCTGCGTGACCGGCAAATTTCGACGGCGGATTTAACGGAAGAGTCCGCCATGCGGCAAATGCAGTCGCTTGCTGCCAGCGCCAAATTTCAACACATGCATCCTTCCCCCGTGGCCAAAGACGCTGAGCAGATTCCGGGCTTCCCTCAGGATGCATTCATGGAAATGGGCATGGATGAACTGGTGGAGAAACCGGAAACGCTCGGTCTGCCAAAGAACTGGAGCGCAGGGATGATGGGAATGATGACGATGATGCGCGTGCTGCCCGCAGAGAAATACGACGAGATCATGCGACGAAAAAGCTCAGCCATCGCAAGGAACGAGGTGCGCCATGATTCATAGTCGCTTCTGCGGTGTGCGGAATATTGTAATTTTGTCCGCGAGCCTTTTGTTGTGCTTCGAAGTTGCCTCTGCGCAAGAGCAACCCATGCCCGCGATGCAGATGCCCGTGCAGCAAGGCGAGGCCCATCATCATGACGACGCGGAACCATTCAGCGTGGAGCTTCCGCGATTCGGGCATGCGCAAATGGGCGCGGGACAAAAACTCTTCACTCTTGAAGCTGCGCAGCAAATTGCGCATGCAAGAAATCCTACACTGCGGCAAGCAGAGGCAGGCATCCGCGCGGCAAAAGCACGTCAGCAGCAAGCGGGGCTCCTGCCAAACCCCGTGGTCGGCTATTTCGGCGATGAAATTCGCGGCGGTGAGACAGGAGGCGGCAAGCAGGGGTTCTTCGTCGAACAACGCATTGTGACGGCGGGGAAACTGGCAAAGAGCCGCGACGTATTCGCTAAAGAAGCTTCTCTGGCGGAAATCGAAGCCGAAGAACAAAAGATCCGAGTCGAGACGGCGGTAAAGATGGCGTTCTATCGCGTGCTTGCCGCTCAGGAACTCGCGGACGTTCGCGCGCAGCTGGCAAAAATTGCAAATCAAAACGCAGCGACTGCAAAGAGACTAGGGAACACGGGTCAAGCCGACGAAACGGAAATTCTGGAAGCGGAAGTGGAAGCCCACCGGCTCGGCCTGGCAGCGCGCATGCAAGAAAATACACTGCGTGAGGAGTGGCGGTCTTTGGCCGCAGCGATCGGCCAACCGGAACTGGAACGCGCAACGGTCGAGGGAAATCTGGAGGAAGGATGGCCTCAACTCTCCGATGGCGAAGTGCTCGACGCGATCAGCCGGAACAGTCCCGCGGTACGAATTGCGGATGCCAGCGCGGCACGAAACAACGCGGAACTTGCCCGCGCCAAGCGAGAAGCGATTCCCGATCTTCGTTTGCGCGGCGGGTTGCTATACAACAACGAGTTGATCGGAACATTACCCCGAGCGACTGGGTGGGAAGGAACTGCGGAACTTGGCGTGGAAATTCCCATTTTCAACCGCAACCAGGGAAATGTGACAGCGGCGCTCGCGGAGAACGATCGTGCCGAAGAAGAGAAGCGCCGCATCGCACTAACTCTGCGGGAAAGAGCTGCGAATGTGCTCGATCAATATTCAAACGCCAGGCTGATGGCCGAACAATATCGCATGGAAATTTTGCCACGCGCAAGAAGGGCGTACATGTTGATGGACCAAAGACACGGCGAAATGCTAGCCTCCTTCCCTCGCGTACTGGACACGCAGCGGCGCCTTTTTGAACTGCACGCGGAATACGTTGTCGCACTTGAAAATGTCTGGACGAATGGAATTGCGCTGCAGGGCTATTTGCTTACCGACGGTCTCGAAGCGCCTGCGCGTCCTGGAGAAATGGATCGCCCGATCCGCGAAACAAACGTGCCCATGCCGGAACGCGCCATGAGCCCAGAGCTCGGCTCGCCACGCCAATAACCACTCGCGACCGCTCTAGCTGGCAATCAGCGCGTCCAGTTGATTGCCCACATCCGGCGCCGTGCGGTCCCAATAGTGTGTGTGGGATCCAAGACCAATGCACGCATCCACGCGTTCCGACGTTTCAGCTGTGGCAGCTTCAAAATAAATCGTTGGCGTTGCGGGATTCGGATAAGCTCCTTCCTCGTCGCCGCCGCCGGTTCGTCCCAGAATGTGATTGGTCCAGATGGAACGGCCAACATAGTCCCCGCTGCGATAGAAATTCACCCACTGCTTCATTCCCAAATCGGAAGGCTGAGGCGCTGTGGCCGGTTCAATTGGAGTACCGGGCTCACTCGCAGGAAACGGCACCCCCGTGTCTTCCGGCACTGGACGCACCCATCCATACAAGTGAGGGAAAAAGCGGTTCAGTAACTGGCGCAAAGGGCATCCCATCGAAAAGAAATAGACCGGCAGCGGCCGGCAGACCGGCTCGTCAAAAGCATATTCCGTCCAGCCAGACATTCGATTCTGGTGCAGGAAGCGCATGAGGTCCGCGGTGATGAGCGAGCCGAGACTATGCGCAACAATGACGATATGGTCGTACGCGGGAATCCCGTTCTCTCCGCGGCACGCATGGATATGCCGAAGCAGCGAAGCGTACCGCTCGGCAATCATCGCGCGCGGAGTCGCGTCGGGAGGTCCAGTTCTAAGGTACGTGTCTACGTCAAGAATCGTGTCGAGCACCGAGCTCAGGTACTTCACCAAAATTCCGGCCAGGACCACGGCCGAGCCGGCGATCACGCCCCCCAAAGTAAGAAGTTGCGCCTCTCCCTTGGCCATCAAAGGCAACGAATAGAAATAGAGAAGGAATGGTTCATGAGGAGCATCCGGCCGCGTGTACATCCAAATGGCGACTACAAGGGTGATTACCGGCACAAGAAATACCGCGGACCACAAAAGAGCCACCGTCCAGCGAAAATGCCGGAAGCCCGACGACAACCAGCCACCAAGGAGCCGTGCGGGGAGATTTTTGGCGATGCGTGGCGGAAATTTCTCGAAGTAAACCGAAGGCAAGACAATCAGCCCCAGCGCCAGGAATCCGATTGCGGCGAGACTGATCGTCACAATCATTCCGGGCGGCGCAGATTGTATGATCAGGCCTTGCAACACGGCATGAACTGAGTGCCCGGTTCGAGACTGCGCAGGCTCAACGGCAGTTTTTGCGCCTTTGCCTGATTCTTGCGATCTCCTGCGATCTTCTTCCACTCGGTCGAGCAGTTTCCGCGAATCCGCGGCGCTCAACACGGTTTGCGCGATGCCGAGCGGTGGTGGGATGGTTTCCGCCAATGCTCCGCTGTATAGGGTATGCGCGTTCGCAAAACGATAGGCGGCACTGCCCGTAAACACTGCCAAAAGTAGAATCAGGAGCGCGGGGATTGCCATCGCGAATCGCGATGTCTGCGCGGCCGCGCGCGCACGGGCTGACAGCGCCATCGAGTCCGGCTGCAGCGCGAGCCTGGCGCGGCAAAACAACTCCATGAGGAAAGAAAACACGGTCAGTAGAACAAAAAGGAGGACAAAGAAGCGAAGTACGAGGAACTCGCCTTGCACAAGCAGCGAGGATGTCGTTTTGAGGGCGACTTCATCGAATGAGTGTCGCGACCATAAGAGAAAGACAAACGCCACGGTCACCAGCCCGATAAAAACTTCACCGGCTTGTTTTGCGCCGTTGCGTACCAGATCGTATTGCGCAAAGATCCAGTAGGAAACGCCTGCTCCTGCAATCCACCATTCCACGACCAGAACCGCGGGAGCAGAAACCTGATTCCGCGCCAGGAACCAGCCCAGCGCAACTCCAGGAATAACAGACGGAATCAGCCAAAACCACCAACTGCTCGTCCCGGGAAAGGGCCTCCGTTTGAGGCTGTAAAATAGCAGAATGGCAAGACCCGCCAGAACCACAACTCCGCCGCCAACTGCCGCTCGCGTAAATCCAACGGGAAGAAGAAGCGGCAGAGGTGCTAACGCCACTCCATAAAGCAAAACAAGCAACGGCAGAACGCCTAGCGTCAGCACGCGGGAAGCGTACGTGTAGGACCGCAGGTAGATAAACCAATCCAATTTTCCAGCGTGCTCCAAACAAGCCTGATCCAGGGCGATGCGTCCAAGACTCACCAAATGCAAGAGCAACTGGTAAAAGGAAAACAGAAATCGGACAAAGGAATTGTTTGGCCGCGCGAGATCGGCCCAATACATTTCGAAAACGTCTACGTCCTTCTTTGCTTCATTCCCTTCCCCAAGCCGCCGTCCGCTGTGTCGCCAGGTCGTGAACGTGTTCTTAGACTTGTCTCCGGCAAACTCGGCGAGCTGAACCTGCATGAATTCCGTAGCGATATCGATTTTTCGATCGCTCGCGTGTCTTTCCAGAACGTGTTCTTTCGATTCCCCTTTCCTGCCGAACCACGAAGTCCATGTATACAGGTCGCGGAATACTCCGCGTCTCTCTTCAAATAGATATCTCAACTGCTTCCAACTGAAGAGGTTTAGAGATGCTTTTGCAACACGAGGGGAAGACGGCGGAAGAGCGATTTGCACTTGTTGCAAAGAGAATGGCGTGTAGCGATTTCTACCGCTACGCGATGAATCCATCTCGACTCCACCGAGCAGGTCCGTGACGGCTTGGGCGGTCGCGCCCGACTCATGGTGGCCGACACCATGAATGGCGATAACGGCAATGCGCTTTTGCTGATTTGACACAGGCCCCTCCGGGACTCGAAAGGCTATTTGGGCGCTGCGTAGGGGAGAACTACGGTGTGAGTACGTTACCGAAACGTACTGCGGATGGCAACGGGCATCTTGCCCAATAGGCCCATAACACCCACATTCTTGCGGACTTGGCTGGGGTCTTGGCGAGTGCGAAACACTGGTACTGCGGGCGGATTGACCGTATGAAATGAGTCGCTAGAGGTTGTGGTCTGTCTCGGCTGCGGCCACCACTCCTATTGGCACCCTAGCATGATTGTGGGACGGTCGCCAGTGGTTTTCTGGCGACCGTGCGGTTTTCGGTCGCCAGCGGGGCCTTTCGGTTTGGAGAGGAAGAACGGGCTAGGCCCGTTCGGGCCGTGGCAGGTCTATTTCGATGGCGAGGTCGTCCGGCGCTTGCGCCGCTAGCTCGTGGATTGTGGCCTTCAGCTCGAGGGCGGAATCGGCGAGTTCCGCCCTCGTTTTGGCCGCTTCGGTGGTCGCGGCTGACCGGCTGATGGCCACAATCGTGCGCAGCAGGTGGGGCCTTCCTTCCGCTGCCTGTTTCTCCGCCTCTGAAAGCAAACGACTTGCGGCGTTGAGGAGTTTTCCTCGGAGTTCTCTTTCGAGCTTCGCGATGCTACGCTCGCGCATTTTTTTTCTTCCAGTCTGCGATTAGCTCTTCCGCGCTGAGGTCTTCCTCGACGCGCAGGTTCCCCTGCGCGTCGAGGTATTTCAACGGGGGCCGGTCGAGGGCCGTGGCCCTGCAGACTCGGAAGCCCCTGCCGAAAGTCTGGGCGAGCGCAGCGAGTTGTTTTCTCTCGCCTCTGTCCTCTGGTGTCCGGCGTCTCTTGCGCCATGCCTTCTTCGCCAGAATCTTTTTCCGGTTCTTCCTGTAGTAGCGAAGCTGGGGGCTGACGCCGCGCTGGCGCGGCGGCGGCCCGGGCTTCTTCCAATGCTTCGGGCGTTTCTCGCCTTTCTTCACTGGTGGCGTCATGGGGTGGAGACCGCGCGGGTCCGCGCGCGGTCTCTCTGGGCGCACGTGCTTCGGGCGGGAATTGTGGTGGATGCTACCATGCACCACAAGCTCTTGTGGTTTTTCCTTCTTTTCCGTTCTTC
>JAFDVY010000182.1 GCA_018268785.1 Acidobacteriota bacterium | reverse complement strand
GAGGCTGAACATTGTTAGGCTGACTCGGCGTTGCGTACGTCTTGGCGCTTGGCAGTGCAGACGCCGCGGCGAACGATTGCGATTGCGTTTGCGCGACAGACGGCGAAACTGGCTGCGAAACTGCAGCGGCAGTCGTGCTCGCGGCTGCGCGGCTCGGTTGCTGCGTATACCAATAACCGCCGCCTGCGGCCAGAAGAACCGTCGCCGCAATGGCGCCGATCCAGATTCCCTTCTTGCTTCCGCCTTCCGCTGGTTCAGCGGCTGACATTTCTGAACTGGCGAAAAGGTCCGAGCCAAAATTGGGAACTTGCAGTTCGCCGCTATCCGCTGGGGCCGCAGGCGCAGTCGCTTCCGGCTTGCTTCCGAAGTCGTAAGACTCGCCCGCTACCTGCGCGTCGAGCTCATCGGTCAGCGCAACCGGCGCCGGATGAGATACCGCGGGTTGGGGCGCGGATTGCTGGACTACCGGCGGTGCTGGGGCTGCTGCGTTGCGCGCCAGCGGCTCGAGCCACGACGGAATCTTTACCTCTTCCTCGTGCAATGAGGCAGTTGGCTTTGCCGCGATCGGCGCAAGAGCGAGCGGCTCGAAGGGCTTTGCAGCAGGCGCTGGATCGATCTGCGAAACAGGCGGCTCGGTCTTCGCCATTTCCAGGATTTCCGTGCTCGCTTCGGAAATCGCCGCGGGTGGAACAACCGGCGCGGCGGCTTCAGCCGGCGCTGGCGTCTCGGAAAAAAGCATGGAAGAGAGCTGTTCTTGCAGACGAGCGGCCTGTTTCTTCAATTCTTCGGATGCGCTGTCGGTTGGCGGCGCGGGTGGCGCGATACTCACGGGAGCCGCGGTGATCGGCGCTGGCGCCACGGGAGCCGGCGGAGGCACCACCGCGATCGGAGGCGCAACCGCAATTGGAGCTGTAGAGAGAACCGGGCTTGCCTCGTTCGAAGCCGCAACCGGAACTGGCTTCGCAGGAACAACTGCGGCGGGCGCCGCGCTGGGAGCCACGGGCGCGTTTCCGATTCTGTCCGTGGGAAAACGCATGCCCCAGAAGCCGATTGCCTGTTCCGTGAATTCAAGTTCGACGTAGCCGCTGACACTTCGATAGTTCTTCGATTTCACTACCTGGCAGACAACTTCCTTTTTCGTCTTTTCATTCGTCAGAAAAAGCAACTGCCCTGGAGCGACGGAAGAGCTGAGGCGAATCACGGCCCCACTGCCAAAAACCAGAACGGTCTGCGTCGTTTCGGAAAATGGTTCGCGCTTGTCGGAGCCATCCACGGATCGCGCGCCGTTTACCGTCACCGCGATTTCGAGGGCGACCGGCTGCACTTTCTGCGTGGAATGTGGCGAAGCCGCCGCTGAGGAATTTTGCGCTTCGGGCTCTTTTGCGATGGGTGGCATGGGGCTCACTCGTTGCGTGGAATTTCACCGTGGCCTGCCAGACGCAGGTCGCGTGAACCTCTATATATTCCGTGCTGGGGAAAGAAGCGGCGATAGTACACGCGTACTACAGGGAAACCTGTCCATCGGGACAGGCGAAGAAATTGCGTCGATACGCCCCTTTAGAAAATTTTTCGCGCGCTATTTCTTCAGGGGCGGCCTGAACCTCTCGTCGATTTCCACCTGATAGCCCGTGACCATCTTGTTCGTTTCATTGGCCATCCCGATAATCGCCTGCAGCTCCTTGAACATCTCCGGCGTCATTCCCTTCTTGAACGCGCTCGCTGTGTGGGACGCAATGCAATAGTGGCAATTGTTGGTCACACTGACGGCCACATAGATGAGTTCCTTCGTGAGCGGGTCGATTGCCCCCGGCCCCATGATGGCTTTTATGCTCTCCCAGGTTCGCTTCAAATTGGCGGGGTCATGCGCAATGGCTTTCCAGAAATTATTGATCCAGTCCGTCTTGCGCGTGGCCATTATGTCGTCATAAATCGCGCGGACTTCCGCGCTGGCATCTTGGTATTCAATCAATCCAAAGGTTGACATCGAACTCTCCTGGCCGGGCCGCCTCGCGGCGGCCGAATTTCGCTCCTCTTCGAAGGTAGCAGGAACGATTCGGCAGGGCCAGTTCCCCTCCCCGCAAAGCCGGGTAGATTACTCCGCAGTTTATTAACAGAAATGCGCTTGACCCGAAGCGAATAAAAGGCAAATATCTACGCTCGCCTTAGGCTTTCATCCGCTGCAAGGAGTTTCCCGTGCTCTCCGAATCTCAGCTCTTGGGCGCCCTTTCCCGCCATTGGGGATACACCTCTTTTCGTCCTGGACAGAAAGAGATTGCGCGCAGCATCGCGGATGGGCGCGACGCTTGCGTAGTCATGCCCACGGGTGGTGGAAAGTCGCTCTGTTATCAGTTGCCTGCGTCTTTAGCCAAGGGCCGCACAGCCATTGTTATTTCTCCGCTGATCGCGCTGATGCAGGATCAAGTGGCTCAACTGGGCGAAATGGGAATCCCGGCGGCGGCCATCAACAGCACGCTTGCCCAATCGCAAAAAGAAAGACTGCGCGGGGAAGCGATGACTGGCGCGTTCCGTCTTCTGTATCTTTCGCCCGAATCGATCGCACAGGAAGATACGCTGCGCTGGCTCAAATCCCTGAACCTTTCCTTTTTTGTGATTGATGAAGCCCACTGTATTTCCGAATGGGGCCACGACTTCCGTCCCGAATACAGGCAGCTAAATCGCTTGCGGGCCAGGTTCCCCTCACTGCCTATTGCGGCGTTCACCGCCAGTGCGACGCAGCGCGTACGGCATGACATCGTGCAACAACTCAGCCTGCGCAATCCTTCTAAACTAATCGCAAGTTTCTATCGCCCAAACCTCCGCTATCTGGCGCGCGAAACAACCCGAACTGAACAGGAAGCGATGTTGCTGGCCTCCCTCCGCAATCTGCAGGAGGGCAGCGCGATCGTTTATGCTTCCACCATCAAGCGCGTCGAGGAAGTGAGGGAATTTCTGGAAGCGAACGGAATTGCCGCTGTCGCTTACCACGGAAAAATGGATGCAGAGGAGCGCCGCAAAAATCAGCAGCTATGGTCAGCCGATGAAGTGCGCGTGGTAGTGGGCACCATGGCGTTTGGCCTGGGAATCAACAAGCCCAACGTGCGCACCGTAATTCACCTCGCCCTTCCGAAAAGCGTCGAACAGTATTACCAGGAAGCCGGACGCGCGGGCAGAGACGGACTTCCCGCTGACTGCTTGCTTCTCTGGCAGCAGCGGGATCAAGCCACGATCGGTTATTTCATCGGGCAAATCGGCGACGAGCAGGAGAAGCAGCATGCTTGGCAGCGCTTCCATGAGATCCGCGAATTTGTGGATGGCTCCGCCTGCCGCCAGCTCGAAATCTGCCGCCATTTTGGGGAAACCCCAAAATGGACCTCCTGCGGAAAATGCGACGCCTGTTCGCGGATGTCGCACTCGAGTCTTGCTCCGGCGCCACGACCGCAGTGGACCGAATCGCGGCGCACAACCGGAAAAGCCAAGAGGCAAGCCAGCCTCAAGACAATCCCCTCGCCGCTGAGTGGCTTGCTCGATGCACTGAAAGAATGGCGACGAAAGAAGGCTCGATCCGCGAATGTGCCCGCTTTTGTGATTTTGCACGATTCGGTGCTCAACGAGCTTTGCGCAAAATTGCCGGAATCCGTATCACAACTGCGCACCGTGAGAGGATTCGGAGAAAAAAGAACTGGTCGTTACGGCAGCGAGATTCTGGAAATCATCGCGCATTCCTGCGCCCGCATATCGCGTTCCCGCCCGGAAATGGGAACTGCGTAGAACCTCTTGCTTCTCTGAAGTACGCACGGCCAGATTCGCCATGCCATTTCGCAATTGCGCGCAACCCGGTCCTTGCGATGCGCAGAAAGAAACGATTTTGCATCTCGCATCACCATTCCGTAGAGAAAGTGACGCGGGGATGGGTGTGTCGGCGTCAGTAGCCGGAGTTTGATCGACCCAAGCGGGCAAGCAACCAGAAAAACGATTTAACGCCGGGAAGACCTTGCGGTACGCTTATCTCATAGAATATAGAATGTGGCGGCTCTGCGGAGGGATTAGGCTGCGGACCTCCAGGGTGTTGGAAGTCATCTCATAAATGCTCTTGGGAGGTCGGGGCTTCAGCCTCGACGTAAGATAGATAGCGAAGCAGAAATTCGCAACCGGCGATTCACCGGATTGCAGAATTCCAGCGAGGAGCAGGGTGGCAATTCCGAGTTATCGTCGGGGAGAGAAACGCCGGTCGAGCCGCGTGACCCTGGCCGTGCCCATCCGCGTGGATGGCGAAAATATCGCGGGCGACAAATTCATCGTGAGCACCACCACTCAGGTACTCAGCCAATACGGTTGCCTGGTTCATCTGGAAGAAGACGTGATCATTGATCAGACGCTGGTTCTGATGAACGAGCATACGCGGCAATCCGTGCAGGCCCGCATCGTTTCCACGCGGCGGCATCGCAACGGTCACAAATACGTCGGAGTCGAGTTCATTTCTCCAGCTGAGAATTTCTGGCGGCTGACGTTCGTGAAGCCGGGGGCACGATCGTTGAAAAGGATTTACGGAGCGTCCGACGCCTAGCCGTGCCTAGCTCGAAGAAAGTAACGCATCACGATTCGTAGCGAGAAGCGCCTGGGCGAGTTGCTCTCCCAGGCTTTTTATTCCCCGTGAAATTGCGTAAGGGTGTGACCCGTTGCAACGGTCTTCAGCCGCCGGCTATTGGTCGTGGGCCATGCCGGGCATGTCCTTCATGTCATGCATATCATGCATGTTGTGCTCCGGCGTTTTCGCGGCATGACGAAACGCCGCAAACAATCCATCATCCGAAGGAACGAAGTACCCGACAACAATCCCCATCGCACCCTCGCGAAGCAGCTTACCCGTCGGATTGTCGTACGAAGCCGTGATTTTGAGCCGATCCCCGGCGGAAATTTTCTGGCCTCCGGCGGCGAAAAAAGTCACGACTGGCATGTATTGCAAATGGCCCTTGTCGTCCGTCTTTGCCTGAAGGGTCGCGATGGTTTCCTTGTGTGTCGTGTTTTCCAGCACGATTTGTCTCGCATAGTCGTGCATGTGGCCGCCGACCCCGAGCAGAACGCCGTCGAACTTCACTGCAATAGACCCCGATTTTTCGCTTGGGCCTGCAGGCAAGTCATAGCCCGAATTCCCGCAAACTTCCACGTCCATCCATGCGGGATAGAAATCCTTCACCGGTGCCGGGGAAGCATCGTCCAGGTAGCGGATCTCGATCTCGAGAAATGCCTTGTCATAGGAAGTCGGCGTCGGGTTATGAATCATCGTTTCGATGCGTATCCGGTCGTTCTTCTGCACGCGGTAGCCGTACCCCGGAATATTGGCCCAATCCGTAAGCTCCCCGCCCGCTCCAAAGATGTGTTCTTCCTTGTTGGGGCAGAGAAAGTCCGACCGGTTTTCATTCCAGAAAGCCACGTGATGCAGAACTGTGCCCGGAACACTGTTGCCGGACGCATCCACAATGCGCGGATGATACGAGAGCAACCAGCCCGTAAGCGGAATCGTCCACGTCAGGTCCCGCGGCTGCGGCATGTTCATGTGCGAAGTGTTCGCCGGCAAGGTCAGTGGGCCGACGCGTAGTGTGATGGTGTGGGCAGTCGTGTTGATCGTTTGACCAAGCATGACCGTCGCGGCGATTTTGTGATGCATTCCGCCCTGCATGAAGCCGCCGCTTTGTTCCGTAGCGCGCCGCATGTGGCTCTGCTGCTGAGCGGAACCAATACTCGGAAAAGTAGCAAGCAGAACCGCGCTGAAGAAAACTTGAGCCCTCATCGAACACCTCGCGAAATGCGGGAGGTCTTGCCTTCAGCTTCCATGATACGCCCATGCGGGAACGTAGGCTCCGAATCACGCCTCAGTATCAGTAAGGAG
>JAFDVY010000181.1 GCA_018268785.1 Acidobacteriota bacterium | reverse complement strand
CAATCCGATTCATGCGCGGCACAAATCCGATTCCCGGCCCCTGCGGCACAGAAATCGTTCCCCGCGGTGAGACTACCACTTCCGGTTCGATGATGTCCTCGTCCCAATACCGTTTGCTGGCTGTCACATCTCCCGGCAGGGTGAAATTGGGAAGCGTGGAAAGCGCGATGTTATGCGCTCGGCCGATACCGGACTCCAGCATCCCGCCACACCACACGGGAACACCGTTCTGTTGGCAGAGGTCGTGTATCTTGCGGGCCACTGCGTGGCCACCCACACGCCCCATTTTTATATTGATGATTCGGCACGCACCGAGTTCAATCGCCGCTTTCGCCTGCTCCTCAGTGTGTATACATTCGTCGAGGCAGATCGGCGTATCGAGCTTCTTCTGTAGCTCGACATGCCCATACAAATCGTCCCAGCCAAGCGGCTGTTCAATCATCATCAGGTAAAAGGTATCCAGCTCTTTCAGCAGCGGAAAGTCTTCCAATCGGTACGCGGAGTTCGCATCCACCATTAGCTTGATTCCCGGAAACTCTTTTCGCAACCTCCGCACAGGCTCCACGTCAATGCCGGGCTTAATTTTTATCTTTATGCGTTGGTAGCCGGCTTCAAGTTCTACTTGAACAGCCTGAACAAGTTCTTTGAGCGTCTCTTGAATGCCGATCGAAACTCCACTCGCAATTTCCGGGCGTTCCCCGCCCAGCAATTTCCACAATGGCACGCCTTCAAGTTTTGCTTGAGCATCCCAAATTGCCGATTCGAGTGCGGCCTTTGCCATATTGTGGCCACGCACCCATTCCATCATTCCCCAAACGTCGGCGGCGGACGCAAATTCTTTCTTGGCGAGGATCGGCCAAAGAAAATCTCGCAGAATGTGCCAGGCTGTCTCGACCGTTTCGGGACTGTACGAGGGCGTCTCCCCGGCCACACATTCGCCCCAGCCTGTCGACCCGTCGACGTTCGCCTCAACGAGCATGACTCGGCGCACGGTTGTGCGCTCCATGCTGGTCTCAAACGGCGTGACCAGCGGCATTTGCAACTCTCGAAGAGTGAAGCCAAGCAGTCTCATTCGTTCCTCTAAAAGTCGCTCCAGGGCACCATCACGTATTCAATTCCTCTCGGGCTCGACTGCAATGCCACGGCTGCGTAACCCCGCCCAAACCATTCCGCAAATTCGCGCCGCAAATGCGATTGCACGTCAGCCAGACGTTCGGGCTCCTCTGTCTTCCTTCGCTCCAGGTCAACGGGAAGCAAAATGTGCCCGCCGCCAATCGCCGGCTCGACGATTCCTTGAGCCACCGCTGCGATCACCCGCGGAGAGTCGAGCAGCCATTCCGCTACGAGCCGGTCCGTTGCCAGGCCCCGGTGCAATGGGCTAGTCGTAATTCCGTAAAGATTCGGCAAATACCGCCGGCAAATGGCTCCAAGGCGATTCAAATTGAAGTGCGCGTTCCGCGTTTCCAGCGGATCGAAAGTCCATTCGATGAGCCGAATATCCCGCCCCAAAGCTTCTTCTCTTTGAAATAATTTTAGAAGCCGTCCGACTCCCCGGTCCCGATATTTAGCCAGAACTCCGGTCATGTGCGAATGAAGATAGGGCACGCCGTTGCGCACTCCGGGCACGGCAAGGGTGTAGCCGACCAATTTCGCGCCATCGAAGGCGCCTAGCACCTGCCCGCCGGTGTGCGACGCCACCACAAAAAGAGTGGCCGGTTCGACCTCCAGGTCGTTTTCGCCCCAGATTTCGCGTTGTAGCTCGACGCAGGCGTGAAATTCTTCTACCCTCTCGCACTTGCGCACTACAATTTCGCTCATCGCACCACGCTCGCCAGTTCTTGCTCCGCGCTTTTCGCCTTGTCCCAGAGCGACTCCATCTGCGCACGCGGAACTTCAGCCAATTCCCTCCCGCTTCGGCGTGCCATGCGTTCCATTTCCCGGAAACGCGCGGCGAACTTTACATTCGCTTTCTTGAGCGCAATTTCAGGGTCGACATGCAGGAATCGCGCCAGATTCACGGCGGCAAATAGCAGATCTCCAGTCTCCTCTTCGATTCGCTTTGCATCTGCGCTCGCGATCTCTTTTCGCAATTCGCCTGCCTCTTCCGCCAGCTTGTCCAGAACGCCTTCCGCCGAATCCCAGTCAAAGCCAATGCGCGACGCGCGGCGCGTCAATTGGAATCCCTCCATCGTCCCCGGCAGCGCATGGGAAACGCCGTCCAACAGAGATGCCGGCTTAACTTCATCCTTCCGCCCCTTGGCTTTGCGCTCTTCCGCCTTTATCTTCTCCCAACTCTTCAGCACGGCTTTGGCGTCCTTGGCCCGCTTTTTGCCGAAAACATGCGGATGCCGGCGAACCATCTTGTCGTGGATTCCTTGAATCACGTCGGCGGCATCAAATCGACGTTCCTCCCTTGCGATGTCCGCGTGGAACACCACTTGAAGCAGCAAATCTCCCAACTCCTCCGCGAATTTGCCGTCGTCCCCGCCCTCCAGCGCCTCGAGCACTTCGTAAGCCTCTTCAATCAGGTAGGTCCGCAGGGTCATGTGCGTCTGCTCGCGGTCCCAGGGACACCCATTGGGTGCCCGCAAACGAGCCTGTAATTTGACAAGCTTTTCAAACCACACCCCGGGCGAGTCTTTCTTCTTCGCAACGCCAGTGTGTTTTCGGGATTTGAATTGTTTCCTGCCGCGCTTAGCCATCTGTTCGCAATTCGCTCCGAGGACTCCCGCACTGTCTGGACTAACACCCACACCAAACGCAAGGCGTCCACTTTAAATTGCCATTCGGTGTTTCGCAAGCAGCGCTCCAGACAACGGCCCGCGCGAACCATGCTAAAATATCCGTTTATCAGCCGAATCGAGGTCGTTCCCGTGTCCGAGCACAAATCAGAAGAGTCTTTTCGCGTCATTGACCGGCGGCTTTTCACCGACGATGGCCAGCTTCGCAAGGAAGCCGTCGAAGAAGAAGCTCGCGAAGCCGTTAAGGAAGCTGAAGTCGCCAAACAAGTGCCTGCTCCGCCCGCTGAGGCTCCTGCGCAGGAAGTTCCTGCTGTCGAGCCGCCCAAACGCTCGCCTGCTTTTGAAAATTTGATTCGAATGCTCGGCAGCAACGCGGCCATGGTTCTGGGCGCGTACGCCGACCCGCGCACTGGCCAGCCCATGATCGATCCCGATGCGGCTCGCGAATTGATTGACATGCTCGACGCGCTCCATGAAAAGACCAAAGGCAATCTTGCGCCGGAAGATGAGAGTCTCTTGCTCGACCTGCTCGGCAAATTGAAGCTGACCTATCTCGAGGTCAACCAGGCGCTCGCCGCACAAGCGACACAGGCGAAGGCCAAGACCCGCTAGATTTCCAAAAGCTGCGTTGTGCAAGAATTTCTCTGAGATGCCCGCGAACCCGCTCAAACTGACCATGCTTGGCTCTGGCACTTCCATGGGCGTCCCGTCCCTCGGTTGCCCGTGCCCGGTCTGCAATTCCTCCGACCCCCAGGACAATCGCCTGCGCCCTTCCCTGCTTCTCTCGCGCAACGGGCAGAACGTGGTCATAGACACGACACCTGATTTTCGCCAGCAGGCGCTTCGTACTCGCATGCAGCGCCTGGATGCGGTGTTGCTCACCCACGCTCACGCAGACCACATCTTTGGCTTCGACGATATTCGCTCGTTCAATCTTCGCCAGAATACGATTCTTCCTGTGTACGGCAACAAGGAAGCGTTTCAAGTGCTCCGCAACGCCTACTACTACGTATTCGACGGCAAGCCCAAAGTCAGCTCTGTGCCGATGGTTACACTTCACAATGTGAATGGGCCGTTGCATTTGCTGGGCACGACCATCACGCCCATTCCCCTGATTCACGGCGATCTAAACGTTTTGGGCTTTCGCTTTGGCCGCGCGGCGTATCTCACGGATTTCAGCGAAATCCCCGAGGCATCATTCCCTTTGTTGCAGGATCTGGACGATCTGATTATCGACGCGTTGCGCGACACTCCGCATCCCATGCACCAAACCGTCGAGCAGGCTCTCGCGATCATCGATCGGCTAAAACCCCGGCGGGCCTGGTTCACTCACATCGCACACGAATTGCCTCACGCCGCCACCAATAAGCGGCTTCGCTCATCCGGGTATTCGCACGTACAGCTTGGCTACGATGGTTTGCAGTTCGATGTGGAAGTTGAGGATGCTTCAGTTCCCGCCTCGGCACATTCGCACATTGGCCGGCGCGCATTCCGCGTGTTCGCTTCCCCACAAGGCTGGCACGGGCATTACACACCGCTGAACCGCCGCAGTGTGCTTGCCATAGGCAATTTCGATGGCATCCATCTCGGCCATCAGGAAATTCTTCGTGATGTTGCGGCGCGCGCGGAAACTTCCGGCGATGTTGCGACGGCTCTTACCTTTGAGCCCGCGCCCTTAAAAGTGCTTCGCCCGGAAGTCGCTCCTAAGCGGCTCTCCACCAATGAACAGCGCCTCGAATGGTTTCAGTTCGTCGGCCTCGAATCCGCCGTCGTGCAGAATTTCACGCGCGAACTCTCCCTGCTCTCTCCCCGGGAATTTGTTGAGAATATTCTCGTCACTCAACTGCGCGTTCGGGCCGTGCTGGTTGGCGGAAACTTCCACTTCGGCCACAAACAGGCCGGCGACACTGCGCTTCTTCAGGAACTCGGACGCCTCCACGATTTCGAAGTCATCGTTGTTCCGCCCGTGATCTACCGCGGCGAAATTGTGAGCAGCACTGTAATTCGCCGCGAAGTCGCGCTGGGCGACGTCACTCATGCGGGCCGTCTGCTGGGCCGCCCGTTTGCCCTGACCGGAGAAGTTGTTTCCGGCGCAGGCATCGGCCACAGATTCACGGTTCCGACGCTCAATCTCGAACCGGAACAAGAAATTTTGCCGGCGAACGGCGTCTACATCACGCGAACATTGCTCGATGGCGAGACAAAAAGCCGGCGCTCCGTTACAAACATCGGCATGCGTCCGACGTTCAACGGCTCCTCGCTCACCGTGGAAACGCACCTGCTCGACGCCCCAAAGGAGTTCGAAACGAAACGCATCGAAATTCGTTTCTGGAAAAAGCTCCGTGAAGAAAAGAAATTCTCCGGCACGGAAGAACTAAAAACTCAAATCGCCCGGGACATCGCCGGCACTCACCGTTTTTTTTCGCGTCTTCGCAAATTCCGCACTTACTCTCGCAGAGCAACGCCTGCAACCTAGCCCGCTTGTCATTCCTCGCGCGGTTTTCGCCGCGTCCCGAACATTTATGAGATGGATTCTGGCGGCCGTGTGAGGTTACTGGTATTGTTATATTATATTCTGGGTGAATATCCATGCCAAAATCCGCGCGTTACTGCCAAACCTGCCGGCTTCAAATCAGCAACCGCGCTTTTAAGCGGCACACGCTTTCCGTTGTTCACAAAAAGGGCAAATTGATCCGCGCCATGTTAGAGCGCAATTGCATCACCCATGCCGAAATTTCAAGGCGCGTCGGCTTGACGCGGGAACGCGTGCGTCAACTGGCTCTGAAAATGGGCTTCGCCAATGGGAGATCGCGGCATGCCATTTGCCGAATGGAGCGCCGCAAGAAAGAAATGGCGGAGTTTTTTGTGGCCGCGCAACAACGCGGATTTTCGGTGGAACCCCTCGGCAGGAAGAGTGCTTACATAAACGGCAAGCTTTGTGTTCAACGCAATGCGTGCTGGCATGCCATGGGGAACGGCAAACATACCTATACGTTCCTCAGTATTCGCCAGCCCTTAGTCAAGTTCGATATCTGTGCGTGGAAACTTCCGGACGGCCGCTTCCTGATCCTGCCCAGAAAGTTGGTCGATTTCGCGCAAACAAGTTTCAACCCGGAAAAAACCGATTACCTCGGTACGAATAGCTCGTCGCACTACTATCGAGACTATTTCGAAAAATGGACCCTGCTCGGAGGCCCTCACACGTCGAAATGAGCCTCGCCCAATCCCTCTTTGCATTCTATGCTAGCAATGCTATCATTGCTGGCATGGCTGCACTCACTATTCGACGACTCGACCAGAAGACCAAGACCCGCCTGCGCGTTCGCGCCGCCCACCACGGACGCTCGATGGAAGAAGAAGCCCGCGAGATCCTGCGGTCCGCTTTGACCACCTCCACTCCGGCAAAAGGCAACCTTGCCGACTCGATTCGCCGCCGGTTTGCGTCGTTTGG
>JAFDVY010000180.1 GCA_018268785.1 Acidobacteriota bacterium | reverse complement strand
GGAATCGGCAATTGGCCCCACTCTGGCATTCCAGGCGCCCCAACGGGCCCCGCGTTCTGTAGCACGATGACGGAGTCAGCAGTGATTGGTAGCGCCGGATCGTCGATTCGCGACTCCATGTCGTTGTAATCACGAAATACGACTGCGGGTCCCTGATGCCGGAGGAGGCGGGACTCCATCGCGGGAGGCTTGATCACAGCCCCTTCCGGGGCCAGATTGCCACGCAGCACCGCGAGGCCGTCGTGCGCAACCACAGGATTGCTGCGCCGACGGATCACTTGTTCGTTGAAGATTTTTGCTCCTCGGATATTTTCGCCCAAGGTTGAACCGTTGACGGTCAATTGGCTGCCATCCAGAAGATCTCCGAGTTCAGCGAGGAGGGCTGGCAATCCACCGGCGTAGTAGAAATCCTCCATTAAGAATTCGCCTGCGGGCCGAATGTTAGCGAGGACTGGAGTGCATTGAGCAAGTTCGTCAAAACGGTCGATGGTTAATTTCAAGCCCGCCCGTCGAGCGACGGCTATGAGATGCACTATCGAATTGGTCGAGCCTGCTAGAGCCAGGATTGCGGTGATTGCGTTGTCGAACGATTTTGCCGTAAGAAAATCGGAAGGCTTGAGATCTTCCCACACCATATCCACGATACGTTTGCCGGTTAGTGCGGCGTGTTGTGCATGACGCGAGTCTACAGCAGGGATTGAGGCGAAACCCGGGAGCGTGAATCCCAATACCTCCGCCGCGCTGGTCATCGTTGAGGCGGTACCCATCGTCATGCAGTGACCAGGTGATCGTGCGATGCCTGACTCCAAGCCCTGCCACTGGTCTCGGCTGATTTTGCCCACGCGCAATTCTGCCCAATATTTCCACGTGTCGGTGCCGCTCCCCAGGGTAATTCCGTTCCAATTGCCGCGAAGCATAGGCCCAGCGGGCAAAAATATAGTCGGCAAATTCATACTCAACGCGCCCATCAGCAAAGCTGGAGTCGTCTTGTCACACCCGCCCATCAGCACACAACCATCGAAGGGATAAGAACGCAGGACTTCCTCTGTCTCCATAGAGAGAAAGTTGCGATAAAGCATTGTGGTGGGCTTCTGGAAGGGCTCGGAGAGCGTCATGACCGGCATTTCCAGGGGGAAGCCACCTGCCTGCCAGACGCCGCGTTTCACCTCCTCGGCCCGCTGCCGGAAATGCGTATGACAAGGATTGATGTCGCTCCATGTATTGATGATGGCGATGACGGGCTTCCCCGCGTATTCCGACGCTTCGTAGCCCATTTGTGCTGAGCGCGAGCGGTGGCCAAAAGAACGCAGGTCTTGGGCGCCATACCACTTATGGCTGCGCAACTCCTCGGGTTTTTTTCGGTGTCCCATGCGTCCTCGTCAGGCGAATCTCTTTGACACTCCAGTATGGCAGTCTAGTGACTTACAACGATTCGGGTTCAACACTGTCACCCAGGGCGCGATGGCGGGCATTGTCGATGTGAGTGCGCATCGCCCTCCGAGCACCTTCCTCATCGCTGGCACGAATTGTTTCAAGGACGTTGCGGTGTTCCTCCTGAACCAAAAGCAGACGTCTCTTGTGCCGTGTGAGCGAAAGGCGTCGCGTGACGTTCATCCCATTAGAAGTATGTAGCGCAAGGGCGTCGAGAGTCTGGACGAAGAGCTGATTCCGGCTGGCTCGAGCGATGGTCATATGAAAATCGATGTCCTGTTGGACTCCCACCTCGCTCGCGCTATTGGCCTCGTCGAGTTTGGCGAAAGCGTCATCAATCGCAGCCATGTCCTCTTCCGTCCTTCGCTGAGCGGCCAGATGTGCGGCTTCGCCTTCGAGGGCAATGCGGAACTCGAAACAGCGCATTAGATCGGCAACTCCACCGATGGGAGCTAAGCGCAAGAACTCGCGGCCGGGTCGTCTTTGAACAAAGGTGCCTGCGCCTTGACGACTGGTCACGACCTCGTCCGCGATGAGCCTCGAAAAGGCCTCGCGAACTACCGCTCGTGAAACATTGTATTCCGCTGCAAGTTGATTTTCAGATGGGAGGCGGTCACCAATCGCAAATTTTTCAGAAATTATCTGTTCGAGAATTTGTTCGTAGATGCGATCAGGCAGGCGAGCACTCTCAATGACTCGAGACGCTTTCCGGCGTGAGGGTTTTGAAACATCTTTTGCTGGCGGTGTACTCGAGGATGGGGCGGTCGAACTCAAACTTGTTTTCATTGTTGTTCTAGTCCTGACTCGGTCCTTATCCGAGGATCCAACCCACCAAGGCGCTCCGCGACGGCCGTTCAACTGAAGATCGCTCCCGTATACCTTTACCGCGAAAGAGCGCCGCTGTCAATGCTTGTTTGACAAGTCAAGTCGAAACAACTTGCTAGAGCGCAGATAGGTCCAGTAAGCCCAGTGCATTCAGTGTGAAACGAAGTTGCAGCTTGCCTGACAAATACCGCGAAAGTGATTGACACTTGGCCAGAACAGATGTTACCTATGCCAAACTATCGCGAGTCTTGACGATTCGCACCGAGGGTAATTTTGGACCGTGATCCCAAATCCGTGACGTCGGGGGGAACTCTTCGCCCCGGTCAATTACCCAGGCATCAACAAGGCATCCTCACCGTCAGGACGAACTTCATCCCTAAAGAGCGATGGATACGCATCATCCCGCCCACCATTATTGTCTACATCGTAGCGTACATGGACCGCGTGATTATTGGATTCGCGATGGCGGGAGGGATGAGCGATTCGCTGCACTTGTCGGCATCCATGGCTGGATTGGCAGCAGGTGTTTTCTTCTGTGGCTATTTGCTCCTGCAAGTGCCTGCAGGCCACATCGCCGAGCATGGAAGCGCAAAAAGATACATAGTTGGGGCAATTCTAGCTTGGGGAAGTATCTGTATTGCAACTTCATTTGTGCAAAATATTTGGCAATTGTTCGTCGCGAGATTTCTTCTGGGCGTGGCAGAAGGCGGCGTGTATCCGGCGCTCCTAACGGTGATTGCCCACTGGTTTCCAAGGAGGGAGTTGGGCCGTGCGAATGCGCTGTTCTTGATGAGCCTCCCGCTCTCAACACTGTTCACAAATCCCTTAGCTGGCTGGATCGTTTCGGCCCACGGGTGGCGCTGGCTGTTTCTGGGGGAAGGACTTGTGTCACTGGTCTTGATTGCGATTTGGCTTCCGATGATCAGCGATCATCCTGAGAATGCCAAGTGGATTTCGCGCGAAGAGAAGGAGTATCTGGTCGCGGCGCTAAGTGCCGAGAAAAAAAGTAACTCCTCCCGGCGGAATAATGATGAGGGGGAACCGCGCAACCGTTACCGTCAGCTATTCAGGGACAGAAATTTGTGGCTCCTTATCGGCCTGCTGGTCTGTTACACCACGGGACAATATGGCTATTCCATATGGCTGCCAACATTAGTGGAACACTTGACCAAGCAGAGTCTATCGGCGGTCGGTTGGCTAACAACGTTACCGTATTTGGCCGCAATCGTGGGACTGTACTTGGTGGGCACGGGGTCGGACAAGACGCGGAATCGCCGTCTTTGGACTAGTCTTTCACTCGTTGGCTTCGGATTCTTCCTTTGGTCGTCCACACTGTTTCCCCGGCATATTTGGATTTCGTTTGGGCTCCTTGTGGTAACGGGGCTTTTCACAAAGTCCATGCAAGCGCCTTTCTGGGCGATGACTCCCCTGCTGGTTCCGGCCGGTTCCGCAGGCGCTGCTAGGGGCATCATCAACGCTTTGGGAAACGTGGGAGGACTTCTTGGTCCCGCAATGGTTGGTTGGTTGACAAGCAGCACAGGATCGATGACCTTTGGAATCTATGGCCTCGCGTTGTCTCTTCTTTTAGGGGCTAGTTTGACGATGTTGCTCCCTGGCGCGACCGCTGGTAAGACGTCCGGATGACTCTGGATTGGGTGCTTTCGAGCCATACTTATCCGCGAGCTTCCATAACTTGTCTGACAAATTAAAAATTTGCTTGACAACTATTGGGACAGGGCGCTAGGGTTTGGCGCATTAGGCACGCCTCGAATCAAGGGAGGGGACCCGATGCGAAAACTGTATACCACAAAGTCTTTTTGTGTCTTTGCAGTCTGCACCACATTAGCATTCTCGATATTCCTGCCGACTCCGGCTATCGCTCAAGTGGCGGGAGCATCGTTATCTGGCACGGTGAATGACACGTCAGGGGGCCCGATACCGAATGCTGAGGTAAGCATAGAGAATCTGGCGACAGGGGTAACTCGGGCTACCACCACGGATAAAGTCGGTTACTACACTGCGCCGAATCTACTGCCTGGGCCGTACGAAGTGTCCATCTCAGCCCCAGGATTTGCGACACAGATTCAAAGAGGAATCACGCTCACGGTGGGGGGGCAACAGGTTCTAAATTTCACCATGCGTGTTGGGACGGTAAGCGAAAAAGTCGAGGTGACGGCAGAACTTCCGACTGTACAGCTCACCTCTTCGGACATTAGCGCGGTCGTCGATTCCAGGACCATTCGTGAGTTGCCCTTGAACGGACGAAGCTGGACCGACTTGGCGATCCTACAGCCGGGAGTCTCCCGGGTGGAAACTGCATTCCGTGCAGCGGCAGGAACGGATCGAGGGGAACGAGGCTTTGGCACGCAACTGTCGATCAGCGGCGGAAAGCCTGTTCAGAATAACTACCGCCTCGACGGGATCAGCGTTAACGACTACGCGAACGGCGGCCCGGGCAATGTGCTTGGCGCAGCACTCGGTGTGGACTCCATTCAGGAGTTTTCGGTTATAACAAGCAACTACTCATCGGAATACGGGCGGACTTCCGGAGGAGTGATTAACGCCATTACACGGTCCGGAACCAACGACTTTCACGGCAGCGCGTTCGAATTTCTGCGGAACAGTGCCCTCGATGCTCGCAATTTTTTTGACGTCGATCCGACAACCGGCCAGCCGCAAAGGTCCCCGTTCCGCCGCAACCAGTTCGGGGGCTCCGCGGGCGGACCAATTCAGAAAGACAGTACGTTTATCTTTGGCAACTATGAGGGACTGAGGCAGGCGAAGGGTGTGGCACAGGCCGTCCCGGTGCCTTCCAACGCGGCGCGAAATGGCACTCTTTATACGGTTCCCCAGTCTTCGTGCGCTGGTGTTTTTAGTCCTCCGACAGGGGCCTGCCAGGTCACGGTTGACCCTGCCGCTGCTAAGTACCTGGCGTTCTGGCCGCAGGCGCCTGCAAGCGCTCAACCAGCTTGCCCCGGATCAAGCTGCAGCGATGTCGCGCAATTCGGTTTCGCGGGACAACAGGTGCTGAACGAGGACTTTTTCACAACTCGTGTCGATCATAGATTCTCAACTCACGACAGCCTTTTCGGCACCTTCTTCTATGACACCAACGGCTACTCTGGCTCCGATCCTCTAAACCAGGTTTTGTCAGGTCACCACATCGATCGCAAGGCATTTATAGTCGAAGAGACGCACCTCTTTACCCCGACGTTGGTGAATTCGCTGCGTTTCGGCTACAACAACGTAAATGCTTCTGACAACAAAGGAATTTCCGCCGTCAACCCTCAGGCTGCCGACAAATCGTTTGCATCGACGCCCGGACAAAACGCAGCGCGAGTGAGCGTTGCCGGTATTCAAAACTTCAACGGAGGAGTAGGGTCAATTGACTTCTTCAAGAACGATTACAAATCGTTCCAGGTCTATGACGACGCCTTCCTGACTCGCGGGGTACACTCGGTCAAGTTTGGAGTGGCGGTGGAGCGCTTGCACAACGGTATAACAGCATTCGGCAATCCTGCTGGTAATTGGATATTCGGCAGTTTGCAGAATTTTCTCACGAATGTGCCAGACAATTTTTCTTCCGCACTGAGTAGCGCTACCGCCCGTAACGTGCGACAGACAATCTTTGGCTTGTATGTTCAGGACGACTGGCGTTTTCGATCGAATCTCACGTTGAACATCGGGCTCCGCTATGAAATGGCCACGGTCCCGTCCGAAGAGAATGGAAAGTTCTCAAGCCTTCACCAACTTACGGACGCGAAACCGTTCTGCGGAACATCTGACTCCTTTTGTGCGGGAGTTGCGCCGCTGTTTTCGAACGCGACGCTTCGCAACTTTGAGCCTCGCATAGGCCTCTCTTGGGACCCGTTCCGCGATGGCAAGACAGCGATTCGCGCGGGATTTGGAATGTTTGACGTACTCCCACTGCCCTACATGTTTGCGTTTTTGCAATACCGTCCTTCTCCTTTCTACAATCTCGGGGCGGTGAGCAAC
>JAFDVY010000017.1 GCA_018268785.1 Acidobacteriota bacterium | reverse complement strand
AACATCGTGCCATGCGCAATTTGATCGGGCACATGAACGGTGGTTTCTTCGATGCGAGCTGCGCCGCGGTATGGACGGAGTAGAACGCGAACCCGCAGCGTTTCTCCGGGAGTTGCTTCGCCTTTTTCGAGCCATGCGCTGTCAATCGTGTAAGACTGCCGGCCGGGAATGCTTTCCACATGCAGGGAAATTTTCTCAAACTCAGGAGCTTCAAACGTATTGGTAAAGAGGCGTGAGAAGTCCGCCATCAGCGTGAGCGCAATAGGCATCGCATCCGGGTTCAGGGAATCGCCGGGAGCGAATGTATTTTCGAGCTGAACTGCCGCATGGCCCTTCAATTTGATTTCGCCGCTCATGTGCAGTGTAGTGCCCTCGCCGTACACGACATTTTGCGTGAGGCCGTTAAAAGCGGTCAGACCGACGAGGAGCGGCGTGAGTTTCGGATGATTCACCATTTCAAAATGGAGTTTTTTTTCGCCAGCCTGCGTCTTCAAACTCAAATCCATCGGAATCAATTTTGGCGCGGGGCCCAGCGTGCCGGTGACGGCCGTCAAATGATCGCCCGTGATCGTTCCAATCGAACCGCCCATGTTCACGATTTTTGTCGAAGCGAGATCGGAAGAAAGAGTCGTGACGACGCGGCTGCGCGCCATCGGAATCTGCACATCGCCGAGACTCAAGAACGGATGCCCGCAAAGAAAAACTTTGTCCGCCTGCACAGCAGTGACCGTGCAAGCGGAATTGATGGATGCGTCGCCCTGCACAAGCACCATTCCAGCCATGTCGCCGGGCGCGAGTTTTCCGTCATCGGGACGCGCCGGGGTTGTGCCGCCTTGCGCGGCGACGAAACCGTACGAACTCAGTTGTGGCGCAAATTTTTCAATTGCGGCTGGTTGAAACCCGGAAAAAACAAGCGGCGTTTCAATCGATTGCAGCGCCGCGCCGTTTTGCACACCTGCACGCATCGCTGATTCATTCGAAAGAGGTGCAATGGGCGAACCGCTGGAAGCTGCGTTTGCTCCGCCACCTGCAATCACATCCGCAATTGGTGTAACGCCTGCGATCGGCTCTTTTGTGAACACACCAAGTTTCAGCGAGAGCGCGCCGGCCAGTTTTCCGTTGATGTAAACAGGACTCCCGCTCATTCCGGCGACAACGCCGGTGTGTTCAACTTTTTGCCCTTTCAGTTGAACCAAAATGATCGATTGTTTCGGCCCAAGAAAATTCGGCATTACTCCAAGCACTTCCAAATCGAATTTTTCGACCTGGTCGCCGGCAAAAATCGTGTAGGCGTACCCCTGCATGCCGGGTTGAACCTGGTCGAGGGGGAGGAAATCAGTGGATTGGGCGTGGGCCAGAGGGGCGAACGGAATCAGCAGGCCGCCGAGGAGCAGCAGCGCGACCAGTGCAAGCATGGCGCAAAAACGTGCAAGCTGTTGAGAAACAACGAGTCCCGAGAGCATGGGTTGGCAATCATACCTGCCGCGGTACGGGGGCGCAATCGAACCACCGTGACCCGAAACGTGGGACTCGCGGCTTAGGAGTTCTAAAACTCGGTTAGACGCGGGCAAAGAACGCGCGGCTTCTCAAGTCTCACAGTTTGAGGCGGTTTGAAGAGAAAAGGATGCGCACCCCGGTGGCGGGCGCTGTTCGGGTTCAGTCGTGGTGGTGCATGGCGAAGATTTTGTCGGGAGAGGATTCGTAGGGGTAGATGTGGACCATCCAGCCGAAGACGGAGGGGCGGAAGCGTCCGCCGGCGGCGTCGCAGGCTCGTTCAGTGGCAATAGAGCCTTTGAGGCCGAACTTGCTCCAATCGGCGGATTTTCGTTCATTCTGCGGAGGCATGCAGAGATTGGTGTGCAGGTGCCACGGCGCAATGCTGAGCGGAACGCGCTTGTTGAGTTCGTCTTCGGTGGATCGCTTGGGCATGGTGTACATGGCGCCGACGAGTTCGTAGCCGGTGGCGGTTTTTTTGTAGAGCAGGGAAGTGGGGCGCGACGGATCGAAATGCACCGCAGCGAGGAAGCCGTTGGCGTAGCTGGTGAAGTGATATTCAGGTTGCGGAATATTCGGCAGGAAAATGCGAAAGCCATCGTTTAGAGCAACGTGATAGTCGCGATACTTTTCGATACCGTCTTTTAGCTGGGCAACAATTTCGTTGGCGCGCTGCGCGTCTTCGGCGGTTTGCGGGCGCGTGGCGGTCATGGTCATGTGGAGACCCATTTTCTGGTTTGGGCCGTGCATGTGCGCCATCTCGGCCATTGCGTCTTTTTCGCTGGCCTGTTCATCGGGGTCTGCCTGCGGCATTTTGCTGTGATCCATGCCCTGCATGGAACTTTGCGATTGGCCCTGGGATTCCTGCGCGGATTGTGCGTCAACGACGGGCACGCGATGACCCGGCATCGCGGAAAGCAAAATGGTTAAAGCAAATACGGCCGCGACCAACATGGCTGCTCGCGCGGCGGCTTTGCGAACATCACTACCGGCTGACATTTTCTTCCATCTCCCGACGTTTTTCTGGCAATTCTTCAGCAGTTCTTTTCGACTTAATTCCACCTGCCTATCTATGATACGCAGCGGCGAAGGAGGTTGTTTCAGCGGCGTGTGAAGGGCAGCGCAAGTTCACAAACTGTCCTCCCGTACAGGTACTTGCGCGCCGCGTGTTAGAATTTTGGCTGTGAGCAAACAGATTATTCATCCAGCGACAGCCCTCTCCGGCGGCGTGTTGATGCCGGGAGACAAATCCATTTCCCATCGTTATGCGATGCTGGCGGCGCTGGCGGAAGGCACGAGCGAGTTGCGCAATTTTGCCGCGGCTGCGGACTGCCATAGCACGCTGGGGTGTATGAAATCGCTCGGCGCAGAAGTGAAGGTAGATGGGACGACCGTGCGCGTAACGGGTCACGGCTTGCGCGGACTGAAGAGCAGTTGGCGTGCGCTGGATGCGGGAAATTCGGGGACGACGATTCGACTGCTGAGCGGAATTTTGGCGGGGCAGAACTTTAAAACGACCATAAGCGGCGATGAGAGTTTGCAAAAGCGGCCGATGAAGCGCGTGGTGGGTCCGCTGCGGGAGATGGGCGCTGAGATCAAGGCGCGAGACGACAATTTTGCACCGCTGGAAATTCGCGGCGGAAAATTGCGCGCGCTGGACTACAAAATGCCGATGGCGAGCGCGCAGGTGAAGTCCGCAGTGCTGCTGGCGGGGCTGTTTGCCGAAGGCGAGACGATTGTGACGGAGCCGGCGCGGACTCGCGATCATACGGAACTGGCGCTCGAAGAATTCGGCGTGCCTGTGGAACGCAATGCGCGTGTGACGCGGATTCATGGCGCGGGCGCGAATGGCTCGATCAAATTGGCGGCAAAGAATCTGAATGTGCCGGGAGATATTTCTTCGGCTGTGTTTTTTATCGCGGCGGCATCGCTGTTTCCGGAGTCGAGCGTTTTGATTCAGAACGTGGGGCTGAATCCTACCCGGACGGCGATTCTGGATGTGTTTGCCAGCATGGGCGCAAGCATTCAGATTCATTCTGTGCAGAGCACGCATGGAGAAGTAGTTGGCGATTTGGCCGTGAAAGGCGCGTCGCTGAAAGGCGGCGTGATTTCCGGCGACACGATTCCGCTGGTGATTGACGAATTGCCGATGCTGGCGGCGCTGGGGCCGTACACGGAAGAGGGAATCGAGATTCGCGATGCGGGCGAATTGCGCGTGAAGGAGAGCGACCGCATTACGGTGCTGGTGGAAAATTTGCGGAAGATGGGCGCGACGGTGGAAGAGCGTCCGGACGGATTGAAAGTGGCTGGACGATCCGCCGGAAAACTGCGCGGCGCGGAGATTGAGCCGCATGGCGATCACCGGATTGCGATGGCGTTTTCCATTGCAGCGCTGGCTGCCGATGGGCCGACTACCGTTCGGGACGCGGAGTGTGCGGGCGTTTCGTTTCCGTCGTTTTATGAAGATTTGAACCGCGTGGCCGAACGCTGAGGAGAAAGAAAGCTACAGATTCACAGAGTTCACAGAGAAAAACTGAACGAAGAGGGGTGAATCCCAGATTGGGGATGATTTGGGTTGTGTAGGGGTGTGCCGGAGTGGGTTCGAGAGTGACACCCGGGTGTTTTTGTAAAGAATGCGCAAACGGTTGAAAGGAAACGAGATGAGTTGACGGGGTCGGCCTCTCTCGCAAAAAAAAATGCTCGAGGCAAGAAAGAGCGAATCTGAAGATTCGCCACTACAACACAAGGCGTAAGAGACAAGGACAGACATGGTTAAAAGTGGCATTTTCTCTGATTCACGTAGTTAGTATAGATAGTTATTCATACCATAAGATACTAGAGAGATAGAATCCTATGCCTGGACGTGAACACCCATAGTTGTGTATGCAGTGAAAGACGGAGACCAGTTTGGTTGGAGAGGCCGATTGGGAGCGGCGCTGCGTGGTTGGATCGAGGTCGTCGGAGGGCACGATATATCGTGCCCCTACTGATGGGACTTGGGCGCCGACTGAGCGCCTAGCGGTTCGCGGAAGGGATCCATCGGAATGGGCGCGTATTCGACTTCGAGGATTTCGAGTTGCTCTGTTTTTCCGGGCGCATGGAGGTGAACGGTGTTGCCGGGGCTCGCTTTCATCAGCGCGTTGGCGAGAGGGGAGCGCCAACTGATGTAGCCGCGGTCGAGGTTTACTTCGTCGATGCCTACGATGGAGACGACGTGTTCGAGGCCGGAGGCGTCCTTGTAGGTCACAGTTGCGCCGAAGAAAACGCGCGTTGCGGCCGACTCTGGCCTCCGAGCCGCGGGATCGACAACCACGGCCGCGTCAATCCGTTTCGTGAGAAAGCGAACGCGCGCATCGATCTGGTTTAAGCGTCGTTTGCCATAGAGGTAGTCGGCGTTTTCGCTGCGGTCGCCGTTACTGGCAGCCCACGCTACGACCTCAACGACCGCAGGGCGCTCGCGACTCAGCAGGAACGAATGCTCGTCTTTCAGTCGCTGCAACCCGGCGGGAGTGATGTAGTTTTTGAGTGGCGGGCCCGGTGGCTCTGGCCGAGGTCCCCGGAGCGGTCGCTTTTCTGGCATTTGCCAACCTGTCGTGGAATTCGGTATGGGTCAGTTTGAATTTCCAACCTATTGTGTCACGAACGAAGAAATTCAAACTGACCCGACACGTGGAATTTTGTGTATTTGTGTGTAGTCTTTGCCGATAGCTACGGCTTGGCTGGGGCCGGCTTTGGTGTTGCGGCCGGAGCGACGTTGTTGAAGTCGACTTTGGGGGCTTGGCGGGCGCCTTCGTCGGTTTTGAAGTAGGCGTCGTTGCGGGCGAAGCCGCTTATGCTGGCGATCGCGCTGGCGGGGAATTGGGCGATGAAGGTGTTGTAGTCCTGCACGGTTTCGTTGTACCGGCGGCGCTCGACGGCGATGCGGTTTTCGGTTCCGGCGAGTTCATCTTGCAGACGGATGAAATTCTGATTGGATTTCAGGTCGGGATAGTTTTCGACGAGGACAAGCAAGCGGCCGAGAGCGGAGTCCAAGCGACCATTGGCCGCGATTTTATCCTGTGGCGAGGAAGCGCCGAGCAACGCGGAGCGTGCCTGGGCGATTTCGCCGAAGACGGCTTGTTCCTGTTTGGCGTAACCCTTTACGGTTTCGACGAGATTGGGAATGAGGTCGGCGCGACGCTGTAGGACGACGTCTACTTGTGCCCATGCGGCGCTGACCGCTTCGCGCTTGACGGCCATTTGATTGCGCTTGCCGACAAACCAACTGCCGACCAACAGAGCGAGAACGACCAGGATAACGACCACGACGAGCAGTTTTTTCATACGTTCATCCTCATTTCCGGTAACGGGTTGACTTGATTTTGTCCCATTGTGTCACGAACACAAAAAATCAAGCTAGCCCGCTACTTTATTTCTTACTTGTGGGCGGAGCGTTGCCACTCGCGCTTGGGAAGAAATTCGTCCAGGGCGTGCGTCACGGTTTCGAGTGCCGAAAGATAATCGCCGAAGATGGAATCGAGATCGACGGGCGGCGTGGCCGCGTTCTTGAGATTGAGTACTTTGCCGAACGCACCAGGGCTAACGGAGAAGAGCTTTGCTGCGTGATTGAAGAGTTCCGCGTCGGTGGCGGGAACACTCTCCTCCATGGTGATGAGGGAATGGCGCAAGAGGGTTTTGACGCTCGACATTGATTTTGCCAGGGATGCTGCGAGCGATTTTGCATTGCGCGAATTGTGGAGATAGAGCTGGCGGAGTTTGAGGATGGTGGTGCGGAGTTCATGCTCGACCTGGACGCGATGCAGGTTCATGGGGATTTTCAGGCCGGAGACAACGTCGGGTCCGAAGAGAATTTTGTGGGAGGACTGCATGTCGGAGAATTCGATGGCGAAGACGTCTGCGGATTTTGCGAGTTCGCCTGCGGTGAAGACTTGTGGCGCTGGCTGTTTTTCATCGCTAGTCCACCAGGCGACGACCGGCGCGATGGCCTTTAAATCGCCGGGAGCGGAAGACTTCAGGGTGACGAGAAGATTCAGATCGGCGGCGTGTTCCTTCGATGCAGGGCGCGCGGCAGAGCCGAAGAGAATTACCGACTCCAGATTCTGACCGGCGGAATGAATCATGCGATTTACAAAGTCGTTGAGCAATTGATCCGAGGTTTCTGATTTCATAGTTTACCAGCTTCCACCAGCTCCCCCTCCGCCGCTACTGCCACCGCCAAACCCGCCGAAACCACCTCCACCGCCACTGCTGCCGCCCCAACCACCACCGCCCCAGTTTCCGCCGGTCCAACCTCCTCCGCCGAAACCGCCGCCAAGCCAACTGCCATGGGTTCTGCCGCCGCGGCCGCTGGTGTCATTCGATGCCTTGGAAATAATTACCACGATGAACCCAATTGCAAATAGCGCGATGATCGGCCAAGGAACTCCGCTGTCGTTATCGCGGGAAGGCTGTTGAGCGACAGGATGGACCGGTGCTTGTGCGGTGAGCGTGACGCCTTTGTCCTGGGCGATGTAATTGGCGAGCATCCAGGCGGCGGCTTCGATACCTGCGTTGAAATTTCCCTGTCGGAAATAAGGAACCATGGCGCGACCAGCGTCACCGGCACGAGCGTCATTGATGATGGGCTCGAGGCCGTAGCCGACTTCCGTCCAGTATTTGCGGTCGTTTGGCGCGATGAGTAGGAGGACGCCGTTGTCCTGCTTCCTTTGGCCGACGCCGAAGGATTTGAAGAGGTCGTTGGCGAATTGTTCGACGGATTCGTCGCCGAGGGATGTGACGGTCACGATGGCGAGTTGCGCGCCGGTTTTTTGCTGAAGTTCGAGGCAGAGGGCGTCGAGGCGGGATTTGGAATCGGAGGAGATGACGCCGGCGAGATCGGTGACGTAGCCGGTGGGATGGATGTCTTTTGGTTTTTCAGCTTGGGCAGCGAGGACGAAAAGAAAAAGAAACAACGACGCCAGGGTGAGGGCGGAGCGGAGGCGAAAGGAGCAAGTCGCTCGGAGCATCTACGGGGAATTATAGCGGAGATTGGCCGCGAGTCGTGAACGTGGAGATGCGCTATGCAGAATGCGCAGGAAATCGTACAAGGATCAACCGGGCTAAAGCTCCTCACGTGGAAAATTGGGAGGCCGCAATCACGGCCTGAGTTGTTCTATTGGCCTTGCCACGAAGAGGGCACGATATATCGTGCCCCTACTTGCGGAGGGAACGACGAATCGGGCGCAAGCATCATTAGGGCTGCTATCTTGACGTGCCAGTGGTGGGGCCGAGGTAGCGGTAGTGGCCGGTTATGCGCCAAGAGAAGAGGACGTCTTCGAGTTTGGGACCGGCGCCGATGTTGTGTTCGACGAGGAATCGCTGGCCGTCCAGGGATTTTTCGTTTACGACGATACCGATGTGGGGAACGCCGCCGCCGAGATCCCAAGTGACGAGTTCGCCGGGAAGATAGTCTTCAGCGCGCGCGGTGATGGGGAGCGATTGGCCCTTGCGAGCGAAGAAGACCTGAAGATTGGGCACGCGGCGATGGTCGATGTTGGTGTCTGTGTAAGCGAGTTGCCAGCGGCGCTGGTTGGGATAGGCGGAGAAATTCCGGAGCATGTCTTCGTGGACCTCTTTTTGGAGGTCGATGCCGAGAGCGCGGTAGGAGCGGATGACCTCGTCAGTACAGACGCCCGTGTTGGCGGGAACGTCGCCGTTGGGATAGGCGATACGGACGTAGGAAGAGTCGTAGCGGACAGTTAAGTTGGCGCGAATAATGGCGGCCGCGGAAAGTTTTTGCATGAGAGTTGAGGACGCTGTGTCTTGCGCGGATGGGCGTTGCTGAAGATGGGCGGGTAGCGCGAGCGCGGCGAGAAACGCCACGGCGAGCACACCAGCGATACATAGACGGCGCATGGCTAAGGAATTAGACGGCGCAGATGGGATTTATGCTGCCTGCAGGGTGCGAAGCGGGCCGCTTCAGAAAGCGGCCCCTAGAAGACGACCCCGACGACACGGTTATTTACTTCGGAGTGGGAGCCAGGACTGCTTCGCGGACTGCGGGCGGGAGCGAGTTCATGCGCTTGAGGAATGCGGCGACTTGCCAGAGCCGCTCATCGGAGTCCCACCTTCCATTCACGAACATGCCAGAGTGCCGGATGCCGTGTTTGGCGATCCAGAAGAGCTGGGCTTCGGTGTAGCCGGTGCCAACGGAAGAGAATTGCGGAGGCGACGGGACGAGCGCGTTGGCCGAGCCGCCTTTGCCAGGTTCAAAGTCGCCGTGACAGCCGGAACATTCAGTGAAATAGATTTTGCCACCAGCAATGAGATTTTCGTTGGTGGCGGGAAATGGATTTGGAATTTCCGGAGCGTGACGGCGGACGGAAGCGTGGACGGCAGGGGCGAGCAGGGAGGCTTCCCAACGGGAAATGGGGATGTCGGCGCGGACTTCTGCAAAGCCGAGACGGAGGTAGGAAAATCCTGCTAGGGAGAGAGTGAAGAGAGTGAACAAACTGCCGAGGATGAAGTTTTTCATGTGGGCTCCCGAAGGGGAAGGATTTGCAGAATTAGACGCGGGTAAATGAGAAAGGATTTTTCACGCTGGTGGGGGCTGCTTGGCCCGCGAGCACAGGCAGGAATACCTGTGGCACAGGAGATCGTTAAGAAGTCTTGCGAATGGTGATGGAGCCGTAGCTGGTGCGAAGAACGATTTTTACGGAGCGGCCAGAGCCGTATTTGCCTTCGAGGTGGGTGTCGCCGTTCCTGGAAGTGGTTTTGCTCAATGAGGGGCTGGAGAACTCGTTGTTGATGTCGCAGGAATGACAGTCGCCGACGATGTCGAAGCTGGTGTTGCTGGGCAGGCTAAGGGTGATTTCGGAGGAGGAATTTGTAATTTGAATGTCGTCCTTGGGGGCGGAAGAGTAGCGGACGTCAATTTTTCCGTTGCGGTTATCGACGTTGACCTTGCCGCCGGGGTTTTCGATGGAGACGTCGGCGGAAGAGGTACGGAGTGCGAGATTGCCGGGAGCATCGACGATTTCGAAGTTGCCAGACTCGACGGTCATGTGACCGGTGAGCTGGGAAACAGTGAAGTCCGAGCGGTGGGAAATGAAGCGAACGCCTTTGAGAAGTTTTTCTGCGCGAATGGGGCCGTAAAATTCGCCGTTGAGGGTGAGGCCTCCGGTGGCGTTAGTGACGTTCACTTCGCCACCTTTGCCGGAGATTTTCACGTCGCCCTTGATGTCGGAGACTTTCGTGTCGCCGCCTTGCGTGTCAATGGTGACGCCGCCGCCGATGTCGGATACCTCGATGTCGCCTTTGCGTGAAGCGATTCCGACGGTGTTGGCGACGTCGGCCACGGTGATGTCGCCGCGGTCGCTCTTGATGTCCAGCTGCGCTTTCGTGGGAATGGTTAGATCGAGATCGAAGCCAAAGCGCTGATCGTTATCGGCGGACTCCGCGGGGCGGACAACGTAAGTGTCGCCGTCTTTGGCGATCTCGAGTTTTGCAGAGTCTTCGAGTTTTGCCGCGGCGTCTTCATTCCACGAGCGGATTTTCCTTTTTCCACCGACGTTGATTTGCGCGTCATCGGAGGTGTGGACATTAATATCGCCGCGCGGCACGTTGATCTGAATATGCGCATTGGCCGGGACAGGCTGAGGCTGCATATCCAAATCGAAAGAGTAGAAGTCTCCAAATTCGACGGGCATTTTTCCGCCCCGGACTCTTTCCGTGACGAGGTCAACGATGACCACGATGCCGACGAGGCAAAAGACTCCGACGACGAGAAAAATTTCGCCTGCGGTGATCCAGCCGGAGGTGCGACCCTGGCGAACCGCGACGGTGCGTTCGTAGAATTTTACAAGGCCCCAAACGATGAGGATGAGCGGCCAGAAGCGGATGAAGAACTGGCCCAAATTCAAGTGGGCATACGTCCAGAAGAGCATCAGGACGCCGAGGCTAATCAAGAGCAGGCCACTAAACAGGCCGCTGGAACGTGGACGATCGGGAGAGCCGTTGGCCATGGCGATTTATTGTCCTTGCCCGGAAGCAGGAGGTTGTGCGGGGCCCTGGTAAGGGCTGACGGGAGGAGCCGGAGGCGAGGGCATGGCGGAACTGGAAATGTGGCCGTCGGTGGGGGCTATCGAGGAAGCGAGAAGAATTGCGCCGATGACGATGAGGATAACGGGAAAAGTGTGATGGAAGGCAAGATAGCCGCCGCGGAATTGAGAAAGCAGAAAAAGGATACCGAGAGTGGTGATGACGGCCGGCCCCATGAGGCTGCGTATGGAGCAGCGGCGGCAAGTGCAGCGGACTTTATCGCTCATCGAACGTTCTCCTCGAAAAATGCTCCTCGCAGTGCGGGCCGCTCCGCCCCTCGCCAAGCTCGGGACAAAAATCGCCCGACCAGCCGCTAGCGACCGGCTGCGCGATTGCGAAACATCACTACACCGGCGGCGACCAAAATCAACGGCCAGAGACGGCCGATGCTGAGATGGAGGTAATCGAACACGCGAAAATTGCTGAGAAGCATGATGGCCCCGATGCCAATCAGAATGATTGGACCTAGCGGCAAATTCTTACTGAATTCATTCAGCGGGTCGTTGATCGGTTGGCCGAGACTTTTTGCCTGGGCAACGCGCATCGCGTCGAAAGCCATATAAAAGACAAAGCCGGCGAGCAGGAGCGCCATGGTAACGATTGCGCCGGCGTTAACGTCATCGGCGTCCGCGGCGCTGACAAGGCCAACGATCAAAGCAACGAAGATTACAAGGTGAATCAGAGCTTTGTTGTATTCGCCGTTGTAAACGGCGCCCAAGCCCGGGAAGAGGCCGAGGACGAAAGCGATGGCTCCGCTTGGTCTGGGCGGCGGCACGGCCGATGTTGGCACGGGAGCCGCCGGGGGAACGAAACCTGGTTGCGTATAAGCTGGCTGGGAATATGGATCACTTACGGGTTGCGCTGGGGGCGGAGGCGCGCCCATGCCCATACCGGCAGCAAGACAATTTTCGCAGTAGAGAACTTCGCGGACCGGTCGCGCGCAAGTGGCGCAGAGCGCCTTGCCGCAATTGCGACAAAACCCGGTGGCATCCACCTCAGGATGGACGGCACACTTCATCGAATTCTCCCTTCCGAACATATTGGGCACGCGGCGGCAAGGACCATTGCGCGCGAGCCCAAATCATTGGCGCGATTCTGCTGCTTTGGGGAAGCTGGTGCGGTGCCATCCGTGCTGCCCGGATTTTTATCGGGAGCAGGTTGCGGCGCGGTGGAGTCCTGGCTGCCCGGCAAATCGTCAGAGCGCTGGAGTCTGGACTGAATTTCATAAACGACGCGGAGGTCGCTGACGTATTTTGCGCTGCGGGCGTAAACCAGGTGGGCCTGGCGGTCGGCGCCGCGATAAACGTTTGCGGGAGAAAGATCCGCGACGTTTGGCTTTTTCCAGTTGAACGAAGTGAATGATGCGACGGTGAGGAACATTGCAAAGAGCGAAACACCGCCGTAAGCGAGACGCTGAGGACTGAATCCGCGGAACCAGACGCGAACCGCGGCCCAGCCGGTGACGGTCTCGCGCGGGCCGAGGGTTTTATCGAGAATGTTGTAAACGAGGCGTGCGGGCGGCTCGATTTGCGGCAGCGAATGCAAACTGGACAGCGCGTGCATGACGCTGGAGACAAGAGGAGTGCAGCGCGCGCAAGTGTTCACGTGAGCGTCAAACTCGTGCCGTTCGGCGGCGGAAAGCAGGCCGTCGAGGTAATCGGTCAAGAGCAACTCAGTTTGTTCGCAAGTCCAGTTCATAAAGCACCCAGCGAGTTCCAAGTTCACTGTTGGTGAGTCGGTTTGAATTTCAACTTCTTGTGTCACGATCCAGGAAATTCAAAATGACTCACCGAAAGATCACGCGGATCGCACCCCCATTTGTTGCAGGATGCGAGCCAATTCGATGCGGCCCCGGTTGATACGCGATTTTACCGTTCCTTCGGGCACCGCGAGAACCTTTTGAATCTCGCCATATTCCAATTGCTGCAAGTCTCGCAGGACGACGGCTTCACGGAGTTCCGGCGAGAGTTTCGTGAGCGCGGTTTGCACCTGACCGCTCAACTCGCCGAGCAACGCTTGCTCGTCCGGGCGTCTGGCGCTGGACTCCTTGTTTTCCACCACAGGCATGGCGTCGTCGAGCGAGTCAGTCGCCCGGTCGCGCTTGGTGCGCCGGTAGTGGTCAATCAAGAGATTACGCGTCACGCTCGTCATCCAGGTGGCAAATCCTCCGTGAGCTGACCGGTAGCTTGCCAATGTCCTGTAAATCCGCAAAAAAACATCCTGCGTCAGGTCTTCCGCCTCGGTGCGGTTACCGGTAAAGCGGTAGCAGATATTGAAAACGCGCCGATTGTGCTGACGCACAAGTTCCTCCCAGGCTGAGCCATCTCCCTGGAGGCATTGCTGGACCAGTTGTACGTCCTGCTCCAACGTTTCATTAGCCTCGAATCCTGAAGGTCTCTCGGCCTGTCAGAGTATGGAACGAAAACTGCAGCCGAAAAGTTCCCCTGAGCGGCTATAGCGAGCACCGACTGAATGGAGGGCATCTTAGCTGGGGAGGGGCAGGGGATACAAGCCCTTCTAAAACAATAGTTTGGAGGCGAGCTTGACGCAGGGGCCCGCCGTCAGTAGGCTCAATGGCTCATGCAGACAGGGAAGAGGAAGCTGTTCATCGGCCTGGCCGCGCTCGCTGTGCTGGGCTTTCTTCTCTATCGTTCCCGCCACTTGCTTCACTTAAGTAGTTTTAGCGGCGGGAAGCTCTGGGCTTCGATTCGAAGCGCCAACCCTCTTTATATCCTTCTTGGGATTGCGATGATTTACGTCTGCTATGCGCTACGGGCGATGCGCTGGCAGATTTTTCAGCGGAATCTTGGAAAGGCGAAATTCTGGCCGATTTATCGGATCACCTTGGCTGGATTTGCGGCGATATTTTTGCTGGGGCGGCCCGGCGAGCCGATCCGTCCGCTTCTGCTTTCCCGTAAAGCGAAAATTCCCGTTGCCGACATGTTTGGAATTTACGTGCTTGAACGGTTGTTTGATATCGTTTGCAGCGCGGTGATCGCCGCAGTTGGGTTGTTGTTGTACGCGTCGAGCGAACATATAGGCGGGGGTTCGTCTGTAATTGAAAAGAGCACGCGCACGGGCGGAGCATTGCTAGGCGCAGGAGTGATCGGCATTATCGGATTTCTTGCGTACTTGCGGCTGCATGGATCGGGAGTTCTGGAGCGGACGCTGCAAGGCTGGCTGAGCTTGAAGGGGTGGCGAGCGGGAATCGCAAAGATAACTCTCGGATTTGCGCGTGGGATTCAGACGATCCGGACGTGGCGCGATCTTGCCGAGGCCACGTTTCTATCAGCGGTTCACTGGTATTTTGTGGCGCTGGTGTATTTGTTCGTCTCGCACGGATTTGGCGGGACATTGGGCACGCTAGGAGTCGGAGATTGTCTTCTGCTGCTGGCGATTACGCTGGTGGGATCCATCCTGCAATTACCTGCGGTGGGGGGCGGAGCTCAGGCGCTGGCAATCTTTGCATATACGCAGGTATTTGGAGTAGAAAAAGAGGCTGCCGTGGCGGCTGCGCTGGTGCTTTGGCTGGTGACGTTCGCGTCGTGCAGCTTCGCAGGGATTCCGTTGTTGATTCGCGAGGGATTTTCGTTCGGGCAGTTGCGGGAGATGGCGGAGCACGAAAAGGAAGAATTGGACGAAGAAGCGGCGCGCGGCAAAGTGAAGTAGCCGCAGGGGAGAAGCGGAACATTGAAGTGTCCATTTTGCGGGCATACCGACGACAAGGTGATTGATTCACGAGAGGGGCGTACTGGAGATACGATTCGCCGCCGGCGCGAGTGTCTGAAGTGCGAACGGCGCTTCACGACCTACGAGCGCATTGATGAGATTCCGTACATGGTCATCAAGAAGGATGGCCGGCGCGAACGATTCGAACGGCAAAAAATCCTGCAGGGATTGTTGAAGGCTTGCGAGAAGCGGCCGGTGGCGACGCCGAAACTCGAAGCGATTGTGGATGAAATCGAAAGCGTTGTGCATGAAGCGACAGAACGCGAACTGACCACAACGGAGATCGGCGAGATGATCATGCACCGGCTGAAGAAGCTGGACAAAGTGGCGTATGTGCGATTCGCGAGCGTTTACATGGATTTCAAGGACGTGGCCGAGTTCATGTCCGAGCTCAAGGGATTACTGAAAGACAAAGCCAAGAAATAAACCGAGGGCCAAATCATCATGAAGAGAAAATTTGCGGTTACGTGTGCCGTGCTGGGGGCAGCGTTGTTGCTCGGATTCGGCGCCGTTGCGCAGCAGAAGCCGCAGGTGGAGGCGGCGAAAATTCGCGAGTTTGTGAAGAAATTGTCGAGCGACGAATTTGAAGGCCGTGGCACGGGACAAAAAGGCGGCGATGCCGCCGCGGACTGGATCGCGAAGCAGTTTGAATCGTTTGGATTGAAGCCTGGAGGAGAGAAGGGAACTTTCTTCCAAGAAGTTCCCATGGTTGGGGTGAAGACTCGCGCCGAGAGCACGTTTGCCTTTGTTCCGGCGAAAGGCGACGCGATTCCGCTGAAGCATCTGGACGATCTGGTGACGAGCAACGAGAGCCAGACGGAAACTGCCGACATCGATGCGCCGATTGTTTTTGTGGGATTTGGAATTACGGCCCCGGAGTACAACTGGGACGACTACAAGGGCCCGGATTTGAAAGGCAAAGTCGCGCTGGTTTTTGTGAATCAGCCGCCTTCGAACGATGAAAAATTCTTCAAAGGCAAAGCGCTGACTTACTACGGACGTTGGACATATAAATTCGAACAGACTGCGCGGCGCGGCGCGATTGCGACGCTGATTATTCATCGCACGGACCTGGCGAGCTACGGCTGGGAGGTGGTGCGGAATTCGTGGGGCACGGAGCGGTCGTATTTGCGGCGCGACGGCACGCCGAAGCTGGAAGCGGCATCATGGATTCAATTGGAAGTCGCAAGAAAACTGGTGGCGCTGGCCGGGCTCGATTTGGACAAGCTTTACAAAGATGCACAGTCACGCGAGTTCAAACCCATTGAGCTTCCGGTTCATTTCAAGGCTCATGTCGCGAGCCAACTGAGGCCTTTCGTTTCGCGCAACGTTGTGGCCAAGCTGGAAGGATCGGATGCGAATCTGAAGGAAGAAGCAATCCTTTACACGGCACATTACGACCACTTCGGCATCGATCCTTCGCTGAAGGGCGACCAGATTTATAACGGTGCTGTCGACAATGGGACTGGCAGCGGAATCTTGCTGGAACTGGCACGCGTTTGGGCGAAATCGCCCGCGCCGAGGCGATCGATTTTGTTTGCCGCAGTGACCGCGGAGGAACAAGGCCTACTCGGATCTGAATATTTCGGCAAACACCCGACAGTGCCCGCGAGCAAGATTTCGCTCGACTTGAATTACGACGCGCTTGCTCCGCTTGGAGATCCCGAGGAAGTGCAAGTCAGCGGCGCGGAACGCACCACGTTTTATCCAACAGTTCAAACGGTGGCAAAGGAGTTCAAGTTAGCGATCAAGCCCGATGCCCAGCCCGGAGCGGGCGGGTATTACAGGTCGGATCACTTCAGTTTGTCTCGCGTGGGAATTCCTGCGTTCTCCATCGAAGAAGGCGTGAAGTTCAAAGGACATACCGCCGCCTGGGGGATAGAACAGGCCAAGAATTACAACGACCACGATTATCACCAGGTGACCGACGAATTCCACGAGAATTGGGATTTTACGGGACTGGCGAAAATGGCGCGCTTTGGATTTGAATTGGGCGAGAGAGCCGCGAATCAGCCAATGCTAGTCGAATGGCACAAGGGCGATGAGTTCGAAGCTGCGCGGCTGGCGAGTCAACGTTAAAGACAAATCAGGGATGTTCTAACAGCGCAACATTCGTTCGAGCTGTTCGTTTTGACCGGCGAGATCGCCGCGGTCTTCCAAGAGGACAAGAGCGGCTTCCCTGACCAGAGTCTCGGCGTCAGTGCCTCGAACAGCGGCGAGTTCGCGCAAACGGGATTCTTGTTCCGGCGTCAGGTTAATTTTCATCCCTTTAAGAATAACGAAGATAAGCCCAGCTTCAAAGTGCGAAGCTATAGCGGCAGATGGTATGGGCGAAGGTCTAGGAAATTCTCAAGCCGTTCGGGACCATTGGCAACGAACGTAAACGGGTCCCCGTGGCGTCAAAGATGGCGTTGCCAATGGCGGGCGCAATACCGACGATTGGAGTTTCGCCAGCGCCAGCCGACGGCAGATCTTTCCGGTCGATCAGAACAATTTCTATCTGTGGAACGTCCTGGAACCGAGGCACGCGATATTTGGAAAATGCCGCGTTTAGAATGCGGCCGTCTTCGAATTCGATCGCTTCGAAGAGAGCGCCGCCGAGTCCCATGATGTTCGAACCCTCCACCTGATTGCGAAGGCCCTCCGGATTGACGATGGCCCCACATTCGAATGCACTGACAATACGCACGACACGCACAGCGCCTGTGGCTCGCTCTACGGCGATTTCCGCGCAAGTCGCAATGTAGCCGCCTTTTTCCACTCCGCCCGCTATTCCGAATCCTCTTCCTGAAGATTTCTTATTCCCAGGCCAGCCGAATTTCTTCGCGGCTGCTTCGAAGACAGCTTTCAGACGTTCATCGCGCAAATTCCGCAGCCGAAATTCCAGTGGATCCAGCTTTGCCTGGTGCGCAAGCTCGTCCATAAACGATTCGCGTGCGAAGTGATTTGCGGTTGCGGCAAGACCGCGATACGAGCCCTGGCGTAACGGGTATTTCGTCGGCTGGAATTGTTCGTTGCGTACCTCTGCGGCGTAAGGGGTGTTCAGTCCGGAGCCGCCGGAATTGAAATTCGTGAACTCCCAATATTCCAACTGACCGCCGGCGCCTACCGTTGCGCGAACGTCAATGACCCCAGCAGGACGAAAATAGGCCCATGTGAATTCTTCTTTTCTTGTCCATACGACTTTGACGGGTTTCTTCGCAGCGCGGGCCAAGCGAGCGGCTTCAATCGCCGATTCGCCCGTGTGTTTGCCTCCGTAAGCGGAGCCGGTATCCGGCATCAGTACGCGAACGTTTTCAAGTGAAATGCGAAAAACGGAAGCGAGCTCTTCGCGAACACCGAAGGGACGCTGCGTGCCGGTCCAGACAGTAAGTTTGTCACCATCCCATTCCGCAAGGGCTGCACGGGGTTCGAGCGGAGCGTGGGAGATGTAAGCGACGGTGTAGGTGGCGGAGAGCGCGTTTGCCGGCGCGGAAATCTTCGAGGACGAATTGTACGATTCACGGGCTTCGAGATTATTCCGCAAATAGTCGAATACGGTTTTGCTCGATGGCTGCGGCGCGGCGGTCCAGTCTGTCTTAATCGTGGCTGCGGCGTGCGAGGCGAGTTCATCGCTCGGCGCTGCCACACCAATGAAATCGCCATCCCGGACGACGATGACTCCCGACATTTTTTCGGCGGCGGAGAGGTCGGCGAAGACTAGCTTCGTTTCGAATTTCGAAGGGCGAACTACTTTGCCGTAAAGCATGCCGGGGCGTTTTTGGTCGGACGGATACTTGTGAGCGCCGGTAACGAAGGCACGGCCGTCAACTTTCGGCAATGGCTTGCCAGAGACTTTCCATTCGGTTGCCGGAAGCAACGGATCCTGGTCGGGAATGAGCCGGGCGAGTTCGCGGCCTTTCAGCAATGCGCCGTAAGTGGCTGAGTTTTTTGAAAGTGCGTCGGAGATTTTTCCGTCGCCGGCGACCACGTGTTCCCGGGGGACATTCCAGGATTGTGCCGCAAGATCCTTTAACATTTCGCGCGCCGCTGCCGCCGCTTTGCGCAATTGAAGATTCATTGTGGGCGTCGTGCGGCTGCCGAACGTTCCCATATCGAAGGGAGTGAGCAGCGTATCCCCCATGACCACCCTGATTTGAGATGTTTGCATGCGAAGCTCTTCGGCAACTGCTTGTGTCAGCGAGGTTCGGATGTTCTGGCCGACCTCAACCTTGCCTGTGAAAACCGAGACCTCGCCGTTTTCGCCAATGTGCAGCCACGCGCTGATGTCCTTTGGCAGATCGTTTGTTTGGCTTTGACTTCTGCCGGACTCCTGAAAAGCGCTTGTTTTGGCATTTGTGCAAAGAATCAGTGCGCCAGCGCCGAGAAATTTGAAGAGGTCGCGACGGGTCAAATCAAAAATGTATGCGCGCGCTCCGCGAAATTCGTAACGCTCCGGTTCGATCGCCGGAGAGATATTCTGCTGCTCGTTCAATGTGCCCCTCCCTTCATTGAGCGCGCCGCGCGCTGGACGGCCGCGACGATACGGGGGTGAGTGCCGCAACGGCAAATATTGCCCTCGAGCGCATCTTTGATTTTGGTTTCACTCGGGCTTGGGTCGGTTTGCAACAGGCCTACAGCGGACATGATCATTCCCGAAGTGCAGTACGCACATTGCATCGCTTCTTCGAAAAGAAAGGCTTCCTGCAACGGGTGAAGACGACCCTCTTTGGCGAGTCCTTCGATCGTTGTGATAATCTTTCCTTCGGCGTCGCCGGTTGGCGTAATACACGAACGGTGCGGCTTGCCGTCGATGAGCACAGTGCACGCGCCGCATTGACCTTCTCCGCATCCGTATTTTGTGCCGGTAAGGTCGAGTTGTTCCCGAAGAACGGACAGCAGACTGGATTGAGTGTCGGCGTCAAGCTGTCGCGTTACGCCGTTGACGACCAAGCTGGTGACTCTCGCCATGAATCCTCGCCGTGCGTATCTCGAAAGAAGGTTACACCCTTGCGGGATCTGAGGCAGCACGAACCTGCAAAACCTGGCGCTGCGCTTTCTGGAACTAGCGTGGCCAGACGCCTGCGGTAAAGGTTTTCAGAGTCTTGAAGCCGAGCTGTTCATAGAGATGGACGGCGGTGAGATTCTTTGAGGTTACGGTCAGCGTCAATTCCTGGAATTTTAGTCCGCGCAAAGCATCAGCAGCGGTGAGCATGAGTGCTCGGCCGAGGCCGTGACCCTGATGGCCGGGCAGGACGCAGACTTGAGTTGTGTGGCCAACTCCGGGCGAAACTTCGCTGGTGAGGACCGCGCCCACTAAATCGTCGCTGCCCGGATAATGCATGACGAACGACGCGCTTGGGACAAACTGGCCGCAACCTGGAAGCAAAATAATGTTTTTCAGAAAACGAAGCGCGCCGGCTTTGCTGCGGTATTGGTCGTTGATGTCGCCATCCACGTGATCGGCGTAGGCGAGGTAGATCAGTTTTGCGCAGGGATCGAAGTAGCGGTCGTGCCAGCGGGAAAAACGTAGTCCGGTTGTGGCGGATATTCGAAACTCGGTGGGCTTGTGCAAGTCGAGCAGCATGAATTGCCGCGTGTAGAGATGGAATCCCTGATCGGTGAGCGTTTTGTCCACCGGACCGCCGAAGGGCATCAACTGCGCTTCGATGCGCGTGACGTGGGGAATTGCGCGCATCGAGAAGAGCATTTCTTCGAGCATACGCTTTGCGATTGCACCCTGGTCGAAACGCGGCGAGGCATAGAGGCCGCCGATTAGTCCTTTGTGCTCTTCCAAGACGTAAAACGCGTAGCCTGCGGCAGCGCCATTTTCATAGGCTACGCAGCCGGAGAGCGCGTGCGCTTCCAGGAAGCGCTTGATCAGCTCGAGCGCGCCGCGATAGTCCCAATGCAGCTCTTCGCGCCAGTGAACGGCTTCCTCGTCGAGAAGCGATTCAATCTGCCGCACCGTGGTTTGGCGGAGGTCAACGATGTTCATGAAGAAAGAAAGACGCTCAGTCCCTGGCCCGCGTTGCAAATATCCAGCGGAAGAATACGCCCCCATCATAGCCGAATACCCCGGAAAAACGGGCATAGTCAGTAAATCGATGCTATACGCAGCAGACACGATATAAATGCGACACATGAGGATAAACGCGCCGCCAAGCGCCAAGAGGCGCGTGCTACGATTTTTGTGGAGCACAGAGTTCGAAAGGAATTCAATCTCGCGGCGTGAGCCGCGTCCAAAGCGGCCAGAACGCGCATGTCCATCCTTTTTGAGCTGAGATATCCCACCAAGTGGTATACGAAGGTGTTTACGGCGGTCGTTGCCATCGCATTCTTCGTTGGCCTGGCCACGCTGGCGATCGCGGGATTCCTCGTTTACCGGATTGTTAAACCGCAGCGCACGAGTTCGGAAATCAACATGGCGACGTTCCCGGGGCGGCCGGACTCGGTGCAATTTACGGTGGCGGGTTTGGGCGCGCGAGAAGGATTGTTTTTTCCCGGTTTGCGCGGGGCGCCGACGATTATTTTGTGCCATGGCTATGAATCGAGCAAGAATGAGTTGCTGACGCTGGTATCCGCGCTGCAGGATCACCAATACAACGTTTTCGTTTTTGATTTTGCGGCGCATGGCGCGAATCCTGGCATGACTACGTTCGGTTACAAGGAGGCGGAAGAGCTTCGCGCAGCGATTGACACGCTTGCGTCGCGAAATGATGTGGACCCGACGAGCTTCGGGCTTTGGGGATACAACCTCGGCGCTTATGCCGCGTTGCGGGAAGCGGAAACAGATAAGCGCGTTCGTGCTCTTGTGCTCGATTCTGTTTACGACGAACCGAAGCAGATGGTGAAAGTAGAGGTAGGGAATACGGGACTCGGCGCGTTTCCATTCATGGTGCGATCCGCGGAATTGAGTTTCGATTGGCTGAATTATCAGCACAAGCAGGATCCGCCGCTTTCGAAACGGCTGAATGCGCTCTCCGGAGTGCCGAAACTTTTTATTGAAGCGGGCGACGAGCCGGAATTGGCGGAACTGACTCGCCAGCTTTATGTGAAATCGCCAGAACCGAAAGAACAGGCAATGATTCCTCATGGAAATTTTGCGGGGTTGGGCGAAGAGGATAAGAGAACTTACGAGAATCGCGTGGTTTCATTTTTCTTGCTGCGCTTGCCCGCCACCGGCGGACCTGTCCGCTGAAATCTCCCGCTTGATTTTCAGCAGCGACCAGATCGAATTGCCGAAATCTCTTTTGTCCCAGACGTTCTCGCAGCCCAATCGCGCATCCAATTCTTTGCAGGAACGTCCGTCGGTCAAGAGATATCCATCCGCAATCTTATCGTTTTCCCACCCTGTAATTTCCGCGTGGAGATAAAAACTCAAAGCATATTGCGTGTCGCGCCTCAGATGAAACGTGCGCAGGTTTTGTATGAGGATGTTTTCCTCGCTTAAGGCCGCTGCGACGGCACGCGGGGATTTAACCCAAAACCAATGATGATTTGCGGCTTTGCTGACTCCAGCGAATAGCAACAGCAACGGAACGGCAGCGAACATTTGTGCGAGCATCCTCGCGGTGAATGAGAAGCGCTTGAGGGAGGCTGCAAAAAGAATGAGATTTGCTATCGCAAACGCCGCAAAGAGGCCGCCGATGAAGGGCAGGGCGACGAATGAGTTTCGCCTGGAAGAGATAAGGACAGGCAACAAGGCGATCATTCCGAAGATAACTCCAGTTGCCAACGAGCCAGCGGCGCCCATACGCGAATAAATTCGCCTTGAAGAAGACAAGGCCGACGAAGCCAGAAGTACGATTGCTGGAAGAGCAGGCAGGACATAGCCCGGTAACTTGGACTTTGAGACAGAAAAAAAGGCGCCGCAGAAGAGCACCCATGAAAGCAGGAAGCAAGTTTTTGCGTCAATGTCAAAGCGCGATTTATCGGTGCACCAAGCAACAAACAATCCGACTGCGATGAGTGACCAGGGCAACAATTCGACGAGCAGAACAGGCGCGTAATACCAAAACGGTTGAATGTGTTGGAATTCGGGCGTCAGATAACGCTTGAAATTGTGTTCGATGATGAAGATGCGGAAGAAATCGGGATTGCGGCGGGCGCAGAGGATGTACCAGGGAAGCGCCGTTGCGCAAAAAGCGGCGATGGCGACGGGATGAAGCAGGCGAAAAGCGTCACGCCAGCGTTCTGTGAAAATGGCCCAGAAAAAAACTCCGCCGCCGCACAAGATGACTCCCGCTGGACCTTTTGCGAGAACGGCGAGGCCGAGAAAGAAACCAAAGAGCAATAAAGCGAGCCAGGGTGTGCGAGGAAGGATTGGCGTATTTTCGTTGCGTGCAAGGCCGAGCACAAACGCGGCGCAGACCATCGCGATCGTGACCATCCCACTGAACGGCATGTCGGTAGAAGCCGCGTGGGAAAAGCCGATCATGCCGACGCTAGTGGGTAGCAGGAGCAAAAGCCAGCGAGCGGTTTCTTCGCCGTAGACGCGCCACGCGAGCCATGCCAGCGCGAGCGTGGCGAAGAGCGCGCAAATTGCGCTCGGCAAACGCGCCGCGGCTTCGCTTACTCCAAACAATTTGAAACTTGCCGCAGCCATCCAGTAATAGAGCACCGGTTTTTCAAACCACGGCTTGCCATAAAGACGCGGCGTTACCCAATCGCCGGTTTCCGCCATGTCGCGCGCAATCCAGGCGTAACGCGGCTCGTCTGGCCCGGCAAATCCGATTGTGCCGAGATTGCTGAAGTAGCAGACGGCGAGCGTCACAAAAATCATCACGGCCCATCCAAAGCGGGCGGCTGTGCTCAAACTGTTTGCTGAATCGATTGTGGAATGTTCGTTGGTCATACCGTTCGGCAGTAATCTTCTAGCATAATGGCACACGATGAAGGAATGGCTTGAATTTGCGCCGGCGTGGGTGCTGCTGAAATTTGTTGGCACTCTTCCGCGCCCGGTGGCGCGTGCGTTAGCCGTTGTTACGGTACGAATATTGCTTTTCGTGGCGCCAAAGCTGAAACGGGTGGCGATGTTCAATCTGCAGATTGCGTTTCCAGATTGGAGTGACGCCCGGCGCAAACAAACGATTGGCACGATGGCTCGCTATCTCGCCTGGCAGGCTGTCGAATTCGCGCGTTTTCCACGCTACAAACGCAGCAACATCGAGAACGTCATCGAGATTGAAGGGCATGAAAATTTCCTGGAAGCGCAGCGCCGGGGAAAGGGCGTGCTCATTCTGACTGGTCACATCGGCGCGTGGGAACTTTCCTCTTTTGCGCACGCCGTCTATGGCTACCCAATGCACTACATGGCTCGTCCTTTGGACAACGCGCGACTGGATGCGTTTGTGAATCGCTACCGCGAACTGAGCGGCAACAAACCCATCTACAAGAACGAATCGGCCCGTGCGGTGCTGAAGACTCTGCACGGCGGTGGTATCGTCGGAATTCTTGCCGATCAAAACACACTTCCCGAAGAAGGAACATTCGTGGAATTTTTTGGCAAGCCGGCATGCACGACCACAGGAATTGCGCGACTCGCGCTTCATACCGGTGCGCCGATCGTGCCCGGCTATGCCTATTGGGATGAGAAAGCTCGCAAGTATAAATTGCGCTTCGATCCTCCAGTCGAACTCATAGTAACCGGCAATTCGGAACAGGACATTCGAGAAAACACACAACGGTTCGCCCAGATTACCGAAAACATCATTCGCCAATTTCCTACACAATGGGTTTGGTTACACGCGCGCTGGAAAACGCGGCCGAAGGGCGAGCCGCCGCTGTACGATTTTCTGTGAGGATCACGATGAATCGAACTGCAAAAGAGCTGGCCGAACTGATTGGCGCGACGCTTGAGGGCGATGGCGCCGCCGAAGTGCACGGTGTCGCGGCGCCAGAACGAGCGGGTGCGCGCGATCTGATTTATGTTGATGCGGCAAAACATGCCGAACGTGCCGGAGCGAGCGCCGCACAAGTTGCGGTTGCACCGCCAGGCGTCGCGCTTTCTGGGAAGACTGTTCTTAGAGCCAGCAATGCAAAATATGCCTTCGCCAAGGCTGCATCGGTTCTTCGGGAACGCGTGCCCATCGCCCGCGGCGTTCACCCCACCGCGATCATTGCGCCGCTCGCACGCGTTCACCCTACGGCCTCCGTCGGGCCCTACGCAGTGATTGGAGAAGACGCACACGTCGGCGAATTCACGGAAATCGGCGCGCACTCGGTGATCGGGCCGGGTTGCTGGATTGGTAGTCATTGCCGCGTGCATCCACGCGTGACGCTCTATGCAAGCGTGCGCATTGGCCACCGCGTCGAGATTCATTCTGGCGCAGTTATTGGTGCGGACGGTTTTGGGTATGCACACGGGGAAGGGCGCTATTTGAAATTTCCGCAGGCAGGCATCGTGGAAATTGGCGATGACGTGGAAATCGGCGCAAACGCGACCATTGATCGCGGCTCGCTCGACGACACGCGCATCAGTCAAGGTGTGAAGCTCGACAATCTCGTCCACGTCGGCCACAACGTGAAAATCGGCGCGAACACCGTCATCGCTGCGCAAACCGGAGTCTCCGGGTCAAGCACTATCGGAGACAATGTGATTGTCGGCGGGCAAGTCGGAATCGCGGATCACTGCACGCTCGAAAGCGGTTCCGTGGCCGGCGCGCAAGCAGGCATCCCGACCGGGAAGACAATTCGCAGAGGCCAAACCGTTTGGGGTACTCCCGCGCGAGAAATTGACAAGTTCAAGGAAATTTACGTCTGGTATGCGCGCCTTCCGGAGCTCGCGGAGCGCATCAAAGAGCTAGAGGCAAAAGTTGGCGAAAGTTGAAAAAGTCGAATCTCGCGCGTATCGCGTGATTGTCGTCGGCGGCCACACGCGCAATATCGGCAAGACGCAACTTGTCTGCGATCTGATCGCGGCTTTGCCAGACGCGAATTTCGTCGCGGGAAAAATCACGCAATTCGGCCACGGGGTCTGCGCGCAAAATGGGGAATTCTGCGGCTGCGCCCCGGACGATCACACCAGCGCGTTCGATTGGGAATCAGACGCGACCAGCGGGACGGACAGCGCACGCTTCTTGCAGGCTGGGGCCCGGCGTTCTTTCTGGCTGCGTACGAAACAAGGGTTTCTTGCCGAGGGCCTGCCACTACTTCGCGAATCGCTAGGTTTGCTTGCAGACGAACATGCCTCCGAAGCAATCAACCTTATCGTCGAGAGCAATTCGCTCCTGCAATTTCTCAAGCCTGGCGCGTACCTCGCTGTTCTCGATCCGCAAAAGCAAGACTTCAAGCCAAGCGCGCAGTCTCTGCTCGATCGCGCCGACGCGTTCGTTCTGCGTCACGCTTTTGACGCTCAATCTCATGCCTGGCCCCAAATTTCCACGCGTCTTCTGCAAAACAAGCCCGCTTTCCTCCAAAAGGAATCGCAACCCATCCCTGTCGCGCTGCTCAATTTTGTGAGGTCGGTTCTAACGAATTCCCCGGCCTCACGCATCTAAACTTTTGCGATTCATGAGCAAATCTTGAGGATTGACCGCCTTTGGAAACAAAGCGATAATTGAGGGGTACTGTTCTGCGCGTGTTGGTGACTTTGGTATGCCTCGTATCTTTATGTAAATGGGAGCTTTACGAAGATGAGTCGCAGGCGAGGTCGGCCGCAGAACAGCAATAAGCTTGGGGGAGTAGAATGGCTTCGGTTGTTCGAGTAGGTGAACAATTTCCTGCCGCCCCGGCGCCTTTGCCGTGGCGCCAGCAAGCTTGGGCGGAAAAGCTTCCGGAATCCATTGAGCGCGGCGCAGATCACCTGATCTCCCTGCAGGCCCAGGAAGGCTACTGGGTTGGCGAACTCGAAGCTGATTCGACGCTCGAATCCGATTACATCTATTACCTCCACATTCTCGGTAAAGCAGATCCAGTCCGCATTGCCAAGCTCGCAAATTATGTTCGCCGCAAACAACTTTCCGATGGCGGTTGGAATATTTATCCAGGTGGTCCCTCGGAACTCAATGCCACATGCAAAGCCTATTTTGCGCTGAAGCTTGCTGGGGACAGCCCCGACTCACCTCATTTGGCAAAAGCACGAGAGATGATTCATCGGCTCGGCGGCCTCGAACGCACAAATTCTTATGTTCGCTTTTATCTCGCCCTGGTGGGTGCAGTAGGTTGGAATCTTGTTCCTTCGATTCCGCCCGAGATGATGCTTCTGCCGAACTGGTTTGCGATGAACATTTATGAGATGTCTTCATGGACGCGCGGCATAGTAATTCCCATGGCAATCCTTTCCTCTCTGCGGCCGGATTGGCGCGTGCCGGAATCGGCGCACGTGGAAGAGCTCTTCAAAAATCCATCGCATAAGACTGCTGCGTTCGATTGGAGCGACAAGTTTATCTCGTGGAAGAACTTCTTCCTCGCGCTTGACCGCGGATTCAAACTTTACGAAAAGTCGCCTTGGAAGCCGCTGCGTCAACGCGCGCTGCGCGAAGCAAAAGGGTGGATGCTTCAGCACATGGAGCGCTCCGAAGGCGTCGCGGCAATTTATCCGGCGATGATGAATTCCATCTTCGCACTGATTGCGCTCGGGCATGGGCCGGAAGATCCACTCACCTGGCGTGAAATCAACGAGTTCTCGAAATTTGAAATCGAAGAGCAAGACACGATTCGCTTGCAGCCCTGCGTTTCGCCCGTTTGGGATACGTGCATAGCAATGGTCGCTCTGCAGGAAGCGGGCGTCGAACCGGATCATCCATCGCTGGTCAAAGCGGCAGACTGGATTCTCTCGAAGCAGATTCTTGGCGGCGGCGATTGGCAAGTGAAGAACAAAGACGCCGAGCCAGGCGGCTGGGCTTTCGAGTTTCGCAACGACCACTATCCGGACGTGGATGACACTGCGTTTATTCTAATGGCGTTGCAGCGCGTGAAATTTCCGGATGAAGCGCGCATGAAGGCCGCAACTCGCCGGGCCGTGCAATGGCTGATCAGCATGCAGAATCGCGACGGCGGCTGGGCCGCATTTGACCGCGACAATGACAGCAAGTTCTTGTGCAATATTCCGTTTGCCGATCACAACGCGATGATCGACCCTTCCACGGCGGACGTCACCGCGCGTGTGATGGAATGCCTCGGCCGGTTTGGATGGCCTGCGGAGCATCCTGCGATGCAGCGAGGTTTGAAGTTCTTACTTAAGGATCAGTGCGAAGACGGTTCCTGGTTCGGCCGCTGGGGCGTGAACTACGTTTACGGCACGAGCGGCGTTCTCCGCGCTCTGGAGACGGTTTCGCTCCATACGAAAGACTATTGCAAGCGCGCCGCGAATTGGCTCAAGAGCGTACAGAAGCCCGATGGCAGTTTCGGCGAGTCCCTCCGCAGCTATGATGACCCCAAAACAAAGGGACAGGGAGCCAGTACCCCCTCGCAAACGGCGTGGGGACTCATTGGGCTGATGGCCGCCGCCGATCCTGGCGACCCCGCGATTGCAAGTGCCGCTGAATATCTTGTGCGCCAGCAGAACAACGACGGCTCCTGGAGCGAATCCGAATTTACTGGCACTGGTTTTCCTTGCGTTTTCTACTTGAAGTATCACCTCTATCGCAATTCGTTTCCCGTTTATGCGCTCGCGCGCTTTTACAATCAGTCGCGGAGATCCGAGGAGTTTCGCGCCTTCCTTTTCCAGCCGGAAGAGTTCCGGTTGCGCAGCGGATTTTAAGAGAGACGAATGCGGTTCCCACTTCGGCTGAGCGCCGGTTTATCTAAAGCAAGAGTGTCGAGCGTTTTTGGCAGCGTTTCCGCTGCCTCGCCGATTTTTCGGTTCAATCCGTGCGTAACGCATCTCGCGGCGGGCCAGCGTTCTGAAGAGGCTTCCACGGATTTCGAGTGGCATTCACCGGAAGATTGCGCGACGCAGGTTCGCGCGATCTCTTCTCCTGTAGTCTGGGTTGGCGGCACTGAGCCGCTGCTTCACCCGGAGATTGGCCGCGCGGCAAACGCGATTGTCGACACCGATCGTTTCGTTTTCCTTCATACCAACGGCTACAGCCTGCGCCAGCGCATTCACGAATTTCGCCCGGATTCGAGGCTTTTTCTTACGCTTGAATTTGCAGGCAGAAAAGAAGTTCGCAGCGCAACTTCCGGATACCCGGATGCGTTTTGCCGCTCTATCGAAGCCATTCGCGCCGCGAAGCTTTCCGGTTTTCTTGTGGCCGCCCATGTTACGGTCACAAAGCTGACGGATGCCTGCGACGTCGGTGGACTCATCGAATTTTTGGACAAGAAGGATGTGGACGGTTTCATCGTTACGGCGGCCGGTCAGGCCGCTAGCGATTCGTCGCTTGCGGAGACGCTCGCACATGTGCGAGCCATGATTCGCGGTAGCCGCTGGGAAGATTTTTCGAAGCTCCTGGAGGCGTCCTACGCCAAAGCGGCACCAGTGCCGGCCTGCAATCACTACGCAACTGGCTCCGAAAACGCGTTTGAGGAAGGCGACTGACCGATGACTACACTCGTCACCGGTGCATCTGGTTTTCTCGGCAGCCACGTCACGCGCCAGCTTGTCGCTCGCGGCGACGCTGTGCGCGTGCTATTGCGCGCTTCTAGCAACAATCGTGCCATCGCGGATCTCCCTCTCGAATACGTGACAGGCGACCTCCGCGACACTACGTCGCTCGCTCGCGCATTGGACGGCGTTTCGAGAGTTTTTCACGTCGCGGCCGACTATCGCCTCTGGGCCAAGCGCAAACAGGAAATTTACGATTCGAACGTTGGCGGCACAAAAAATCTTTTGGAAGCAGCCAAGCGTGCCGGAGTTTCGCAATTCATCTACACCAGCACCGTTGCCACGATCGCAGTGGATCGCCCCGAACATCCCAACGAATTCACCGAGGCCAGGCTCGAAGAAATGGTGGGCCACTACAAGCGTTCCAAGTGGCAAGCCGAAAGGGAAGTGCTCGACGCAGCAAAACAAGGTTTTCCCGCGGTAGTCGCCATGCCGACCACTCCGGTTGGTCCTTGGGATTGGAAGCCAACTCCAACGGGAAAAATTATTCTCGATTTTTTGAATGGCAAAATGCCAGGGTATGTTGAAACTGGTTTGAACTTCGTTGGCGTCGAAGAGTGTGCTACGGGACATTTGCTCGTTTCTGAAAAAGGTAAAATCGCTGAGCGCTACTTGCTCGGTGCGGAAAATCTCACGCTCAAGCAAGTTCTGGACACACTCGCTGACCTTACCGGACTCCCCGCGCCAAAACTGAAAATCCCGCACGGGCTCGCGTTGGGTGTAGCCTATGCCAATACGGCATTTTCGCGATTGCTCGGCCGCGAGCCGGGAATTCCCGTGGAAGGCGTAAAAATCGCACAGCACATGATGTTCGTGGACGCCAAACGCGCGCAGAAAGAACTCGGCTTCAAACCGGGCTCCGTCGCTGCTGCATTCGAGCGCGCCGTCCGCTGGTACGCCGACAACGGCTATGTTTCCCCGCGCCGAGCCAAGAAAATCGCTGCCGCGCGTGCCGCCTGATATGCGCATCCTCGTCACGTTCGCCGTCGAAGCCGAATTCGCCCCCTGGCGGAAGATTCGCAAGTTTGAAAGAGGAAGCTCGAAATTTGAATTCTCCTCTTCGACCGGAGAAACTCCGTATCAAATCAATGTTCTTCTCACCGGTATTGGTGAAGTCTCGGTCAATGCTGCGCTGGCCAAGACAGAATTCCTGACGGTAAAAAAGCCAGACGTGCTTGTCTCCTCAGGCTTTGCAGGCGGTTTGAAACCTGAACTCACCGCTTGTCAAATCATTGCCCCTGTGAAAACGAGGACGCTGAAAAACCACGCGAATGTAGATTCGGAACCTCCCCTGCGCGACGAAGCAGTTCATTTGGGCGCGCTGCCAATCGAAAATCTGATTACCGTAGATCGATTGGTTAAGACTGCGGAAGAAAAATCCCGTCTGGCGTTCTTTGGAGAGGCCGTGGACATGGAGTCGGCAATAGTGATGGATCGGTTTGCCCAAGCAGGAGTGCCTTCGATTGCGATTCGCGTTGTCAGTGATGTCTCGGGAGAGGATCTTCCGCTCGATTTCGATCGCTGCCTCACGCCTCAGGGAGCCGTCAAGCCATTGAATTTGCTAAACCAGATTGTCCGAGGACCACAGCGCCTTCCAGACATCATTCGTTTTGGCCGCCAGAGCTTTAGCGCAGGGCAGAAGCTGGCAGAGTTCATTGAGAAATTCGTTGCCGCCGTGCCAGCGATTTTGGAAAGGTCAGTTAACGCATGAACGCCGCTTTTCCTAAGATTTCGAGCGATGCCGTGAAAACCCTCGGCCCCATTCCCAAGACCATGCGCGCCGGCGTCTACCGCGATCAGGGCATCGTCCGAGTCGAAGAAGTCCCAGTCCCGGAAGTCGGTGAACGCGAAGTTCTCATCAAAGTCGCCGCGTGCGGCATTTGCGGAACCGACATAAAAAAAATCTTCCAGCGTTACGTCGAACCGCCGCAAATCCTCGGCCACGAACTCGCCGGCACGGTCGTCGCCGTCGGCCCCGGCGTCACAAAATTCAAGCCAGGCGACCGCGTGATGAGTTTTCATCACACGCCTTGCGGCTCGTGTTTCTATTGCGAACGCCGCTCGTTTTCCCAGTGCAAACAGTACAAAACCACCGGCCTCACCGCTGGCTTTACGCCCAATGGCGGAGGCTTTGCCGAATACGTCAAAGCCATGCCGTGGGTCGCCGAGCGTGGCATCGTCGCTCTGCCAGACAACGTCAGCTTCGAAGAAGCCACCTTCATCGAGCCCATCAACACGATTTACAAAGCAGTACAAAAAGCCCGCATCGCACGGGGCGAAAACGTTCTCGTTGCTGGTTGTGGCCCCATCGGCCTGCAACTCCTGATGGTTGCCAATCTTTTCGGAGCGCGGCTCTTCACCAGCGACCCTATGCCCGAACGCCGCATGAAGAGCCTAACTCTCGGAGCAGTAGAGTCTTTTGACCCTAGCGGTGGTAAGCTTGTGGCACAGGTCAAGGCCCGGACAGAGGGCCGTGGGGTGGATGCTGTGTTGGTGGCAGTCGCGCATCCTGCCGTTGTTGTGGAATCTCTCGCGGCGTCAAGGCCCGGCGGTAGAGTTCTTCTGTTTGCGGCGAACGATCCGGTAACCCGGATTGAGTTTCCCGCGGCGGCGGTCGGTATCGACGAAAAGGAAATTCTGGGCAGTTACAGCGCGGCCGTAGACATCCAGGAGGAAGCGGCGGCTCTGGTGCTGCAAAAGAAACTTCCTGTAATGGATATCGTAACCCATCGCTATCCGCTGGATAATATTCAGGAAGCGCTCGATCTGGCGGCGCGCCCCACGGCGGAGTCGCTGAAGATTTTGATCACGCACAAATGAAGAGTTCAACCACAAAAAAGATCGAAGCGGCCATAGATGAAGTCGTAGCGATAGCGCGCCGCGTCCTGCCTCAAAAGATGACTGCCGCGGTTCTCTATGGCAGCGAAGACCTCCGCATCGAACAAGTGGATGTGCCCAGCGTTGGCGCGGAAGAAGTTTTGTTGCGTGTGCGGCTTGCACTCACCGATGGCACTGATTTGAAAGTCTGGAAGCGCGGCTATCACGCGAAAATGATTCAACCGCCAGCCGTGTTCGGACACGAAGTCGTCGGCGATATCGTCTCCGTCGGCAAGCGCGTGGATCAGAAATGGCGCCTCGGCACCCGCGTCATCGCGGCGAACTCCGCTCCCTGCCTGCGCTGTTATCACTGCCGCCGCGGTCAGGAAAATCTTTGCGAAGACTTGCTCTTCAACAACGGCGCCTATGCCGAATACATGCGCATCCCCGGCCGCATCGTCATGGAAAACATGCTCGAAGTCCCTCACAGCGTGGATGATCAGAGCGCCGCTTTAGTTGAGCCGCTCGCCTGCGTCCTGCGTGGCATTCACGAAATGGAATTGCGCACAGGCGACACCGCCGTGGTCATCGGCTGCGGCCCTATTGGCTTAAAGTTTGTGCGCATGCTCACTCGCCGCGGCATTCGCGTCGTCGCGCTCGCTCGCCGTGCTGCGCCGCTTGATGTCGCGCGCCGCCTCGGAGCCATTGCCACAATCAACGTTACCGAAACTCCCGATGTCGCCGCCGCCGTCAAGTCGCTTACCGACGATGGTCGTGGCGCGGATGGTGTAGTCGAAGCCGCCGGCAATCCTGCTGCCTGGGAATTGGCTCTCTCCATGGTTCGCCGCGGCGGCGTTGTCAATTTCTTCAGCGGCTTGCCGTCCGGCACAAAAGTTGCCATCGAACCCGCTCAAATTCACTATTCGGAAATCCGGCTCATTTCGCCCTTCCATCACACGCCGCGTTTCATTCGCGAAGCCCTCGAAGCCGTGAAGCGAGGCGACATTTCCGCGCAGGATTTTGTCACCGAAGAAATCACCCTCGCCGACCTCCCGCAAACCTTCGAACGCATGAAAGCCCGCAGCGGCGAAATCAAAGTCGCCGTCCGCCCGTAACGTTGCTTTCAAAACTCCAGTTTGCGAGTCATTCCGAAGGCGGGTACTGCCTGAGGGATCTGCTTTTTTCGCCAAACAACGCTATCCTTTAACAATGCTCCGCCCCGGTGAACTCGAAATCTCCGCAAACGCCCCCGCCGCGGGGTGTTCGCCGGAAACGGCGCAGCACTTCACCAAGTGGCTCGCTACCCATCACTACGAAAATTTCAACGTCGTCTCCTGGCTCCTGCCGAAAGACCTTCACCAGCATTTTTATAATGTATACGCGTACTGCAGATGGGCTGACGACCTCGGTGACGAAATTCCGGACGCGCCCCGCGCCCTGGAACTTCTCGACTGGTGGAATAGCGAGCTTGACCTCTGCTACGAAGGCAAGCCGTCGCATCCGATTTTCATCGCGCTGCGCCAGACCATTTTCGAAAAGGACATTCCGAAGCAACCTTTCGCCGATTTATTAAAAGCCTTTCGCCAGGACCAAACCACCAAGCGCTATCAAACCTGGGAAGCGATGATCGGCTACTGCGTCTATTCCGCAAATCCCGTCGGCCGCCTCGTCCTGTATCTTTGCGGCTATCGAGATGAACAGCGCCAAAAACTTTCCGACGCAACCTGCACAGCGCTTCAGCTGGCTAATTTCTGGCAGGATGTTTCGCGCGACCTGGAAAAAGGACGCATCTATATCCCGCTCGACGTCGCCGCACGGCACGGCGTCGCCGAAAGCGAAATCGTCAATCGCCAGTTCAGCGAGCGATATGTTCCTTTGATGAAAGACCTTGTCGCCCGCACCCGAGAGCTCTTTGCCGAAGGCTATCCCCTAGCAAAAATGGTGGATGGACGCCTCAGCGTCGATCTTGAAATGTTCAGCCGTGGCGGCATCGCTGTTCTCAACGCCATCGAAGCCCAAGGCTACGACACGCTCAATCGCCGCCCGTCAATTGGCAAGGTCAAACAAGCTCGCTTGCTCGGCGGGGTCTTGCTCCGCCACGCTTTTTCACGACGCAAATCCCAAGTGACGGCGACTGTAGGGGCACGATATATCGCGCCCTCTTCGGCGCTGGCTCCCGGCGTCGAAGCGTCATACGCAGCCTGTCACCAGATAGCGCGTTCTTCCCATAGCAGCTTTTATCCTGCGTTCTTCCTTCTCCCCAAGGAGAAACGTGACGGCATTGTTGCGCTTTACGCTTTCATGCGCTTGATTGACGATGTCGCCGACGAGGGCGATGACCTCGCTGCGAAACAACGTGGTCTTGCCAAATGGCGGGCGGCTCTAGACCAAGCCGTTAATGGCACGGGCCTTTCTGATTCTGCGCCAAATCATGCCGCCGAAACGTTGCCTGCTCTTGTGGACACTATCCGGTGCTACAACATGCCCACGCGCTATCTCCACGACCTCATCTCCGGCGCTGAAATGGATCTCACCGTCCAGACCTATCCGACCTTCGATCGCCTTCGCGAATACTGCTATCGCGTAGCCGGAACCGTTGGTCTAACCTGCACGCACATCTTCGGTTTCAAAGATCCACGCGCACTCGACCTCGCCGAAAAACTCGGCCTCGCGTTTCAACTCACGAATATCATTCGTGATGTTCACGAAGATTTTTCGCTCGGCAGAGTCTACATTCCCGACGAGGATTTGGCCCGCTACAATGTCTCACCTCAGGATTTTGGCCGCAGCGAAGCCACGCTCGGCGTCCGCGAACTCCTTCGCTTCGAAGCCGAACGTGCCTGGGAAAATTACGAAGAAGGAGCGGAACTTCTCGATCTGATTGACGCCGACAGCCGCGGCACGCTCTGGCTCCTGGTGCACACTTACTCTGCGCTCCTTGCGCGCATCGAATCGCTCGATTTTGCCGTTTTTGGAGAACGCGTCCGACTCTCCAAAACGGAAAAAATTCTTTCTATCGCCCGCGCCCGATTCGGGCGCCACACAAGGGAAAATGTCCTCGAAAAACGTGATCGTGATCGGCGGCGGGCTGGCGGGCCTGGCGGCCGGCGTCGCGCTGGCTGACTCCGGCTGGCGAGTAAAACTCTTCGAACTGCGGCCCTATCTCGGCGGCCGCGCCACGTCGTATGTTCTCCCCAGCGGCGAACACGTCGACAATTGTCAGCACGTCACGCTCGGCTGCTGCACCAATCTCGACGATTTTTACCGCCGCGTCGGCTCCGCCAACAAAGTAAAATTCTTCGACCGTCTCTTTTTTCTCGACCCGCAAGGCCGCAGCGGCGCCATGCAAGCCGGGATTTTGCCAGCCCCGTTTCACATGATGGGTTCGTTCGCCACGTTCGCCCCGCTCTCGCTCGGTGACAGGCTTTCCATAGCCCGCGCAATGATGCGCATCCTGTTCACCGGCGGAAAACCGAAAGAAGTCGCCACACCAGCAGGAATTTCCATGCTCGATTGGCTCAGAAGCCAGAAGCAAACGCCGCACGCTATCGAACGCTTCTGGCGCGTCGTCCTAGTCAGCGCGCTCGACGAAGAGCTCGACCGTACCGACGCCCGCTTCGGCATTGACGTTTTCTGGAAAGCGTTTCTCTCGAATCGGACCGGTTACCGTATGGGCGTTCCCGCCGTTCCACTCGCCGATCTCTACGACGGCTGCCGCGTCGCCATCGAAAAAAAGGGAGGGGAAGTGACGCTTCGCGCGCCGGTCCGCGGAATCCTCGTCGAAAACGGTGTCGTCACCGCCATGCAATTCGATGGTGGCCGCGAAGAATCCGCCGACGCTTACGTCTTCGCCTTGCCGCACACCGCCCTGGACAACTTGCTGCCACAAGAAATAAAATCCGCCAATCCTGCGCTCGCCTCACTCGACAAGATCAAAGTTTCTCCAATCACCGGCGTCCATTTCTGGTTCGACCGCCCTGTTACCGCCGAACCGTTCATCACGCTACTCGACACCAACGTCCAGTGGGTCTTCAACAAAACCGCCTTGTATCACCCAGGCGAGATGTCATCCCGAGGGCCGAATTTGCCCGAGGAATCCGCTGTTTCTTCGGGCCAGTATCTCCAACTAGTCATCAGCGCCTCTTACGATTTGTTAAAAAAATCCCGCGAAGAAATCATCGACCTCTGCCTGAAAGAAATCCGCCAAGCGCTTCCCCTCGCCCGCGAAGCTCAACTCGTCAAAGCCACAGTCATCAAGGAAGCCTCCGCCACGTTTTCCCCTGAACCAGGCGTCGACCGCTTCCGTCCCCCACAAACCACCAACACGCCCGGCCTATTCCTTGCCGGCGATTGGACTGCCACAGGCTGGCCCTCCACCATGGAAGGCGCCGTCCGCAGCGGCTACCTCGCCGCAGAAGCCCTCTTGCGCTCCACCGGCACTCCCGCCAAATTCCTCCAGCCCGACCTTCTGCCAACAGGTCTCTCGCGGCTTTTCACCTAGAAACACCGAACAAGCCCGCCTATACTCGGCACTATGACGTCACTAAGCGCAAAGTGGCCACTCTGGATTTCTCTATTCTCGCTTCTCACTTCTATTTCTTCTTGGTTTGCACTCAATGAACTTCGAGTTCACTGGTATCTTGACGCCATGGAGGGCCGACGTGGCCAATCGCCCTACTGGCTGGTTGTTCACGTCCAGGAATACCTCGAATGGCCGATGAGAATTTTCTTCGTTCTGCTTATTCTCTTTGCAATCTATGAATTGATCCGACGCCTTATTTGGGGTCGTGGTAACTAATTTAGTCGAATTCGCCTAATTTCTTCTCTTGAACTGTCATTCCCTCGCACTCCCGATCAATCCGCTCATACTCAGCCGCATTCTCTTTCTTGAAATTCTCATACGCTTCCCGCGTCTCCCAAGAATCCAGCGTCAAATAAACCCGCTCTCGCTCCACATCCCTCGTCAGCCGTGTCCCGCGATACCCCGCATCGCGTAAAAACAGCTTCGCCCACGCCCCCTCCGCTCCATATACCTCTTCAAACTTTTCTTCATATCCCGGCTTGACTTCGAACTCCCATAGCGCTAAAAACAATGTTGTCTCATCTCCTGCTCTTGGCCGTTGGCAATTCCTCCAAACCCCTTGGAAGTCGCTTGCCGCGCCGAGTGTAGCAATCCAGTTGGATACTAACCAGGGTGTGCTTTTCAGTTTAACCAAAAGTGTATGTATTGGCAGTTGCCGTCCGCCCGGACCGCAACACGGAGGAGTACGTGGACCGCAAGTACGGCCATCGCGGCTATCGCGATAGCGAAAGACAAGACAAGAAAGATCGTCCGCACGACAAGAAACCTCCGCAAGGCGGCCCGCGTGGCCAGAACGATCATCTCGGCCCGCGCACTCCGCGCATGGTTGGCACCGTCACCCGCGCGCGCTGTTCCAATTGCGGCGCTGTGTTAACTCCCGGCTTCGATCCGGCCGGCCAATGCCCCAAATGTAATTTTCAGCTTCACTGCTGCAAACAGTGCCGCTTCTTCGATACCGGCGCGCAGTTCGAATGTACGCAGCCCGTGCCTGAGCGCATCTCTCCCAAGGACGCGAAAAACTCCTGCACCTTCTACGAATTTCGCATGACCATCGAAAAAGACACTGCGCCCACCACTTATTCGCAACCCGCGCAACAAGCTGCCGTCGCGGAATCTGCTCCGTCGCGCCCGCTCGACGCCCGCCAGGCCTTCGATAATTTATTCAAGAAATAACTGGGCATTGTCGTTTCGAGGGCGAAGCGACGAGAAATCGGCTTTTGGTTTTAGTGTAGCGCCTTCAAGGCGGCATCTCTCGGTAGCGTAGCCACCCTTGGCTGCGCTTCGTCGCGCAATTCGCGCTGACGGAAACCTCGCAAGCGTGTTTTTCCGGTGCGTGTCTGTTATCTTGTCCTGGCACTGAAAACAGTATCTTCGAAAGGAAAATCGTGACGAACGGCACTGGCACGTCCCAACAATCACGCAACCTCTTCTCCAGCGTCCTTACCGATATCCAATTCTGGGTCCCCGTCGCCGTTCTCCTTGCCGGCCTTCTGCTCCTGGAGTGGATCCGCTAAAAATGTCCGCTTCGCCAATCACCGCCGGCGCAACTCTTTCCGCTCGCTCTCGCACCCTCCAACTCCTCGGAATCTTATCTGGTCTCACTGCCGGTGCCTGGCTCGGCGCCGCGGAAGCCCCCACAAAACTAGTCACGCTGGGCCTCTCGCCCATGGTCATTTCTCTGGTTATGGTGATCGGAGTTTTTCTGGCGCGCTGGAGCTTGCCCGCGCTGATTCTCGGCTCCAGTTCCATCAGCGCCGATGCCCGTCGCGCTCCACACCTCATTGTCTGGGCAATTCTCGCTGGCTGCCTCTGGGCCGTCGCCAACACGCTCACCGTCTACGCCATTCGCGACATCGGCCTAAGCATTGCCTTTCCGCTCTGGAATTCCAATTCGCTCCTCGGCATTCTCTGGGGCTTCCTTTTTTTCAATGAACTCCGTGGCGCGGGTCTCAGCCGCTGGCTCGGCGTGCTCGGCGGTACGCTCGTCATGTGCATCGGCGCAGCCATCCTAGCCATCGCTTCTTCCGGCGCTCACACTCCCGGAGCGAATCCTGCTCACGGCATCCTTGCCGCTCTCGGCGCAGGTGTTCTCTGGGGCACAATGTACATCCCTTACCGCAAAGCCTATCTCTCCGGGATGAATCCGCTCAGCTTCGTCACCTTTTTCACCATCGGCGAACTCGGAATGATGTCCACGCTCTCGTTCGGCACACTTGGCTCGCAATATCTTTTCGCGCAACTCTCTGCCGCCCGCGGCGTCATCTTCTGGCTCATGCTCGGGGGATTCATCTGGGTCATTGGCGATCTCTTCCAGCAATACGCTGCAAAATACGTCGGCATCAGCCGCGGTATTCCGCTCTCCAACACCAATCAGCTTTGGGGACTCCTTTGGGGAGTGCTCGTCTTCGGTGAACTGCATGGCCGCAGCACGATAACGTATACCCAAGTCATCGGTGGCTCGCTCCTCATGATTCTCGGCGTTGCCGCCATTGCGCTTGCAAGCGCCTCACCAAAAGAAAGCGCTCAATGGAAAGCCGCCGCCCTCCGCGAATCGGATCGATACGGACTTTCTCCCGATTTCGTCGAAGCTCGCATGGACGGCCGTCAGTCCATCGGAGAAACCGCTCCTTCCCGCGGCATCATCGATTGGATTTTCGTCGCGGTTGCCACCGCCGTTTTTGTCTATTTCGCATCCATCGCTCGCGTCCCCAACATCCCCGCGCACTGGACGCCCGCGATTTTTCTTTCCATCGCCTCTCTAATCCTTCTTGCCGTCTGCGGCCTGCGCCTCTGGCGAACAACCCGTTTCCAATGACCACCGTTCCTCAAGTCGATGTCGTAGGCGTTGGCCTCAACGCGACCGACACGCTCATCCCGCTCCGCGAATTTCCCGCACGCGGCTCCAAAGTCGAATTTGAATCCGCGTCCATTCTGCCCGGAGGGGAAGTCGCCAGCGCCATGGTCGCCTGCCAGACCTGGGGCCTCCCCGCTCGCTACGTCGGAAAATTTGGCGACGATTACGCCGCACAAATTCATCGCACTGCCTTCGAACGTGCCGGTGTGGAAACTCATCTTTTCACTGCCCCCGGCTGCCCCAGCTACCAATCCTTCATCCTCATTGACTCCACCGGCGAACGCACTGTCCTTCGCCGTCACGATGACCGCCTCGCCCTCCAACCAGCCGAACTCCAGCGCGATTGGATCACTTCCGCCCGCGCTCTCCTCGTGGACGGCCATGATACCGCCGCAGCATTCCAGGCCGCCAAATGGGCCCGCGCAGCGAAAATCCCCGTCGTTGCCGACCTCGACAAGCTTTACCCGGCCATAGACACGCTCCTGCCGGAAATCGACTACCTTATCACCAGTAACAACATCCCGGGTCTACTCTCCGCCGAATCCGATCTGCCGAAGGCACTCCAGCTCATCCAAAAAAAATTCGCCAACAAACTCACCGCCGCTACACTCGGCCACGACGGCGTCCTCGCTTTCGACGGCTCAAGTTTTTTTTACGCTCCCGCTTTTAACGTGCAGGTTGCCGACACCACGGGAGCCGGCGACATCTTCCACGCTGCCTTCATTTTCGCTCTCCTCCAAGACTGGCCCACGCAACGCCAGCTCGAATTCGCCTGCGCCGCCGCCGCCCTCAACTGTACCTCGGTCGGCGCGCGCGGCCACATCGCGCCCATCGCGGAAATCGAGCGCCTCATCGCCGCTTGTCCGCACCATCCTTCTATCTTCTGATTTTTCACTCCATAAAATTTTCCGCAGATTTCCCCTCGGAAACTGTTTTTTCATCTTGCGTGGCAGCAAAAAACCGTCAAAACTTCCTCCGGACTTTTTCTGGAGGTATCTTTCCATGCATCGTTCTCCAAAAATTCTCGCTTTCTCCCTCTTGTTTTGCGCGATTCCAGCCGTATCCCTTCCGCAGGTCGCCGCTCCGCCTGATCGCCAGGTAGTCGTTACCGTTGATGACCTTCCCGTTGGCGCCGCTCAATTCATGTCAGGCCAGGAAATTACGGACATGACCACTCGGCTCGTCGCTACTCTAAAAGCACAACAGGTTCCGGCCGTCGGTTTTGTAAACGAGGGCAAGCTCTACTTGCGGCCCGGTGAAGTCGACGCCCGCATCGCGGCTCTCAGCCAATGGCTCGATGCAGGTTTGGAGCTGGGCAATCACACCTTTGGGCACACGGGACTCAATCGAGTCTCTCTGAAGGACTGGGAAGAAGATGTGGTGCGCGGAGAAACCGTCACTAGGCTTCTATTGGCCCAGCACAAAATGAAACTGCGTTTTTTTCGCCATCCTTACCTCGATGTCGGCCGCGACCTCCAAACGCGTCGCGACGCCGAAGCGTTTCTGACTTCGCGCGGCTATCACATTGCCCCCGTCACCCTTGATCCCTGGGATTGGGCATTTGCCCCGCTTTATGACGAAGCGAGAAAGCGCGGCGACGCCGCCTTGCAACAAAAAATCACAGCCTCTTTCCTCGCTCATTGCGCGGATATGTTTGCATACGACGAGAAGCTTTCTCGCGAACTCTTCGGCTACGAGCCCCCGCAAATCCTTTTGCTTCACGGCAGCAATCTCGAAGCCGAACACATCGGCGAAGTTCTCGACCTTCTCCGTAAACGCGGCTATCACTTCGTCCGCCTCGACTCGGCACTCACCGACTTCGCCTATAGCACTCCGAATGATTTCTTTGGAGAAGAAGGTCCGGGCTGGCTGGAGCAATGGGCCGTTACCCGCGGACGTATTCCCCAGGGTGAGCCGCCCTTTCCGCTGGAAATGCAGAAGCTGCGGCAGACTTTGCTGCCTCCCCCAAGCGCGCCCGCTCCCGCTGTTCCCTGAACTTCTTGTCGAGCGACCTCGCGTCCGCGTTTCTCATGTAGGACTCATGTAGAGCCGGCTTTCTGAAGCCGGCATCTGCCATGTAACCTACCCTTCAGGGTAAGCCCTTTTTCCTGCTTTAGTGCAACTTGTAGTGGCCGATCTTCAGATCGGCGGCTTACCGCCGAATGTGAATTGGGCAGGATGATGAGTCCCTGACAAAGAACTGAAGACTGTCCCCGAGACCAAAACACAAAAAAAGAGGGCGCGTTGCCTTTCGGCCTCGCGCCCTTAGAAACTGTGTCGTACAGCTGTCCTGCTTCGCTGCCTAATTTACTCGTTCGTGTTCCGGCCGAAGCCCTCGCACTACCTTTCAATCCAGCTGCTGAGCGTCCTGCTCTGCGACTCTAGTTTTCACGGCACACGCTTCCCGATTCGGTTTCCTCACCCTCTTCCTATTGCGCTGCAAAATTTTTAGGCTCTGCTGCGCATCTCGGAAGAAGGCGCATTCTGCCGCTTCTTTCCGCGTTTCCGTTGACCGCCCGGTTTCGCTTGCGCGTTCCGTCTCGATCTGCCCGCACAATAAATTTCTTCTCATCTCCCGTCAACTGCATTCTCACTTTTCATCTGTGCAAATCTGTGCACGCTTGTGAATATCTGCGGCGGCCTGCACATAAAATCCGAAAACTCCTCGCCGTAGGGGCACGATTTATCTTGCCCTCCTATCCCGCCTTCTCCCCGCTCACAATCAACACCTCCGATGGGAAACTGACTCCTTCCCCCGACGAATACGCCTTAATTCCCTGAATTACCTCTCGCTTCAACTCAGCCAGCTTCGCCTCCGAAAGTCGCGCCAGTTTCGCCCGCATGCTCTCCGACAGCTCCGATCGCAGCGTCCAGAACTCCTCCGGCGTAGCCTTCGCCCGTATCGAGAATTTCAGCAACCGCTCGGATGCCGCTTTAACGCCCGCGCTCGCAAATACCTCTAGCAGCGCGCCAGGCTTCGCAAATCGAAACGCGTCGGGCGCATCCGGCTCAGGAGGTGTTGGCGGAACGTACCGGTCCACAACATTGGTCACTGCCGTAAAAAATGCGTTTCGCTCCACGAAATGCCACACCGCCAGCGCAATTCGCCCGCCTGGTTTCAGCACTCGCAGGATCTCTCGCACCCCGCCAACCGGCGACGGAAAGAACATCACGCCGAACCGGCACACCGCCGCGTCGAACGAATTGTCCGCAAAGGGCAGCTTCTCCCCAACCGCGGTTTCGAAACGCGCATTCTGCAGCCCGCGCCGCGCAGCTTCTCGACGCGCTGCTTCCACCATCTCCGCAATAGCGTCCGTTCCAACCACTTTTCCATCTCGCCCCACCGCATCCGCGAGCGTCAGCGCGGGCTCTCCCGGGCCCATCGCCACATCCAGCACTGTCTGTCCCTTTGCGATGTGCGCATCCGCAATCAATGCCTCCGACACCGGCGCAAACATTTCTCGGACTACCGCCCGGTGCTTCTCCCAATAAGGCGCCGACTCAGTCCATTGCGCGATCGTGTCTTTTTTCTTTTCCATATCTCTCGTAGGCCCCTAACACCTTCAAAAACTCTCTCGTTTCAACTATGCCTTGCAGAGCCGCCCTGTAGGGCGGCATCTTCGATGCCCAAACCTTGATATCGCAGTCGGTGCCAACCTTCGCTTATAAGCAAGTGCCTTGCTTTAAATCAACTGCGCCATTCAGCTCTCGTACGTCCACTTGCCTCCTGCCATCGTCCGCTCCACCGGAATCGTCACCAGCGTCGAAGGGTCTTCCTTGAACGGATCGCGCCCCAACACCACCAAGTCCGCCACTTTCCCCGCCTCGAGCGAGCCCTTCAAATTCTCTTCGAACGACGCATAAGCCCCATTCATCGTCCCCACGCGGATTGCTTCTTCCACCGAAATCTTTTGCTTCGGCCCCCACACATTACCTTTCCTGTCCGTCCGCGTTACTTCCGATTGCAGCGCCATCATCGGAGCAAACTCTCCCGGCGGATAATCCGAAGCCTGCGTCGCGCGAATCCCCGCATCCAGAAACGACCGCAGCGCAAACATATTGTTCAGTCTCTCCGCGCCGTAATACTTCATCTTCTCGCCATGATAATAAACATAGGTCGAAAACGGCGTCGGAATCGCTCCCAGCGCAGCGATGCGCCGAACCAAATTGTCATCCACCACGGTGCAGTGCTCCAGCCGGTACCGCGCATCCTTTCGGGGGATCTCCTTCTGTAACCGCTCATAAACCCGCAGCGTCGTATCGATCCCAACATCTCCATTCGAGTGCGTCCCAATCTGCCATCCCGCGAGATGCGCTTTTCGTCCGTACTCGTACAACTCCTCTTCTTTCATCACCTGAATTCCAAAGTCATTCGGTCGCCCTTCATACGGCTTCGAGAGATGCGCTGTGCGCTCCGAAATCGATCCGTCGCTCACCATCTTCATCGCGCCCACTCGGACCCATTCATCGCCCAATCCCGTTCGCACTCCCGCCGCAATCATCGAATCGATGAAACGATAGTTGATGAAGCAGTACGCGCGAAACAACAATTCCCCTGCATCTCGCGCATCCTGATACGCCTGTAAATCCGTCGGCGTCCCTTGCGCTTCTGTCGCGGAAGTGATTCCCGTCTTCGCCAGCATCTTCGAAATCAGCTTCACGCCCTCGCGGTGATCGTCTCGCGTAAATTTCAGCGCCATCGCTTTGTCAATCAGATCCTGCGCACTCTCGGCAATCCGCCCGCTCAATTTTCCAGTGGAAGGGTCGTGGCTGATCTGTCCACCCGGAGGATCGGGCGTTTTCTCATCAATCCCCGCCTTCCGAAACGCCATCGAATTGCAATAAACCGTGTGCCCGCCGCGATGCTGGATGTACACCGGATGATCCGGCACAGCCGCATCCAAATCCTGGATCGTCAACGGTCTCCCGTCCGAAGTTTTCGTATCGTCGTACTTGAATCCCATTACCCATTCGCCTGCCGGTGTCGTGGTCGCTCGCTCTCGCATCGCCGCCTGAATCGCCGCAATCGACCGCAAATCGCAATCCACCATCCGCAAATGCATCAGCCCCGCCATCGCCGGATGCGAATGTGCGTCAATGAATCCGGGCAATACTGTTTTCTTGCCAAGATCAATCTTCTTCGTTGTCGCTGTAGCCAGTGCCAGCACATCCGCATCACTGCCAATCGCCAAAATTCGTCCGCGAGCAATGGCTATCGCTTCGGCACGCGGCTCGCGCGCATTCACCGTCCAGATATTTCCTCCATGCAAAATCAGCTCGGTCTTCTCTTGCTCCAATGCCCATGCCAGTTCGCCAGAGAAGCACGCCCCAGCCGCTGCCATTCCTATCGCCCCTAGAAATTCCCGCCGCTTCGCCATTCGCTCTCCTGTCCACTCTCGCATTCGCACCACAGTTGTCGCCCAAGCAATCCCGCGCCGATTCTAACTGCTCTGTCCTCTTATTCCTACTTACACCAATAAAATCCCAATGAATCGATCTTGTGTAGGGGCACGATATATCGTGCCCTCTTCGATCAACCCACAACCCGGGCCTAAGATGCGTCATTTGGTTTTACGCAGAGCCGCCCCTTTAGGGCGGCATCTTCGATCGACCCACAACCTCGGCGCTGATACCTCGCAAGAAAGCCATGAAGGTTTCAAAACAATTTCAGCTCCCGCGATCCCTCAATCGCAATCGCTTCCGTCTCCGGATACTTCTGCAAAATCGGCTCCGGCACTTTCACCTTCGCGGGCTTCAAAATGCTGATCAGTTGCAGCGCGTTCACCACTCCTTTGCCCTGGTAATGATTGTTCGTAATCACAAAAACGTCGCTGGCGCTCTCTTCAATCTTTTCAATCCGCGCCGCCCACGGCTTCAGTTCCTCCGTCGTGTACAAATAGTTGTACCGCTCATGCGAAGGAAGTTTTTCATCATCCGAAAACCACGTGTCGTA
>JAFDVY010000179.1 GCA_018268785.1 Acidobacteriota bacterium | reverse complement strand
GACAAGACCGAGCAGCGGTTCGGCAAATTCGCTGAGACCTGCGAACGAAATCGCGCTTGTGTCTTGCCCCGCGCTGGAAGAAAGATCGGAGCCAAGTTTGCGCAAATCTTCTTCGATCTGGCGGCTGGCGCGTTTAGTAGTCCCGGTGCGAACCATCGTTGCGGTCATGTCCGCAAGTCCCGGCGCGAGTTGCGAAACGGCAGCGTTTCCAGAACGGAAGCAGAGGCTGCCGTGAAATCGCGGAACAGAATGTGATTCCACGAGAACGACCTCGAGTCCGTTTGCGAGCTTTGCTCTTTCGCGTTTCGGCCAATTTACGGCGCGTTCGGCAGCAAGAGCGGGAATTGCGTTGGATGGAGCGGTGGTGGTCGTCGCCATTACGCGGCCTCCTTTGCCGCAACCGGTGCGCGGAAGACGATGGCTCGATTCTGTTTGACGAGATATTTTTTCGCCACGGCTTGTACTTGATCTGGAGTCACCTGCAGGAAACTATCCAGAATTGTGTTCACGAGTTGCGGCTCGCCATCGAAAAGCGAGAAACAGGCAAGGAGATGCATCAAACCGTATTTTGGCATGTAGCCGCCACGGCCGCCTTCGAGCATGGCGTAATAATCCGAGCGCCATTTCACTTTGAGTTGTTCGAGCTCATCGTCGGTGATTCCCTTCTCCTGCACTTCAGCGATGATGGCGTCGAACGCAGTCACCGTGGCATCGGCGGAAATTTCCGGCTTGTGATAGATCGTCGTGGTCATTTGCGACGGGCCGTTGTAACCGAAAATGTCGTCCACGCCACCGCTGGCTTCGACGGCGATCTGCTTTTCCAGCACGAGATCGCGATAAATGCGGCCGGCCCGGCCGCCGTGCAGAGCCTGATCGAGAAGCGCCATGGCGCACCATTCCGCGCTGCGGCGCGGCGGCATGACGTAGCCAATTGCAATCGCCGGAAGCGTGCCGAATTTTTCTTCCACGCTTCCGCGCCGCTCTTCGGTTTGCGCGGGTTCGTTGGGATCGCCAAAAGGCGGCGGAGCGCCGGCGGGAATATCGCCGAAATATTTTTCCGCGAGGGCAAATCCCTCGGCGGGTTTTACGTCGCCGAGAATCAGCAATACGGCGTTGTTCGGCAAATAATATGTTTTGAAAAAGGCTTGCACATCTTTGAGGCTGGCGGCGTCGAGGTCGGCAAAATCGCCGTAGAAATTGTGGGCGTTGGCCCAGTTACGGAACGCGACGGGCGGCATGTCGAGCCAGGGGAAACCGCCGTACGGCTGATTCAAAACGTTGACACGGACTTCCTCTTTGACAACGTCGCGCTGGTTGTTGAGATTTTCGTCGTCCACTTTCAGCGCGCGCATGCGGTCGGCCTCGAGCCAGAGCACGCGTTCGAGCGCGTTCGACGGAACCGCTTCGTAATAATTTGTGACGTCGTACATCGTCGAGCCATTCAAAACGCCGCCGCTCGAATTGATGAGCTTGATGTGTTCCATTTTCGGCGCGTTGGCGGAACCTTGGAACATCATGTGCTCGAAGAGGTGAGCGAAACCGCTGCGGCCTTGCGGTTCGAGGCGAAAACCAATCTTGTAATAAACGCCGACGGTAACCACCGGCGCGGCGGAATCAGGTGCAATCACCACGCGCAACCCGTTGCCGAGAATTTTATTTTCAATCGCGATCTGCGGTCCCTTCACCCTTGCCTCCCCATACTTTTCGACATCGCCTTTGCTTCCATCTGCAATTTGCTCAATTCGGCCAGCGTGTGTTCCGGATTTTGCGAAAGCACCCGCGCCGCCAAACGATTCAATTGTTCGTAGGCGCAGAGGAACTCCGCCGGACACTTGCGGAGCGCCGCCAAATGCGCGCCAACTACGGAAAAATCTCCTCGCGCCAACGGGCCCGTCCATGACGCGCGAGGGCCAATCCTCTCAAAATTATCAAGCACCTTACGCGTCAAAGGAAGCAGGGCACGAAGGGCGTCGCGGCGCTTGATGCCGAGAGACATCATGACTGTGGTGGCCGCTTCCATTATCGCAAGAACCTGCCCTGCGGCCATGGCAGCTGCTGCATGGTAGGCCGGCTTTCCCGAAGCGGGCAATTGGAGAATGTATCCACCAAGAGCTCGCACCATCTGACGAGCGAGCTTTAGGGCGCCGGGATCGCCTTCGATGGCAAACACTCTCCCTTCCAGTGGGGGAACGCCAATGCCCGAAAATGTCTGCAGAGGATGCACGGAGCCAACTGATGCACCGAAATCGCGCAATGGAGCGAGAACATCGGACGCGAGCGCTCCGCTCGTGTGCAGAACGGTTTTCCCCTGCCATTCCTCGGCAGAGATGCGCGCCAATTCCTGAGCGAGGTTTGCAATAGCGGAGTCCGGCGTAGCGATCAAAATATTGGGAGCGCTAACGGCATGCCGCGATAATCCGGCGAATGCGTGGCCTTGCCCGATGAAACGAACTGCCCGGCGCGCAGACGGCTTATTTCGGGTAACCACACCGAAGATATTCCAATCCGCTTCGCGCAGGGCTCTACCCAAAGCGCGGCCTACACGCCCTGCCCCTATGATCGTCAGGCTGCCCCTCATGCTCCTGTTAGAATACAGTGCAGGCGACACCAAACCCAACTCATGCACTGGATTGCCCTGTTTCTTTTTGGATTCGCAGCTCTGTTCTGGCTGAGCTACGGAACTCGCGTGGTGTGGAGCGCGGTTCGGTTGCCGAAATTGCGGGACATTTCGCCCGCAAATGACGCGAGCTGCCCGCGCGTTTCCATTCTGTTTGCCGCCCGCGATGAAGAAGAAAAGCTGCCAGAGGCGCTGGAGACGCTCCTGGCGCTCGACTATCCGAATTTCGAAATTGTTGCCGCGGATGACCGTTCGAAAGATGCCACGCGGCAAATTCTGCACGCGAATGCGGCGAGAGATTCGCGGCTTCGTATTGTGAACATTGAGGAACTTCCCGCGGGCTGGCTTGGAAAGCCGCACGCGCTGCAGAAAGCGTTTGAGGCCTCGGACGGCGAGTGGCTGCTCTTCACCGATGCAGACGTACATTTGCACCCGGAAACGCTGCGGCGGGGCATCGCACTGGTGCAAGAACGGAAGCTGGATCATCTGACACTGATGTGCCGGTTGGTGATGGAAACCTTCTGGGAAAAAGCGGCGCTGACGTTTTTTGCGATGGGCCTCTTTCTGCTGGCCGATCCCAGCGGATTGGAAGATCTGCGGTCGAAATCTTACGTGGGAGTTGGCGCATTTCAACTGGTGCGGCGCCCGGCATACGAAGCGGCCGGCACGCATTGCAAACTGGCCCTGGAAGTTGTGGACGATATGCGTTTGGCGCGAAATCTGAAACTTGCGGGATTTCGTTCAACGATGGGATTGGCGACGGAGTTCGTGAGCGTGCGGTGGCATTCCGGCGTCGGAAATATCGTTCGAGGCGTGACGAAGAATTTCTTCGCCGCAGCAAACTATAGCCTGTTGACCGTGGCAGCCCAGTCGGCGGGCCTGTTCTTCACCTCGGCGCTGCCGTTTTTGGCGTTGCCATTTCTACATGGCGCCGCACTGATTGTTGCGGCGGTCGCAGCGGGAACGGCGATCGCGCTCGAAGGAATTGTGGCCGTACTTATGGAGACGTCGCCAATCTACGCGCTGGCTCATCCGCTCGGGGCATTGCTGTTTATTTACATGTTGTTGCGATCGACGGCGGTGACGATGTGGCAGGGCGGAGTAACGTGGCGCGATACGTTTTATTCGCTGGATGAGTTGAGGCGGGGAAGAGTTTAGAGGCTTAAACGGGTGGCTGCTTCACAGCTCGGGAAGACGAATATGGGTGCTGCGCGAATACATTGGGTGGGCCGATTTGGATTTGTGGCGCCATTTGCGATCAGGTCGCCGGAGCGCAGGCTGAAGTCTACGCCACAAGATTTTGTTTGGGTTAATCGGCGGTGGCTGCGCTTTCCTTGGAAAACATGCCAGAAAGGTCCTTTTGTTTCAGGCTGCGGATGCGGTCGCGGAGTTGCGCGGCTTTTTCGAATTCGAAGTTCTTGGCGGCTTCGCGCATCTGGGTTTCGAGTTTCTTGAGGAGTTCGGAGAGCTGTTCTTCGTTGCGGACGCTGGCGGCGGCCGCGTCGAGTTCCGATTCGTTGAGGGCAATGGTGACATAGTCGGCTTCCACGATGCGGACGAGATCCATGTCGAGACCCTTGATGATGGATTGCGGCGTGATGTTGTTTTCGGCGTTGTAGGCGAGCTGTTTGGCCCGGCGGCGATTGGTTTCGTCAATGGCCTGATTCATGGAATCGGTGCGGCGGTCGGCGTACAGTATGGCGCGGCCTTCGATGTGGCGCGCGCAACGGCCGATGGTCTGGATGAGCGAGGTTGTGCTACGGAGATAACCTTCTTTGTCGGCGTCGAGAATGGAGACGAGAGAAACCTCCGGCAGATCGAGCCCTTCGCGGAGAAGGTTGATCCCTATGAGGACGTCGTACTCGCCGCGGCGGAGGTCGCGCAGGATCTTGATGCGGTCAAGCGTTTCGACTTCAGAGTGCAAGTAGCGGCAGCGAACGCCGATTTCCGTGAAATATTCGCTCAGGTCTTCGGCCATGCGTTTGGTGAGGGTGGTCACGAGGACGCGTTCGTTCTTTTCGGCGCGGATGCGAATTTCCTCGAGCAGATTGTCCACTTGCCCTTTTACCGGACGGATTTCCACCTGCGGATCGACCAGGCCTGTCGGACGAATGACCTGCTCGACGTAAGTGCCTCCGGAGCGCGTCATTTCATAGGGGCCGGGAGTAGCGGAAACGTAGACCACCTGATTCAGGCGGTGCTCGAACTCCTCGAAATTGAGCGGACGATTATCCAGCGCGGATGGCATACGAAAACCGTAGTCCACAAGGGTCTGTTTGCGGGAACGATCGCCGTGATACATGGCGCGAACTTGCGGCACAGTCTGATGCGACTCATCCACAAAGAGAAGAAAGTCGTTGGGAACGTAATCGAGCAAGGTCGGCGGCGCTTCGCCGGGCAAGCGGCCGCTTAAGTGACGCGAATAATTTTCGATGCCGTGGCAGTAGCCGATGGTGCGCATCATTTCGATGTCAAACATGGTGCGCTGCGCGACGCGCTGCGCTTCGACGAATTTTCCCTGCTTTTCGAGTTCCTTTTTCCACCATTCCAGTTCTTCCTGAATCGTGACGATGGCGCGTTCGCGCTGGTCCTGCGGCATGACGTAGTGTGTTTTCGGATAAATCGTGACGTGGTGAAGATCTTCCTTGCCCGGACGAACCGCTCCGGTCAGCGGATCGATCTGGCGAATGACGTCGATCTGGTCGCCAAACATTTCGAAGCGGTAACCGTTGTCTTCGTAGGTCGGATAGATTTCGATGATGTCGCCGCGAACGCGGAACGTCCCGCGACGCAAATCCTCGCTTCGCTCGTAGAGAACATCCACAAATCGGCGGAGTAAAGCCTCGCGCGAAGTCTGGTGGCCCTTTTCGAGCGGGACCAGCATGCCGTAATAGGCTGCCGGCGAGCCGATGCCGTATATGCAACTGACCGAAGCGACGATGATGACATCGCGGCGCTCGAAAAGGGAGCGCGTGGCGCTCATGCGCAATTTGTCGAGTTCGTCGTTTACCGTGGATTCCTTTTCGATGTAGACATCGGCGGCTGGAACGTACGCCTCCGGCTGGTAAAAATCGTAATAGCTGACGAAATATTCGACGGCATTTTCCGGAAAGAAATTCTTAAACTCCTGATAGAGCTGGGCGGCGAGCGTTTTGTTGTGCGCGAGGACGAGCGCGGGGCGATTGGCGTTTTCAATGACGCGGGCCATGGTAAACGTTTTGCCGGATCCTGTGACACCGAGGAGGACCTGATGTTTGTCGCCCGCTTCGAGTCCACGCGTGAGCTGATCGATTGCGGCGGGCTGATCGCCGCGCGGTTCATAATTGCTGCGCAGTTTGAAGTTCAAGAGAGGATTCTCCTGGCGGTTCGGCGAGGCACGCTGAAACTTTCATTATAACGCCAACGGCAAATCCATGTTGCAGGCTGAAAATACGGGCCAATTTCAATTGGCGGATTTTGGCTGGAGGATGAGGGGGAGATCGGTGACGAGTTCGACGGTAAAGTGCGCATCGGCCTTGATAAGGTAATGAACGGACCGGCCATCCTCGAGCGCGATGGTTACGTCCATCCTTTGTTTTGCATCCTGTACGGAGCGAATCAACTGCCCCGTTTTGCGTGAAATATAGAGGATGGTGTCGTTGTTCCCTTTC
>JAFDVY010000178.1 GCA_018268785.1 Acidobacteriota bacterium | reverse complement strand
TCCTTAACGGCTTCGTCGGCGAATATCTAATTCTGCTTGGCACCTACACCGCGAACTGGAAGTGGGCCTCTTGGGCAGCCTCCGGCGTCATTCTTTCCGCCTGCTACCTGCTCTGGGCTTACCAGCGGGTCTTCTTCGGCGAAGTCACGCATGAAAAGAATCGCGAACTTCCCGACACCAGTTGGCGTGAGCGCGGCATCCTCATTGCCATGGCAGCCGTCATTCTCTGGATGGGCGTCGGCTCTCCCTACCTCACGCGCCGTACTGCAACCGCCACCGAAACCATCCGCCAGCAAATGATCCGGCCAGGAGACTCGGGCTGGCAAGAAGGTGCAAGGCCCGCCGACAATTCCGGCACCAAAATCTCCCGGGGGAGCGTAGCCACTCTTGGCTGCGTCGGCCCTTCCGGCTCGGCTTGCACGGCACAATTGTCTTCAACTCAGACAAACACTTCTCTCGAAAGGTCCGGCACGCGCTAAATGAACAACGCTCTGCCCAACCTCATTGATATCAGGCTCGTATACCCCGAGATCGTCTGGTGCAGCTTCGGCCTAGCACTGATGCTCTTGCAGCCTTTTATCAAAAACCGCCACTTTTTCACCTTCCTTGGTCTTGTCGGCGCCATTGGCGGCACGGTTCTTTCCATTGTCTCCGGCTCGAACTACGGCCCGGGCTTCTCCGGCCTCATCCGTTTTGACGCGTTCAGCCTTTTCTTCCACCTCTTGCTCGGCACCGTAGCTTTTCTCGTCGTTCTCGCTTCCGAATCCTATCTCGAACGCGAAAATCTCGACTCCGCCGAATTCCTTGCTCTCGTTCTTTTCGCCACCGCGGGCATGGGTGTCCTCGCTTCCGCGCAGGAACTGCTTACCGCTTTCATCGGCCTTGAAATGAGTTCCATCTCCAGCTACATCCTCGCCGGCTACCGCCGCGATGCGCTCAAATCCAGCGAATCCGCACTCAAGTATTTCCTCCTCGGCTCGTTTGCTACAGCGTTCTTCCTCTACGGCATCGCGCTCGTCTACGGCGCCACGCACACGACTTTGATCAACGAAATGAGCGCCGTGGATCCCGCCAGCGGCTATCTAAAGCTTGGCCTCGCCATGATCCTCATCGGCCTCGGCTTTAAAGTAGCCGCCGCGCCTTTCCAGATCTGGACGCCAGACGTCTACGACGGCGCACCCACTCCCGTCACCGCGCTCTTCTCTGCCGGGCCGAAAGCCGCCGCCTTCGCGCTGCTCCTGCGCATCTTTGCCAGCGTTCCCGCCGCCACTCACTATTGGTTCTGGGCTTTCTGGATTCTCGCTGCGCTCACCATGTTCCTCGGCAATCTCGGCGCACTCGTGCAAACCAACGTCAAGCGCCTCCTCGCCTACAGCTCCATCGCGCACGCAGGCTATATCCTCGTCGCGTTTGCCGCCGTCACCTCCATGGCCGCGGAAGATCCCGCACTCGCCACTCCGGCCTATGCCGCAATTCTGTTTTATCTTTTGAGTTACGCGCTCGTCAAAGTCGGGGCATTCACCATCGTCTCGCAGCTTGGCGGCGCGGAAGAAAAAAGCATTTCGCTCGATGACTACGCCGGACTCGGCCAGCGCCAGCCCTGGGTCGCCGCATCTCTCACTATCTTTCTGCTCTCGTTGCTCGGTTTGCCCGTCACCGCGGGCTTCTTCGGCAAGTTCTACATTTTCGCCGTAGCCATCCACTCAAAACTCATCTGGCTCGCAATCATGATGGCCATCAACTCCATTATCGGCGCCTACTACTACCTCCGCCTCATCGTCATCATGTACATGCACGAACCCCGGCCCGAGGCCGCCGCCACCACCGCGAAATTCCCGCTCACCGCCACCATCGTCCTCTTCGTCACCGTGGCCGGCACCCTCTACTTCGGCCTCGCCCCCACCAAGACCCTGGCCTTCCTCAACCAGAAAACTCTGATCGGCTCCATCAAGTAGTTTCGGATTTTGGTGGCATAGGCTTCAGCCTATGCTCATACGATCTCAATCTCAGAAACCGCGCAATCCCTAACTCTTTTGAAATCAATACTTGCAGGCCAAACACCGCGTTTTACCGCGTTATAACCGATATCTCCTGCAATGATAGGGGCACCCGACGTCTAAGCTCCTTAGAATGAATACTTACAGAAAATAGAGGGAAGGGGCCGTCCCGGAGCAAACCCCAAAAACAAAAGCCCTCCCGGATTATTGGGAGGGCTCCTAGAACTCTATGGATTCGGAATTACGCCTTCAAGGCAAGCATCGCCAGCGTGAACAGCACTAGCGTTTCCACGAACACAAGACCCAGGATCATAGCTGCGCGAATCGGTCCCGCCGCTCCCGGATTCCGTGCCATGCCCTCGCAAGCCGCTGAAGCGATCCGGCCCTGACCGAGGCCGCATCCAAACGCCGCGACGCCCATACCGATGGCAACTGCAATCGCGGCGATTCCCTTGCCGCTACCCGCTGCCGCCGCTTCACCACCCTGTGCAAACGCTGCCGGCGCCAAAAGCGCCACACCTGCGAGTGCAGTCAACAACATACTTAGCTTCTTCATGTACTGTCTCCTTGGTAGCGTAGGCACTCTTGTCTGCGACAGCCTCGTTAGTGCCATGGCCCGTGCCGCATTCGGCAATCGCCCTTGCGCTACTTCTGTGTTTGCCGCCAGGAGGTGGTTCCCGGACACCGTGCAGCCGGGCTCACACTGAAGCGACCTTTGCCCCAACAACTGAGAGCAAACCCTTGTGGGCACAGCCATTCTTGGCTGCGCGCTTACGATTTCGACCTTAAATCGAATCGTCAATCTCCGCCGGATCGTCCAACTAAGATACGCATGTAGCGTCGGCTTTCCGAAGCCGGCATCCTGCGGCTACAAATCCCAATTCGCAGCACCGCTCGACCACGAACCAAGGAACGTACCTATCGACACAAACTCTTTAGTGCTCTTCGGAAGTCGCCATCCCCAGGTAAACCGAAGGAAGCACCGTGAACACGTACGCCTGAATGATCGACACAAAAATGTGTAATCCAATGAACAGCACAGGAACGCACGCCGCGAAAATTCCAACAAACGCGCCCGCAGCCACCGACTTGCTCCAGGCCGCGGTCGTGGCCGAGGTGAGAAGCCCCAGAAAGATCACGTAAATCAAATCGCTGGCATACATGTTCGCCCAGAGACGCACGGTAAGAGAAAGAACGCGCGCGCAAGTGCTGATGAGCTCCACCGGAAACAGCAGAATCGCCAGGACCCAATCGCCGATGCTGTGCGGCGACCCCGCAAAAGTCAGCAGGTATTCCCCCATGCCGTGATGCGTGAAGCCGCTCCAATTGAAATAGAGAAACGTCAGGATCGCGCAAGCAAGCGGTACCGTGACATTACCCGTTGGCGCCGTCACCAGCGTGCTCGGAAATGCGCCGAGCAGGTTCGAGAAAAGAATGAAAACAGAGATCGCGCCGACAAACGGGATATGCCCCACTCCGTCGCGCCCTGTGTTCTCCACGAGCAAATCCTTGATTCCGAAGCTCTGCGAATTGGTCAGAAGACCTTCGGCCATTTGCTGCAGGGCGCCTGGTTTTTCCACGGACAATCGCGCGCGCAGAATCAGCGCAATCAGAGTGAGCAGCACGAGAACAACAAACCCCGTTGCGACGTGCTGGGGAATCGGCAATGCCGGGTTTTCAGGGTGGATGTGGAGCAGGTCATAGAGCTTGGTAGCGGCCCCACCCAGCAGGTGATTCACACCCAACGTTATCCAACTTGCGTGCTCTTCCATACGCCCCTATATCCCTTTATTTATGAATAAGATACAAGCACTACGCCACAGGCTTTAGCACTTCCCACACACTCGCCGCAATCGCCGCGGCAGCTAACGAACACAATCCAAAAATCAGACTCGCCAAGGGAACGTGCAGACACACAAAAATAACATACACGGAGAGCCCTATCAAGGCGTACCGGAACGCAATTCCCAGGTAAGTCGTGACCGGTACTTGCACCTTCTTCCTCTCGCGCTGCGCGATAGATTGCAGCACAAGGGCGTCCAGCCCGCGGCCAAGCAGCCGAAAATTGAGCCACGCAAGTCCTGCTCCCACAGCAAGGCCGGCAGCCCAGCGCTGTTCTTTCAAAACGAGTGCAGCGAGCGTGGCCCCCGCACCCAAAATCAGCGTGAGCCAGGCGATGCGCTTCTCTGTTCGCGACGCTTTGACGGCTAGTTCGTTCGCGTGCGCCGCTTCACTTTCCATTGCCGCTGCCGCCATCCGCCGGTAAACGCCGGATCACTTCGCGCACACCGCCGAAGAAACCGAGGCCCCCCAAAACAATCATCAGCCATGGGGCAGTGTGCAGCCATTTGTCCAGGAAATAGCCGGTCGCTCCGCCCACAATCACGGCGCCGACAAGAGTAAACGGCAATTCGAGCGCGATGCCCGATTTATCCGCGATGTTTCGGGCCGCGGATTTTTTTGGCGGCGGATTTTCCAAGGATTCGGTCATTGATTTTTCTGAAAAACGCTTCTATTTCTCAAACAGCAGTTCGCCGGCGCGTTCGGTCGCCTTTACGACAGCTTTGATCAACGTCACGCGCAGCTTTCCTTCTTCGAGCTCAAGGATGCCGTCGATCGTGCAGCCTGCGGGAGTCGTCACTGCATCCTTGAGCAGCGCCGGATGATCGCCCGTTTCAAGCACAACGCTCGCAGCGCCTTTCATTGTTTGTGCTGCAAGCAATGTGGCGATGTCGCGTGGCAGGCCAACTTTCACTCCCGCTTCAGCCAGCGATTCGAGAATGATGTAGGCATACGCAGGCCCGCTGGCGGAAAGCGCTGTCACTGCGTCCATATTTTTTTCATCCACCGCAACGGTGCGGCCAACCGCGTCAAACATCGACTTCGCTATCTCCACGTGCTCCGGCTTCGCGTGCGCACCCGCGCAAATTCCCGTCATCCCGCACCCCACAGCAGACGGCGTGTTCGGCATCGCCCGCACCACAGGAACTTTCTTGCCGAGTTTTTCTTCGACGTAACTTGTCGGCACCGACGCTGCGACCGAAATCACCAGAGTCTTGTCACTCAGCTCCGGTGCAATCTCCTTCAGCACATCGCCGACCACCTGCGGCTTCACGCCAAGCAAAATAATGTCCGCGCCCTTCACTGCCTTGCGATTTTCGTCCGTAACGCTGACGCCAAGTTCCTTCGCCAGCGTCGCCGCCTTCTCGCCGTGCTTCACAGTGGCTGTCACGCGTTTCGGCGAAAACAGCCCCTGCTTCAAGTAGGCGCGCAGCAAAATCCCGCCGAGCTTTCCCGCCCCCAATACGGCCAGTTTCTTGTCCGAAAGTTTCGTTGCCATGGTCCAAGTATTCTTTCCGACCCTGCTTCCCGCGTCAATCGCCGAATTACTCCAGTTCGATCCATTTCGCGCCGCCGCTATCCTGTCGGCGTCCGGCGCGCCAACTGATGTAAAATGCGCCGCCATGAATCTTCGTTCTGCAAAATTGCCTGCCGTTCTGCTCTTTCTCGGCTCCCTTGCCAGCGCACAGTCCTCGCCAGTTATCAGGAAGAACGTCGAAGTAAAGATGCGCGACGGTGTAATTCTCCGCGCGGACATTCTGCTTCCATCAACAACCGGGCAATTCCCCACGCTCGTCTATCGCACTCCTTATGGCAAGGACGACGCACCGAAAGAGTGGACGACCTTCGACAAAGCCGTCGCGCGCGGCTACGCCGTCGTGATCCAGGATGTTCGTGGCCGCTACGCCTCCGACGGCGAATTCGACGCCTACCGCAACGAAGGCCGCGACGGCTACGACACCATCGAGTGGGCCGCGGCCCAACCCTGGTCCAACGGAATCGTCGGCACCTTCGGCCTCTCCTACCCCGGTGCAGTCCAGTGGCTAGCAGCCATAGAGTCCCCTCCCCACCTCAAGGCAATGGTCCCCGCGATGACGTTTTCCACGCCGCGAAATTTTTTCTACTCTGGCGGAGTCTTCGATGGTTCGTGGCTCGATTGGATTTGGTTCAACATCGCGCCGGATGTTCGCAAGCGGAAAAATCTGCCCGGACCGAAAACATACAAAGAAGCCGCGGATGCGTGGAAAACGGAGCACGAACGCGTGCAGAATTTTCTCCCGCTGGCAGACTTGCCGGATTTCAAGCAGGTTGCTCCGTTTTATTACGAATGGCTGGCGCATCCGCCGGCCGATCCGTGGTGGGACTGGGCCGAGTTGCGCGGCAAATACGACCGCGTGCATTGCGCGGTGTTGAATATTTCGGGATGGTATGACGAGGCGTACGGCCCGGACGGTGCGACAACAAATTTCAACGGGCTTCTTGCTGCTCGCAGGAATGAAAAAGATCCGCGCACGCAAACGATTATTGGCGCTTGGACGCATGGCGAACTCGAACGCACAAAAGCAGGCGACATT
>JAFDVY010000177.1 GCA_018268785.1 Acidobacteriota bacterium | reverse complement strand
AATTCGTACTCTTCTGCGCGACTCGCCGCATGAATCAAATGCGTGTGCGAATCGACAAATCCCGGCAGTACCACGCGCCCGGCGACGTCAATTCTTTCCGCTTTGCGCGCCGCGGCCAATTGTTCCACTTTTGCCGCCGGTCCAACCGCCGCAATCAACCCATTGCGCACCAGTACCGCTCCCTCTTTCACAATTCCAAGTTTTGAAAGGGAATCGCCGCGACGCGGCCCGCGCCCTCGCAACGTGAGCAACTGGCTCGCACCTGTAATTAGAAGGGAGTCTTTCAAGGCAGAATCATTATGACGAACAAAGATGCTCTTTGACTACCTGCGGCGGCGAGGCGCCTCAAGCGAACGCCGTTCTTGCGTTGTAGGCAGGCACGAATACTTCCTTTGCCCATGCCTCAATGGACGTTGGGGTGGTCGTCTTTTCGCTGCGCGGCTGGGTTGGATTCAGCAGCCCGTTATTCGCAGCTTCGGTCATTTCCGTCATCAACGAAGCTGTCTTCCCTGGAATCCCCATCTGTTTCAACGCCTGTTCCACCATGAAATTCGGGAAATTCTGATAAGAAAGTTTCGGTTTTCCAATCTCAGCACCAATCGCGTGCGCCGCCTCATCAAAAGAGATATCCCGCTGCCCATGCAATTCTTGGATTTGCGTACCGGAAAAATCGCCGGCAAGCAATGCGTTGGCGGCTGCCTCGCCGATGTCTCGCGCCGCGATCATCGGCAGTTTCACTGAGCCCTTGATCCCTCCAGCCACAAAGCCCATGGATTTGATCAAACTCGTCATGAGCAAGAAATTTTCCATGAACGCGGCCGGACGCAGCACTAAGACGTTCTTTCCATTCACGGTTGCCAGCTTTTGCTCAAGATCGTGCACCGCCAGAATCGGCCCGGTTTTCTTGTCGTGTTGCGCGCCAACACTGCTCAGAGCCACCACGCGTTTCACCGCTGATGCGTTGAGAGCAGCGGTGATCGCGTCGCTCATCTTTGCCCCGGAAGCGAGAAGCTCCGGCTCCTTCAAACGCGGCGGAATCATCACGTATGCCCCTTCCGCGTCTTCCAATGCCCTTGTCAGGGAAACCGGATCATAGATGTCGGCGACGAACGCTTCGACTCCGCTGCCCAAAACTTGTTGGATCTTTGCGGCATCCCGTCCCACCGCACGAACTTTCGCGCCCTTTGCCAGCAGCGTCGTAACCGCAGCCGTACCGGTATTTCCGGTCGCTCCCAGAACTACAAACATGGCCTTCTCTCCTGAACTGAACGGTCGTGTTCGTGACTTGGCGCGGTCTCAATCACGCCATCGGAACCTTCACTTTATTCTTCCTCGCAAATTCAATCGCTTCCGCGTATCCGGCATCCACATGCCGCACAACGCCCATGCCCGGATCGTTCGTCAGCACGCGTTCGATGCGCGAAGCCATCTCTTTGGTGCCGTCCGCAACCGTCACTTGTCCTGCATGCTGCGAATAACCGATCCCCACGCCTCCGCCGTTGTGAATCGAAACCCACGACGCGCCGCTCGCTGTGTTCACCAAAGCATTCAGCAGCGGCCAGTCTGCAATTGCGTCGGAACCATCTTTCATCGATTCCGTCTCGCGATAAGGCGAAGCCACCGAACCGCAATCCAAATGGTCCCGTCCGATCACCACGGGAGCTTTCAACTCGCCCTTCGCCACCAAATCGTTCAGCGCCAACCCGAATTTGTCGCGTTCCCCGTAGCCCAGCCAGCAAATCCGCGAAGGCAATCCCTGGAATTTCACGCGTTTCTGCGCCAGCGTGATCCAGCGGCGCAAATGCTCGTGCTCTGGGAACATTTCCAGTACCAGTTTGTCCGTTCGTGCTATGTCTGAAGGTTCGCCGGAGAGTGCCGCCCAGCGAAACGGCCCCTTGCCTTCACAAAACAGCGGCCGAATATAGGCCGGCACAAATCCGGGGAAGCTGTACGCGTCTTTAACGCCTTCTTGGAAGGCAAACGTCCGAATATTGTTCCCGTAATCGAAGGTCACCGAGCCAAGCTTTTGCAGGGCCAGCATGCCGCGAACGTGCTCCGCCATCGCAGCCATCGAGCGCTTTTTATATTCAACGGGATTCTTCTTGCGCAATTCCAACGCCGCTTCGAGCGACAGTCCGTTTGGCACATATCCGCCGATCGGGTCGTGCGCACTCGTTTGATCCGTCAGTAAATCCGGCACAACGCCGCGCTTTGCCAGCTCCGGAATCACGTCCGCGCAATTTCCAACCAGCCCGACGGAAGCCGCTTCACCCTTGCGCACCGCGTTTTTCAAAATGCGCAGCGCTTCGTCGAGCGAAGTCACCAGTACGTCGCAATAGCCGGTCTTCAGCCGTTTCTTGATGCGTTCCGGATCAACATCAATTCCCAAAAACGCCGCGCCATTCATCGTCGCGGCCAGCGGTTGTGCGCCGCCCATTCCGCCCATTCCGCCGGTAACGACAAGCTTTCCCGCCAGGGTTCCGCCGAAATGCTGCCGCGCCGCTGCCGCAAATGTCTCGTACGTGCCCTGCAAAATTCCCTGCGTGCCGATGTAAATCCAGCTTCCCGCCGTCATCTGGCCGTACATCATCAAGCCTGCGCGGTCGAGTTCATGGAACTGATCCCAGTTGTTCCAATGGCCGACGAGGTTCGAATTGCACAACAGCACGCGCGGCGCATATTCATGAGTACGAAACACCGCCACAGGCTTGCCCGATTGCACCAGCAGCGTTTCATCATTCGCCAGTTCGCGAAGCGACTTCACAATCGCGTGAAAGCTTTCCCAATTCCGCGCGGCTTTGCCTGTCCCGCCGTAAACCACCAAGTCTTCCGGTTTCTCCGCGACCTCAGGATCCAGGTTGTTCAGCAGCATCCGCAGCGCCGCCTCCTGCTGCCAGCCCTTGCAGGAAATCTGCGTACCGCGCGGCGCGCGAAACGGCCCACGCGAAATTCCAGTACCACTCAAAATGTCGGTCGCCACACTCATTCTTCTCTCAGCCGTCATACTAACCCACGGTACCTTCTTTTGCACCAGATGGAACTCGGCCAACACAACTCACCGACCATCTAATGCCTTTCCTGCGACTGGAGAGAGCAGAAAGGCGCAGTAAGGAATAGTCTTCTTGACTCATCAGCATGAGTCAAATATACTCATGAATATGGCCAAGCGGCTCCAGGTGATCCTAAAAGACCCCGAGTACCTTGAGATTCAGCGCGTAGCTCGTGCACGCAGAATGTCTGTGGCTGAATGGGTCCGCCAGGCCCTTGACCTGGCCCGTCGGCGAGAGCCTGCTGCGCCGATCGGTAAGAAGCTTGATGTCGTTCGAGCGGCACTTCGCCACGGCTTTCCCACTGCCGACATCGACGAGATGCTGGCCGAGATTGAAAGCGGCTATGGCGTCGGTACCCAGCCTTGATTTTGATTGATTCGAATATTCCCATGTACCTCGTGGGATCTCCACATCCACACAAGGCGGACGCGCAGCGTGCTTTGGAAACCCTGATCAGCGACCGCCAACGCCTGGTAACCGATGCGGAGGTCTTGCAGGAAATCTTGCATCGCTACGTTGCGATCAATCGTCGCGACGCCGTCCAGCCAGCTTTTGATGCTCTCCTCGGTATCGTCGATGATGTTCTCCCGGTTGACTGCTTGGCAGTCCGCCGAGCAAAGGAAATTGTCTTAGGCCACCACCAGATTTCGGCGCGCGACGCGATTCATCTTGGGGTCATGGAGCAGCACGGAATTGAGCGTATTCTCAGCTTCGATTCTGGGTTTGACGGATTTCCAGGAATTACTCGCCTATCGTAAAAGGAATCGCTCTAGTCCGCATTGCGCTCCCTATCTCGCTAGGCTAGAGTTGCGATGTCACTCATGAGCTCCGGCACAATTCCTTCCAAGCTCCTCCATGCCGTTGACACCTGGCCCAGCCCGCGCGCCCAGATGTTCCGCACCTCTGCTGGCTGGCAGGAAATCTCCTCGGGCGAATTTCTGCGCCGTATCGCCGGTCTTTCCGGTGCGCTTGTCGAGCTTGGGGTAAAGCCGGGCGACCGCGTCGCTCTTTTCTCTTCGAACCGCCCCGAATGGCATACCGCCGATCTCGCCATCTCCGGCGCGGGGGGCGTTACAGTTCCAATCTACTTCAATGAAGCGCCCGACAGGATGGCTTACATCCTGAATCACTCAGAAGCAAAGATTGTATTTGTCGCCGGAATCGGCCCGCTCGAAAAGCTTCTTGCGCTCCGATCTAAGCTGAAGTATCTCGAACACATTGTCGCCGCGGATGGGGGCGAAACGGCTCCACCCGATTGTTTGCGTTACGAAACGCTGATCGCATCGGCGGGCGGAGCGGAAATTGCCTCCTACCGGCTCCATGCCTCGCAAGTCCTCTCCAACCAGCTCGCTTCCATCATCTACACCTCTGGCACGACCGGCGAGCCCAAAGGCGTGATGCTCTCACACTCAAATTTCTGCTCTAACGCTTCGGACGTCGGCGTGGACTTCAACCTCCGTTCCAAACAGGACATCGCAATTTCGTTTCTTCCTCTCGCCCACGTTTACGGCCGCACGCTCGACTACATTTATCTCTTTCAGGGAATCCCCATCGCCTATGTCGAAATCGTCGAACAGGTCGCGCAATCCCTGAAAGAAATTCGTCCCACGGTCATGGCCGCGGTGCCGCGCGTCTTTGAAAAGATCTACGCAAAGCTCATGGAGCAAGGCAGCCGCGAAACCGGCCTCAAGCGCGCAATTTTCGATTGGGCAATTCGCACTGCGGAACTTGCCGCGCCTTGGCGTTGCGGAGACGCCGAGGCGACTCCCATGCTGAAACTGAATTGGAATCTCGCCGACAAGCTGGTCTACTCGAAAATCCGCGAGGGAACGGGTGGACGGCTGCGCATCGTATCCTCCGGCGGCGCGCCGCTTTCCAAAGCGCTCGCTGAATTTTTCTGGGCGGTGGGCATCCCCATCTATCAGGGTTACGGTCTCACGGAGACTTCACCAATCGTTTCCAGCAACTATCCGAAAAACCGCGTCGGCAGTTCCGGCCTCCCGATCCCACACTGCGAGGTTCGCATTGCCGCAGACGGTGAAATCCAGGTGCGCGGCCCGATGATCATGCAGGGCTACTACAAGCGGCCGGAAGCCACCCGCGAAGTGCTCGACGATGAAGGCTGGTTCTCGACCGGCGACATCGGCTATCTCGACAAAGACAACTATCTTTTCATCACGGACCGCAAAAGAGACTTGATCAAAACCGCCGGCGGCAAATTCGTCGCGCCGCAGCCGATTGAAAATGCGCTGAAAACGAGTCCATACATCCTCAATGCCATGGTCATCGGCGACAAGCGCAAATTTATCGTCGCGCTGGTCGTCCTCAATCCAACCACGGTCGCTGCAAAGGTCGCCGAACGAGGAATTTCCTTCAAAGATAGCGCGGAAATGGCCGCGCACCCGGCTGTGCGTACTCTTCTCGAAGCGGAAATCCAGCGCCTCACCGTTCATCTTGCGCAATACGAATCCATCAAACGCTTCGCTATTCTTCCCAACGACTTTACCTTCGACAGTGGTGCGATGACGTTCACCATGAAGCTCAAGCGTCGCGTCGTCGAGGAACAGTTCCGGAACGTCATCGAATCCCTTTATGCTGACGTCGCCGAGCCGCGCCCCGTCATCCAGTCCTAGCTTCCGCTTCTCTCAACCGCCCAAAATAAAATCGCCCGGACGATGCGCCGGCTTCCCGCCATCGCACCCTCGCCCGAGCGAATTGTCTGAGCTGAATTTTTTCTATTGAATCGGCTTCCCTTGAGCATCAATCAAATGCAGTTCACCCAGATTCAACTCGCGCACGCCCGCCTCTATCTTCGCGCGGTCGCCCACGATCACCCACGTCATCTGGTCTGGCTTCACGATCTGATTCGCTGCGTCGGAAAGATCGCTCGTTTTCAATGCGCGCACCTTGTCCGCATACGTCTCGTAGTAATTGTCCGGCAATCCGAATTGCACGAGGTCCACGATCGAATTACCAACCGCATTTTGCGTTTCGCGCGATCCCGGTAGGCTCAGCGTCTCGTTCGCCTGAATTTTCTCAAGCTCTTCCTGAGTCAACGGCCGGCTGCCCACGATGTCGTGAAACTCTTTGTTCATTTCGGCCAGGGATTCCTTTGTCTTGTCCGTTTGCACGGGAGCAATCGCCAGATACGGCCGCTGCCCGCGCGCATCCCAGAAGCGCATGCTCGCGCCATACGACCAGTGTTTGTCCTCGCGTAGATTCATGTTCAAACGAGCGCCGAAGTTCCCACCGAGCCCGTCATTCATCGCTTCAAACGCGATTTCTTTCGGATTGTTTTCCGGCGGTGCCAGCACGCCCGCGACAATCACAGACTGTTGCGCGCCGGGCTTGTCCACCAGATACACGGCGCTCTTTGCAGGCAGGTTCACCGTTTTTAGCGTTTTCTTCGGCACATTGCCCGGCTTCCATCCGGAAAACAGTTTCTCCAGCTTCGGGGTCACTTCCGCCAGTGTCGTGTCGCCGACGATAATCAGCGTCGCATTGTTCG
>JAFDVY010000176.1 GCA_018268785.1 Acidobacteriota bacterium | reverse complement strand
GGAGAGCATTGAAATTGTAGACCCCACTGGCATCCGATGTGGCGACCAGTTTTCGATTGGTCTCCAGGTTGGTCAAAGTCAAAGTCGCGCCTGAAACGACGGCGCCATCGGGGTCAGTCACAACTCCTTGAATCGAAGCTCTGTATTGCGCGTAACTCGGCGCCGCGCAGAACAGGAGAATCAAACCGAAGAAAACCTTCAACCGCATGGATTTCACCCTTATGCCTCTCTCTCGACCAGACATCGCATTGGATTCAGTAAATCGATTTATTACACCCTTAATGAAGATGAAACACCTGGTGGAGGGGAAGTGTCAAGTGGAATGTCGGGATGGGCGGAATTGGCGTGGCCGACGCAAGCCTGTGATAAATCGATTTTTCTTGCATTTCAGGATTTTTACGAGGGGGGCCGGCGGGGTTCTTATGGCATCGCTGACATAACTAATCGAAAACAGGAAAAAGTTAGGGGAACAATCTATGGGAGGGAGGGAGGGAGGGAGGGAGAATAAATTTTTGGTGGGCCCGCCAGGATTTGAACCTGGGACCAACGGAAGCAAATCTATCATGTAAGTAGTTGATTCTTCTAGCCTCTCACTGCGTCGTAGAGGTCGTTTTAGGGGGTATTTTGGGGGTTTTGTTCTCAAATGTTCTCAAATTTGAACCTTTATTTTGCTGTAGTTTTTCTGAGAACAAAACCCCTCCAATATGGTCGAATTTCGGACAAAATTTAACGCATGAAATAATTGCGCTCTGACTATTGTTTTCAGGCTTCCGTTCTCAGTTGCTTTTGTCTGTGTTCTCGTTTTGTTCTCAAAAAAATTCCCGAAACACCTCACGTCTTCTCCCGCCTTGAGATGCCTTGCATGATGGTACTAGCTGAGAATGCGAATCGTTGGCTAATAACGTCTTCAGTCAGACTGAAATTCTTGGTGACGCCAGTCACCTGCTCGCGTAACTCATCTCACAGTCTTCCGCAGCCAGAAGGAGGAACCTTAGGCCAAGGCCTCGCAAGAGGCCTGTATGGTAGACTTGAGTAGTAATGCGGCGATTACTCATTTTCGCGCTGGCGTTGAGTCTGGCGGGCCTCGGGGCGATGCCTCTTTCTGAGTGCGCGTTCCTCACTTCCAAGCTGGCCGAGTGCGCCACGCCCCAAACGCAATCGCAATGCGACAACATGAATATGAACCAGGACGATGCCCCGGTTCTTAAGGCGTCGCAAACGTCGTGCTGTATTCTTTCTGGCGCGCCGATCCCGCAATCGCAGCATAAGACCTTTGAGCTGTCTGCAGAGTTGGCGACCGTTGGTCTCGATCAGCCAATCGACTCGCCTCGCATGCAGCCCCCGCTGCCATTCTCCGTCGTCCAGAACCCTTCGCCGCCTTCGCTGCAATCCCTGCACTGCACTTTCCTGATCTGAAGCTGTCCTAACCCCACCTCGTCACGCACACGTGTGTCTCCTTGTGGGCAGTGTTGCCACGGCTCTTTGGCGGAAGCCGAAGGCCGGCGCGCAACTGCTGGATCCGAATCGGGAAAGGACAGTTTATGAAGTGCAATATCGCGATCGTTCTTGCAGCTTTCTTGACTTTATTGACAGCGGGTCCAGCGCGCGCTCAGCAATCCTCTCCGCCTGGTGAGCCCACGAGCCTCAGCGACCTTCTTGACGAGGCCGAGCGCAACAACCCTCAGATTCAGGCGGCGCGGCACGGCTGGGATTCGGCAAAGCAGAGTTCGACGCAGGTCTCGACGCTTCCCGACCCGCAGTTCGTTCTCCAGCACGTCAGTGTTGGCAGTCCGCGTCCCTTCGCCGGCTACACCAACAGCGACTTCGCCTACGTCGGACTTGGCATTTCACAGGATATCCCCTACCCCGGAAAACTGCGCCTGCGCGGCGAGATCGCCAGCAAAGAAGCCGATGTCACGCAACACCGATACGAGTCTGTCCGCCGAACCGTTCTCGCGGCGGTGAAATCGAACTACCTGCAATTGGGCTATCTCGCCAAACAGCAGGCGATTCTCGATGATGACGCAAAGCTGCTGGAGCAAGTCGAGCAGGCAGCGGAAGCTCGCTATCGCAGCGGAATGGGAAATCAGCACGATGTCCTGCAAGCGCAGCTCGAACGCTCCAAGCTCCTGCGGGAAATTACAACGAATCAACTGGAAGCCGGGAAGGTTCAGGCCGAAATCAAACAGATCCTCAATCGTTCCCAGTCCTCGCCCGACATTCGGACGGCCCAACTCTCAGAAACAACCATTGCCTTTAGCTACGACCAACTACTCGCCGCGGCGAACAGCAACAATCCCGAAATCGCCGCCTCCAAAAAGATGGTCGAAAGACAAGCCCTGCAGGTCGACCTTGCCAAAAAGGATTTTTATCCGGACTTCAATCTGCAATACATGTGGCAGCGAACCGACCCGACGCAATTCCGCGCCTACTACTCGGTGACCCTGGGCGTGCGTATTCCAATCTACCGCAGCCGGCGCCAGCAGCCGGAACTCGCTCAAGCACAAGCCGATCAGAGTCGCGCGAAAAGCGAACAGGAAGCCCAAACCCAGCAGATCGCTTTCCAGCTTCGACAGCAGTTTCTAACGGCGGAAAAATCGGCGCAGCTGCTCAAGATTTACCGCGAGGGATTGCTTCCGCAGGCGCGCGCGGAACTCCAGGCGGGTATGGCCGCCTATCAATCGAACCGTCAGGACTTTCAAGCATTGCTTGCCTCCTTTCTCGACGTACTCAAGCTCGACGAAGAGTACTGGCAGACCCTTTCCGAGCATGAGGCGGCATTGGCGCAAATCGAAGCAGTAACGGGATTGTCGTTGCGCTGAATGGCGCAGCCAGGGAGCAACACCATGAAGAACTATCGAAAGGCTTTCTTTCTTGCACTCGCCGGGAACGTGGTCTTCCTTGCCGCCCTTGCCGGTATTTGGTGGAAGGTTCGGCCGTCCACCACGTCCCACCAGCCGCCCAGCTCCACCCCGAATGTTCCGGCCCAAGCGATGGAAGGAAACGCCTCGGGCTCAGCACCAGTGCCATCAGAAACTCCGCACGCTCCGGTACGACTTTCCAGCGAGCGACTGCAATCCATCGGTGTGAAGTTCGGAGTGGTCGAAAAGAAGGCGGTCCAAGATGAAATTCGGACCACCGGAACCGTCGCCATTGACGAAACCCGTTTGTCCTACGTCCAGACGCGCTTTCCCGGATACATCCAGAAGGTGTTTGCCGATGCGACCTACAAAAATGTCCGCAAGGGGGAGCCCCTCTTTACCATCTACAGCCCGGAACTCGCCGCCGCCGAACGCGAGTACCTGCTCGCGAAGCAGAATGCCCACTCGCTTTCCCAAAGCACCGTGCCCGGTGTCGCGGCCGGAATGGGTTCTCTGCTCGATGCCTCCGCGGCTCGCTTGAAACAGTGGAATCTGCCGCAGCGCGAAATTGCAAGACTCGACTCTTCCGGTCAGGTCTTGGAGGACATGGAAATCGATTCGCCCGTTTCCGGCTACATCACCGAACGAGTCGCCCTGCCCAATCTCACCGTTCAACCTGACACGCGGCTGTATACCATCGCTGACCTTTCCAACGTCTGGATCCTTGCCCAGGTGTTCCAGAATGATCTGGGCCGGATACGAATGGGCCAACCGGCACTCGTAACGGTCGACTCTTATCCGGGCCGGACATTCCGGGGCCGTGTCGATTTCATCTACCCGGATGTGGACATGACCACGCGGACCGCGCGTGTGCGGCTGGTCTTTTCTAACCCAAGCCTTACCCTCACTCCCGGGATGTTTGTAAACGTGACGCTCCAAGTGCCTCTCGGGAACCAACTGGTCATCCCCACAAGCGGTGTCTTGCAGTCCGGGACGCGGCAGATTGTTTTCGTCGACCGAGGAGCGGGATATCTCGAGCCGCGCGACGTGCAGCTAGGAGCTCAGGCAGGCGATCAATACATCGTTCTCAAAGGATTGAAAGCCGGCGAACGCATCGTCACGTCGGCAAACTTCCTGGTGGATTCCGAAAGCCAGCTGCAAGCGGCTATTGGTTCTTTCCTTCCTCCCCCACCGGGCGCTGGTGCGGCGGCTGCAATGAACTCTCCCACCGGCCAGCTCTTGGCGCAAATCGAATTCACGACCGAGCCGCCAACACCACGCAAGGGAAGAAATCTCTATCGCGTAAAACTGACTGGCGCGGACGGCGCTCCGCTCAGCGGCGCGCAAGTCAGCGTGCGCAGCTACATGCCGGCAATGCCACAGATGGGCATGGCCGCGATGAATGTCGCCACAGCACTTACGGAAACGAGCCCCGGCGTTTACGAAGGCTCGGTGAATCTCGACAGCGGCGGAACTTGGCAGCTCACCATCACGGCAACTAAGAGCGGCGTCATCGTGGCGACCAAACAGCTCAGCTTGAATGCCGAAGGGGGAATGTAGCCCATGCTCTCCCGCGTGATTGATTGGTGCGCAAGCAATCGATTTCTCGTCTTCACAGGCACCTTGTTGCTCGTTCTGGCCGGAATCTGGTCGCTCAAGAACATCCCGCTTGATGCGTTGCCGGACATCTCTGACGTACAAGTCATCGTCCACGTGCCCTGGGAGGGCCAGCCGCCCAGCATCATCGAAGACCAGGTTACCTATCCGATCGTCACCGCGCTGCTCGCGGCTCCTCACGTAAAGGCCGTTCGCGCGCAAACCATGTTCGGCGATGCCTATATCTTCGTAGTTTTTGAGGATGGCACGGATCTTTACTGGGCGCGTTCACGCGTTCTCGAATACATCCAGCAGTTGCAGGGAGTCTTACCCAAGAACGTCTCTCCGATGATTGGGCCCGATGCGACCGGAGCCGGCTGGGTGTACGAATACGCCCTCATTGACCATTCCCACCAGCACAGCCTCGCCGATTTGCGCAGTCTTCAGGATTGGTATCTCCGCTATCAGCTGGAAACGGTCCCAGGCGTTTCCGAAGTCGCCTCCATCGGAGGATTCGTCCGCCAATACCAGGTGAATCTCGACCCCAACAAACTCCGGGCCTACAACATTCCGTTGTCGATGGTGATCGATCGAATTCGCGATAGCACGAACGAAGTCGGCGGCAGAGTACTCGAAATGGGCGGCGCGCAATACATGATCCGCGGACTCGGCTATCTCCGCTCGCTTCAGGATCTTGAAACCGTGCCTGTCGCCACCAAAAACGGTACGCCCGTTCTCGTTCGCAACCTCGGAACGGTCACGTTCGGCCCCGACATTCGTCAGGGTGTCGTCGAGTGGGACGGGGAAGGCGAAACCGTTGGTGGAATCATCGTGATGCGCGACGGCATGAACGCCCTCCGCGTCATCGACGGCGCAAAGAAAAAGCTTGCCGAAATCAAGCCGTCGCTTCCTCCCGGCGTCGAGATCGTCTCGGGCTATGACCGCTCCGGATTGATTCACGCCTCCATCGAGACCCTGCAACGCGATCTGCTCGAAGAAGCATTGATCGTCAGCTTCGTCACCATGGCTTTTCTGTTCCACTTCCGTTCTGCGCTCATCCCGATTCTGACTCTTCCCATCGCAGTCCTCGCATCGTTCATTCCCATGTACTTCTTGCACGTTAGTTCCAACATCATGTCCCTGGGCGGATTGGCACTCGCCATCGGCGTGCTCATCGATGCCGCCATCGTGATGGTGGAAAACGGCTATCGCCATTTGTCGGAACACCTTGCCGCGGCAGGAGCTTCCGGGGGAAGACTCACCGAGAAGGAACGGCGGCGTATTCTCATGGGCGCCGCGAAACAGGTTGGCCCGGCCATCTTTTTCTCTTTGCTCATCATCCTCGTGTCGTTCCTGCCGGTCTTCCTGCTCGAAGCACAAGAAGGGCGTATGTTCCGTCCTTTGGCGTGGACCAAGACCCTCTCCGTGGCGTTCTCTTCGATTCTTGCCATCACCCTTGTTCCTGTGCTGATGGTCATTTTCATTCGCGGCCGCCTGAAACCCGAATCCGCAAATCCGTTCTCGCGCTGGACACAGGCCTTGTACTTGCCCGTGCTGCGCCTCTGCCTCCGCTATCGCAAAACAACACTCCTGCTTAACCTGATCTTCCTGGCGGCTACGCTTCCCCTCGCCTGGCGCATCGGCAGTCAGTTCATGCCGCCGCTGTACGAAGGCTCTGCGCTCTACATGCCCACCGCTCTCCCCGGGATTTCCATCACGCAGGCCTCCACGCTGCTCCAGGAACAGGACCGCATCATCAAATCTTTTCCGGAAGTGGAAAGCGTTTTCGGAGCGGTCGGCCGTTCCGACAGTCCCACCGACAACGCCCCGCTCGATATGTACGACACCACCATCATGCTCAAGCCGCGCGAGCAGTGGCGTGCCGGCATGACCTACGAAAAACTCATACGGGCGATGGACGAAAAGCTGCAGTTCCCGGGACTCACCAATACCTGGACGATGCCCGTGCAAAATCGGCTGGATATGGAACTAACCGGCATCAAGACTCCCGTCGGACTGAAGATCCAAGGTCCAAACGTCGACGGCATCCAACGGGCCGGCGCCCAGGTACAGCAAGTTCTTGGCGCTGTTCCCGAACTCCGTTCCATCTT
>JAFDVY010000175.1 GCA_018268785.1 Acidobacteriota bacterium | reverse complement strand
TGTTGGCTCGGTGGCCAAGCATGGTCACAATTGCCAAAAACACGGCCATGATCGAAAGCGTTAAAGACACCCGTGTAGTCAAGGAATCGTGATTTCCACCTGCGTGCTCGTGTCCTTCCAATACTTCGTGCACAGTTCCTCCTGTCAATCGTCGTTGGAACAAATTGAAGCAATCACTTCGCGCGCCGCTTCAAGAGTTCGATTTATGTCAGATTCCGAGTGCGCGGCAGAAACAAATGCCGCCTCGAACTGTGAGGGTGCCAGAAAAATGCCTCGATCGAGCATTTCGCGAAAATAGCGTGCATAGCGTTTCGAATTCGACGATTTCGCTTCGCTATAGTTGCGAACCGGCTTTTCCGTAAAGAAAATTGTCGCAAGCGAACCATACGAATTGAGTTGAGCAGGACTTTTTGTATCGGACAGCGCTTGTTTCAACCCAGTCGCCAGCTTGCCGGCAAGGACGTTCACTCGCTCATAGAGCCCGGGCTTCTTCAATTCCTGCAACGTGGCGATTCCAGCGCTCATCGCCAGCGGATTTCCAGCAAGCGTTCCCGCTTGATAGACCGGGCCGAGCGGCGCCACGCGATTCATGATCTCCGCGCGCCCGCCGTAGGCCGCCGCGGGCAATCCGCCGCCGATAATCTTCCCCATCGTCGTCAAGTCCGCTTCAATTCCCAAGAGCTGCTGCGCCGCGCCGTTGTGCAGCCGAAATCCGGTAATCACCTCATCCACAATCAACAATGCGCCATGCTTTCTCGTAATCTCGCGCAGGCCTTGCAAGAATCCCGCTGCGGGTGCCACCACGCCCATATTCGCCGCAATCGGCTCAACAATCACAGCGGCGATGTTTGAACCGTGGTTCGCAAATATCTTCTCCACCGCCGCCAAATCGTTGTACGGTGCGTTCAGAGTCAATTTGGCAAGGGCATCAGGCACTCCAGGACATTCCGCGATTCCCAGTGTCGCCAGCCCGGAACCAGCTTGCGATAGAAAACTGTCTGCATGGCCGTGGTAACAGCCTTCGAATTTCAGCAGAAGATCCCGCTTCGTAAATCCGCGCGCCAATCTCAGCGCGCTCATCGTCGCTTCCGTGCCGCTCGAAACAAAACGGATCTTTTCCAGAAACGGGATTGCGTCGCGAATCAAAGTGGCCAGTTCCAACTCAAGCTCGGTTGTCACACCGAAGCTGGTGCCCTTCTTCGCTTGTTCGGAAATCGCCGCGGTCACTGCCGGATGCGCATGACCAAGCAGCATGGCTCCCCACGAACACACAAAATCGATCAGTTCGTTTCCGTCGGCGTCGTAGACATACGCGCCTTGGCCTCGCTCCATAATCAAGGCACCGCCGCCCACGGAACGAAACGCGCGAACCGGACTGTTTACGCCCCCGACAAGCACTTGTTCCGCGCGGCTAAAAATCTCCGTGGAACGAGGTCTTTTTTTCTGCGGCGTAATATGTGGAGCGCTCATAGGATTTGTGCGAACTTACGTTTTCAACCACTTCGCGGCGTCTTTTGCATGATACGTGAGGATAATATCCGCCCCTGCGCGTTGAATCCCCGTCAACAGTTCCAACACAACTCGCTTTTCATCCAGCCAGCCCTTTTGTGCGGCAGCCTTTACCATCGCGTACTCTCCGCTCACGTTATATGCGCCAACAGGCACATCAAAACGTTCGCGCACAGCGCGGATCACATCCAGATATGGCAGCGCCGGCTTCACCATTACCATATCGGCTCCCTCTTCCAAATCCAACGCCACTTCCTTCAGAGCTTCACGGACGTTGCCCGGATCCATCTGATAACTGCGCCGGTCACCGAATTGCGGCGCCGACTGCGCCGCTTCGCGGAACGGTCCATAAAACGCCGAGCAGTATTTCGCCGCATACGAAAGAATCGGCGTCTCGGAAAAACCGTTCGCATCCAATTTATTTCGAATCGCCGCCACCCGCCCGTCCATCATATCCGATGGCGCCAGTACGTCCGCTCCAGCGCGTGCGTGAGATAGGGCCTGCTCGGCGAGGATCTCCAGCGTCGCATCATTCGCTACTTCACCGTTTTCGATCACTCCGCAGTGCCCATGATCCGTATACTCGCAAAGGCAAACATCCGTCATCACCAATAAATTCAGCTTTGCCTTCTTAATCGCTTCAATTGCGCGCTGCACAACGCCCGTCGCCGAGAGCGAACTCTTTCCAGCAGCATCTTTCGTCTCCGGCAAGCCAAACAGAATCACCGCAGGAATACCTAGCCCAGCAACTTCGCGGCACTCCTCTACGATTCGATCCACAGACTGCTGATGTACGCCCGGCATCGAGCTGACTTCTTGCCGCACGTTGCTTCCGGGGCAAACAAACATTGGGTAAACAAAGCCAGCTACGCTCAGGCGCGTTTCGCGCACCATTCCGCGAAGCAGTTCCGTTCGCCGCAGCCGTCGCGGTCTTTGTGCAGGGAAGGTCACGCTTAATTGGCCTCGCTGGAAACGCGCCGGTCGCGCGCTTCAAAAGAGTTTGCCAGAGCCTCAATAATCCTCGCAACCGAGGGTTCCGCCGCGGCACGCGCATTCGAAATTCCCTTTTCATGAAGCGCCGTCAGAGTCACAGGTCCGCTCGCCAGAACGATTCCGCTTACAGAAAATTCCGCGAGCTTCCCGGCCCCGCAAACGTCGTCAAATCCGCTCACTGCCGAGGGGCTGAAGAAAAGGACCGCGTCCGCGTTCATCGCTTTCGAAATCACTTCCTGGCTTTGTGCATCCAGAGAAATCGTTCGGTAGGCCACTACCTCAGTCACCCGCGCGCGATGTTTTTCCAGCGCGATAACAACATCGGGATTCGCCCGGTCACTGCGGGGCAAAAGGACATTCGCCCCTCGCAGTTTGCTGCCTAATTCCTCCACCAGCGCAGACCCGAGAGGGCGGCTGGAGATATGGGCAACAGAAAACCCTGCTGCGGTTGCTTCCTCCGCAGTCGTTCGCCCCACCGCTCCAACCGCGGGCGACCGTGCTAACGCGATTTGAAGATTGTCCATCCGTTCGTGAACGATTCGCACCGCGTTCTGGCTCGTAAAAAGGATCCAATCAAACTCAGCTAGCCCCTTCAACGCGTTGTCCAGTTGGGAAAAATCGTTGGGAGGAAGAATCTGAATTACAGGCAACAGAATTGGGATTGCACCTGCATGTTGCAGCGCCTTAAGCAAATCGATCGCCTGTGCAGCGGCGCGCGTCACCACGACTCGCTTCCCTGCTATCGCTCGGACAGGATCAACCACGTTGCCGGCTCACTTGCTCCAGGATTTTTCCGCCGCCTGCGTTCCAGAGCGCTTCCGCTACGCGTTGCCCCAAATCTCGTGCGTGTTGCGGATCGGCAGAGTCCGTTTTATGAATGTGCTCTTTACCGTCGGGCGAGCAAATCACGGCATCCATGATGAGTTCACCGCGCTCAATTCTCGCCCAAGCGCCAAGCGGTACCTGGCAACCGCCTTGGAGCGCACCCAACAGTGCACGCTCCGCAACAATCGATTGGCGCGTCTCAAAATCGTCGATTGGCGCGATCGCTGCGCCCATCTCTTCGTCCTTCAGCCGGGCCTGCACACCGATCGCGCCCTGTCCTACTGCCGGCATCATCACGCCGGGCTCAAGTATCTCTGCAATTCTCGCGCTCAAGCCAAGTCGATCCAGCCCTGCCTTCGCAAGCAGGATGGCGTCGTATTCGCCGCTAGCGACTTTGCGCAAGCGCGTGTCCACATTCCCGCGCAACTCACGCACATCCAAATCCGGCCGCGCATGTAAGAGCTGTGCTTGTCGCCGCAGGCTGCTCGTCCCCATCCGCGCTCCTTGACGCAGTGTTGCCAGCGTTTGTCCTGATTTCGCGACAACCACGCAGTCCCTCACATCATCCCGGCGGCAAATCACGGGAAAACAGAGCCGCGAAGGCACATTCGTTGGTACATCCTTCACACTGTGCACGGCCAAATCAATCTCTTCGTTCAGCAACGCCTCTTCCAACTCTTTGATGAAAACGCCTTGCCCGCCAATCTCAGAGAAGCTCGCTTGATTCAGTTTGTCGCCCGTTGTCTTGACGATGACGATTTCTGCATCCACTCCTGTCGCCCGCAAAATCTCGCGGCGTACAAATTCTGCCTGCCATTTGGCGAGTAAACTTCCCCTTGTGCCAATGCGCGGAGCTCTCACCGCTTGTCCTCGTCGTGCAAAAAGAGGTCGCGCAAGGCGTCTACATTCTGAATCTTTTTCCGAAGCCTCTTTTCCCCCCGGAGCTTCTCCGCCGGCTGCATCAGCATTTTCTCCAGAAGTTCGTCCATCAGCATTTCCATTTTTGCGCGTTCTTCCGGCCGAAAGTGCGTGAGCATTTCCATCCGTTCGCGCAAAAATGCGGCGCGTTCTTCTTTCACGCGGGTCCTCAGCACGTCCAGCAAGCTTACAAGCTCCACGCTCGCCTGCCAGGAGAGAAACTTCATCACGTGCTCATCCACGATGTTTTCCGCGCGCGGAATTTCCTCTTCGCGGGCCGCGCGATTCTGCTGCACAATTTCCGTCAAATCGTCCAGGTTATAGAGATAAACGTTGTACAAATCCGCCAGCGCCGGGTCGATGTTCCGTGGTATCCCTAAATCCATGAGCAGCAAAGCGCGATTCTTGCGCGCTGCCATCGCATGCTTGACCGTCTCCCGCAGAAGCACAGGCTCTTCCGAAGCGACCGAAGAAACGACCACGTCTGGCAGCACAAGCGAATGATCCCAATCGCCCCATGGAATCACCTTTCCGCCAAACTCCCGGGCAAGCTGTGCGGCTTTTTCCTGAGATCGGTTCATTACATACAACTGCCCCACATCGCGATCCCGCAACTGCGAGACCACCTGTTCGCCAATCGTCCCAGCGCCAATGACCAAAGCGCATCGCTGCTCCAGCTTGCCAAATATTCTTTCCGCCAGTTTCACTCCGGCGGAAGCCACGGACATCGGCCGCGTCCCAAGTTCGGTCTCCGACCGCACACGCTTCCCCACTTCCAACGCGCCCTGAAATAATCGATTCAGCACTGGCCCGGTTCTGCCGTGCCCATGCGCGAGCCGGTAAGCTTCTCTCACTTGCCCAAGAATTTCGGCTTCGCCCAATACCATCGAGTCAAGCCCGGAAGAAACACGATATAAGTGCCGGACAACGTCGCGGTCGTAGTGGTGATAAAGCGAAGCACTTAACGTATCCGGCGCGACTTTGTGGAAAGAACTCAAATAGCTTGCAAGCACCGTGGCGCTCTTCTTTACGTCTTCCGGCGGCACACCGTACACTTCGCTCCGATTGCAGGTCGAGAGCACAAGCGTCTCTTCTAGAATTCCTCGTTCGCGCAACTCCGATGCGGCCTGCTGCGCCTGATCACCCGTAAACGACACCAGCTCCCTCACCTCAACGGGCGCTGTGCGGTGGTTCAAGCCGACAAGCACGATCTCCATACGAGCCAAACCGCTCCTTCAGAAATAGCGATGATTGTGCGAGAGAAACAAATTGACCACGGTGAAGCTGAAAATCACCAGGGCAAAATTAAAGATGCAAAGCTTTGACGCACGCGCGCCGCGCCAAGTCGCGGAACGCGCAAGAAACAAATACGCTGCATATAGAACGAGCACCAGAAGCGTCACAATATATTTTGGATCGAAATACCAGACCGTTCCCTGCAAACGATCCACCCACAAAAATCCGAGCGTCGTCCCCGCAATGATCGCAGCCAGGCCGACTATCACTCCGCTTTGGCTCATGCGCTCCAGAAGCTCGAGCGGGGGCAACCGCCATACCACTGCACCCAAATCACGGTTTCTCAGCAAACGCTGCTCAGCCAGAAAAATCAGACTCAACACAAATGACAGGCCAAATGCTGCATACGCAAGAATGCTGAGCGTCACATGAAATGCAAATGTCGCTCCGCGCGCAGGCGTCTCCACAATTCGTCCCGCTGGCGCCAAATGCGAAACCAGAAAGAAGACAAGAACAAATGGAAGAACAAACGTGCCGACCGATCTCTGCCGATGATAAATCTCCAATCCCAAATAGGTGACTCCCAGCAACCACCCGAACAGCGACATCGAGCCGTACAAATCGTGGTATGGCACGGTATGCAAACCACGCGACCTTTCCAACAAGGCGAAGTAATGAACAATCAGCCCCAGCGCAAGCAGAAGGCTCGCCACGCGCCCCGGAAACTCCTTTCCCGTCAGCAAATACCGCAAGTATGACCCCAGGCTCAACCCGTAAGCCATTATTGTTAGAACTAGATAGAGGCGTTCCACGTTTGTCCTGCTCAGTATAGCCCACGGCTCGGCTGGTCACACGGTGAGGGGTCTGCGTAGCAGGAGCCGATTTGTTATTCTTGAAGAGCCGATTCCGATGACTCCGCGACCAGATACCATGTCCAGAAAAGAACTCTTTCTCCGCGCTTGTCGGGGCGAAGCGCTACCTCGCGTTCCTGTCTGGATGATGCGCCAAGCCGGCCGCTATTTGCCCGAATACCGCGAACTCCGTGCAAAGCACGCATTTCTTGAAGTTTGCAAAACGCCTGAACTGGCCGTCGAGGTTTCGATGCAACCCTTCCGCCGCCTCGGCGTGGACGCCATCATCGTCTTCTCCGATATTCTAATCGTCGCCGAAGCCATGGGGCTGCCTCTGGAACTCGGCGACGCCGGGCCAAATCTGCCGAATCCTGTCCGCAAGGCTTCAGACGTCGCC
>JAFDVY010000174.1 GCA_018268785.1 Acidobacteriota bacterium | reverse complement strand
CGTGTTTGAGATGCCGGCGTTTGCGAAGGGCACGCTGGAAGTGGCAAAGGCTGTTGCGGCTGCGACGGGAGCAGGCGCAATTTCGATTGTGGGCGGCGGGGATTCGGTGGCGGCGGCGCATCAATCGGGAGTGGCGGACAAGATTTCCCATATTTCTACGGGTGGAGGCGCTTCGCTGGAATTTTTGGGCGGACGCAAGCTGCCGGGCGTTGAGGCGCTGACAAACCGATGAGCGAATGCAAACGACGCCGGATGATTGCGGGCAATTGGAAGATGTACAAGTCGCAAGCGGAGACGCGAGCGTTTTTTGAAGCGTTCCTGCCGCTGGTGGCGGACGTGACGGACTTGGATATCGTGGTGGCGCCGCCGTACACGTCGCTTGGCGTGGCCGTGGATTTGGCGGATGGGACGAATGTAGGAGTAAGCGCACAGAACCTGGATTGGCGGAAAGAGGGCGCGTTTACGGGGGAAGTTTCGGCTGTGATGTTGAAGGATGCCGGTTGCCAATATGTGATTATTGGACATTCCGAGCGGCGGCAATATTTCGGGGAGACGGATTCAGGGGTAGCACAGAAGACGAAAGCGGCGCTGGACGCGGGGCTGACACCGATTGTTTGTGTGGGGGAATTGCTGCAAGACCGTGAGCAAGGGCGGACGGAAGCGGTGCTTTCTCAACAGTTTATAGGTGGGCCAGGTTCGTTGACCGCGGATGAATTCTCCCGTATTCTAATTGCATACGAACCAGTGTGGGCAATTGGCACGGGCAAGGTGGCCACACCGGAAATCGCGGCTGCGGCGCACCGGTTCCTGAGGCAGTGCGTGGCCGAGCAGTACTCCGCGGAACATGCCGCTGCGGTGAGGATCCTGTACGGCGGCAGCGTCAAACCTGAAAACATTCAGGGGTTGCGAGCGCAGGAAGATCTGGACGGCGCGCTTGTGGGCGGAGCGAGCCTGGACGCGAAGAGTTTCGCGGACATAGTGAAGTGCAAATAAACGGTTTTTTTTGAGATTCTGAAACGAAACGGAATCAAGGAGTAAGCAATGCCTGGTTGGGCGAAGTGGGGAATATCGCTGCTGATTGGCTTCGGAATCATTACAGTGGGATTCAAATACGCCGGCTGGCTGTTGACGGCATTTTTTGTGATGAACAGCCTCGTGCTGGTCGTCGTGGTACTGCTGCAAAGCGGCAAGGCGGCGGATTTGGCTGGTGCATTTGGCGGCGCGGGAAGCCAGACGGCATTTGGGCCGCGCGGGGCGGCGACGATACTTTCACAAGCGACGACGTGGTGCGCAGTCATGTTCATGGTTTGCGCGATGGCGCTGGTGCTGCGAGTGGATAAGTCGATCGGGCAGGGAAATTCGGTGATTTACAATACGACGAAGCCTGCTTCGAAACCGGCGACCACGCCCGCTCCGGTGACACCGGCTCCGGCAACGCAGACTCCCGCGACACAGACGCCGCAGCAACAAGCACCGGCGCCTGCTCCTCAGAAGAAGTAGATTTGATTTGGTTGCGAGGCCGGTTGCTAGACGCGGACTTCGCGGCTAAACTGTAAATTGCTTGACCTGTGCGGCAGTGGCGGAATTGGCAGACGCACCAGCTTGAGGGGCTGGCGGTAGCAATACCGTGGAGGTTCGAGTCCTCTCTGCCGCACCAAAACCTTTTATCGCTTTCCTTCCTGTGGTTACCCTTCCTTTTTGTTGAGCCGATTTCGCGCTTTTGTTTGCGCGGATGTATGCTAACTGGCGATTCAGCTTGAGTGACAGTCTGGGATTATGGAACCGCGAGATCCTCTAACCAACGAACGCTTTACGCAAAAAGGAAAACCGGTGTGGCGGATGATATTCGCCACGGATCATAAATCCGTAGGAGCGCGGTTTCTCTGGCTCGCTCTGTTTTGCGTCCTGCTGGGCATGGCGCTTTCGCTTGCGATGCGGCTGGAGCTTTCGCATCGTGGGGGCGGATTGCCTGCGAACAATGCGGGAACCGATGCGATTACTTTGCTGCACGGCTCGCTGATGGTGTTTTTTGTGCTGACGGCGGCGCCGCAGTGCGGATTCGGGTTTTTCTTGCTGCCATTGCAAATTGGCGCGAGAGACATGGCGTTTCCGCGGCTGAGCGGGATTTCTTTCTGGATGACTGTAAGCTCGCTGGTGGGAATCGCGAGCTCCGTTCTAATTTCGCCGGAGATTGGCGCGACGATCTGGCTTTTAGGAGTGGGATGTTTTTCCGGTGCGATGCTACTGGCTTCGCTCAATATCTGTGTAACAACCATTGAGCTGCGAGCGAAGGGCATGACGTTGCCGCGGCTGCCGATCACGGTTTGGGCGTGGCTGGTGACGGCGATTCTCAGCCTGCTCATTTTCAGCGTATTGCTGGCGTCCGATGCGTTGCTGCTTACTGACCGGCTGGCGGGAACGCATTTTTTTGCCGCGACTTTGCCGTCCCCCGCGGCGCTTCCGGCCCTGTGGCAGAGATGGTTCTGGTTTTTCGCGCAATCGGAAGTGTACGTGGCGATGCTGCCCTGCTTCGGCTTTGTGACGCACGTGCTTTCGATTTATTCGCGCAAACGGCTTTGGAATGAACGGGCGGCGGTGCTGGCGCTATGCGCGGTGGGGCTGTTCGGGTTTTGCATTTGGGGCGAGCACATGTTTGCAAGCGGTCTGAATCCTTACACACCGCTGGTGTTCTCGATGCTCGCATCGTCGCTGGGCGTTCCATCTCTGCTGCTGGTGATTTGCTGGCTTGGGACGATTTGGGGCGGCAAGATCCGGTTGAGTGCCGCGATGCTATTCGCGCTTGGATTTGTGTCGCTCTTTTTGAGCGGAGGGCTTTCCGGGATTTTTCTTGCGCGGCGGGATTTTCCCAGCAGCGGCGCGAATGACACGTTTGTAACAGGGCATTTTCATCTGGTGATGGGAGTGGCGGCAGCGTTTGCGATTCTATCGGCGCTATTTTTCTGGTTTCCAAAGATGTTTGGTCGACGATTGAACGAGACGTTGGGTAAAATCCATTTTTGGGCGACATTTGCCGGCGTCTACGCACTTTTCATGACGATGCACTGGCTGGGGCTTTTGGAACGGGCGAATTCGCCGGCTGCAGCGAACTTGCAAGGAGCGTTGCGAAGCGTGATTCTAGTTGCGACGATTGCGACTGTCGCGGCGCAGATTTTGTTCTTCTGCAATTTTTCCTGGAGTCTTTGGCGGGGCGAGAGAGCCGGCAGCAGGAATCCGTGGCGGGCAACTACACTGGAATGGTATGTGGATTCGCCGCCGCCCAGCGAGAATTTTGCAGGCGGATCACCGGTTGTGTTTCGCGGGGCTTATGAGTTCGGGGTTGCACTGGCGGGAGAGGACTTTGTGCCGCAGCATTTGACTCCGGAGCGGCTTGCGGAATTGCAGTAACAGGAACAGGAAGAGAATATGGCGGAAAGATCGGTACTCGACGATTTTGAACTGATTATTGAGGACATAGGCGGAGGCGGAAAGCCGCCGGATAACCGGGATGGGGGAGACTCCGGCGATAGCGGCAAGCAGATGCCGGGCGGGTTATACGCGAGGAAATATGCAATTGCGATTGCGCTCGCGTTGGTTGCGGTGCTGATGTTTTTCATGGCGATGATCGCCGCGTTTCTTGTGCTGCGAATGACGAGCGCGAAATGGGTGGAGCTCTCGATTCCGAATTTGCTTTGGGTGAATACGCTGGTGCTTCTGGCGAGCAGCGGGACGCTGGAGCTTGCGCGGAAACGCCTGAACACATTCGACGAAGCAGGATTCAGGAAGCTGTGGACGCTGACGACGATTCTGGGCGTTTTGTTTGTGGCGGGGCAGGCGATTGCCTGGTGGGAACTGCTTTCCTCGGGGATTCATGCGAGCACGACGCTGGCGGCGGGATTTTTCTATGTGTTCACGGTGGCGCACGCGGCGCATTTGTTAGGGGGGATTTGCGCGCTGTTTTATGTCGGAGTTCGGAAGTTTGGAAGTTCACCGATGACGCGAAAGGCGGCCGCCGAGGTCGCGTCGTATTATTGGCATTTCATGGATGCGCTGTGGGTGTTTTTGCTGGCGCTGCTCTACTTCGGCAAATGACAGCCGCGCTACCGAACAACGTCTAGCGGCGGCACTTCTTAAGAAAGCTGCCCGCTTCGGAAAGCGGGCCCTACATTTTGGTTCAAGCTAAAGCCCCCGCCTCCTAAAGACCATTTGTGGGATGGCGATAGCGAGAGAGTTCCAGCGTTTTAGCCGCGGCACTCCTCAAGAAAGCTGCCCGCTTCGGAAAGCGGGCCCTACATTTTGATTCAAGCAAGGTTATTGGCGAGCGAATTCCGCGATGGCGGATGTTACGCGTTCGATTTTATCCGCCGAGAGTTCCGGATACATCGGCAAGGAGAGAATTTCGTCCGCGACATGTTCCGCGTTGGGAAAATCGCCGCGTTTGTGTCCGAGATTGGCATAAAGCGGCTGAAGATGCAGTGGGATGGGGTAGTAGATCTGGGTTCCGATTTTTCGGTCGGTTAGGAATTTTTGCAGCGCATCGCGACGATCGGAACGAATCGTATATTGATGGAAGACGTGCTCGTAACCCTCGGGCACGAACGGCGTGCGAATCCCGGGTACGGCCGAAAGCAAGTTTGAATATTTCGTCGCGTTTGTCTGGCGCGCCTTTTGCCATGTGCGCAAGTGACGGAGCTTTACGCGGAGAATTGCGGCTTGAATTTCGTCGAGGCGGCTGTTCCAGCCGGGCTCGGCGCTGACGTAACGGGACGCCTGTCCGTGATTGCGCAAGGTGCGGAGGCGCGTGTCGAGCTCCAGCGAATTGGTAACGATCATGCCGCCATCGCCTGCAGCGCCGAGGTTCTTGGTTGGGTAAAAACTGATGCAGGCGATATCCGCGAGCGAGCCGGTGTAGCGTTTCTTGTATGAGGCGCCGATGGCTTGCGCGTTGTCCTCGATTAGCGGCAGCTTGTGCTCTTTGGCGATTTCCCGGAGTGGATCCATATCCGCAGGCAGGCCGTGGAGATGAACGGCGATGATGGCTTTGGTTCTTGGCGTGATGCGGCGGCGAACGTCTGCCGGATCGAGATTTAGCGTGATTCGGTCCACGTCCGCAAAAACGGGTTTCGCTGCAAGCGCATTGACCGCGCTGGCGGTCGCCACGAAAGTCAGCGTGGGAATCAGGACTTCGTCGCCCGCGTAGATATTGCACGCGCGCAAAGCCAGGATCAGCGCATCCGTTCCGTTGGCAACACCAACACCGTGGGCCACGCCGCAAAACTCGGCCAATTCCTTTTCGAATGCAGCGACCTCTTTCCCCAGCACCAATTGTTGAGACGCGAGAACGCGCTCGACGACTTCGCGGATCTCGGGTCCGATCTGGGCGTATTGGCCGGAGAGATCGAACTGATGGATTGGTTCGAGAGCCGACGGTTGGGTGGTGGAGGCCATGAATTCTTCCGGAGGGCCAGTATACGACAGTCAGAGAAAAGGCAGAGCGAGGGAGAAGAGTTTTAGGGAAAACGGGATGTTCGTTTTCCACAGCGCGTCGTTGGAAGCAGGTGTCATTTTTCGCGGTTAAGAAATGAAGCGTACAGCATCAACCTTCTAAATTTGATAGAAGGTACATAAACCTAGATATAAATTCTTTAGTTAGCAAAGGAAGCCATTTGCGCGTTCTATGTAAGTGCTGTGAAATGAGGCACATACCGGAACATTGGCGGAAGGGAATTATTGTGCTTGTGGTTGAATACATGCTGTATTGAATTTTGAGTTTATCTGCAGCTTCTGTGGTTTGGGGGCATTTTCGGAGGATTCATGAAGAGGTTTCTGAGGGTATTTTTTGTTTTGATGCTGGTTATTACGGGGTCGGCGTGGATGGTAAACGCGCAGCAAACCTCTGGCGTTAGCGGCGTGGTGACGGATAACACTGGTGGCGTCGTATCCGGGGTGACGGTGACTCTGGACAACGCGAAGCTGGGCATTCATACCAGCACGACGACGAATGGGAACGGATATTACCAATTTATTCGAGTAACACCCGCGGAAGAGTTCGAATTAACGTTTACGAAGGACGGCTTCCGAAAATTCGTGCTTTCCAATCTCGCACTTGGCGTAGGCACGCAGGAAACAAGAAATGTAACTCTTGAGCTCGGAAGCGTTGCTCAAAGTATCGAAGTTCAGGCTTCCGGTGAGGCGACTCTCAACACGTCCGATGCGACAGTCGGCAACGTAATCGGTTCCAATCTGATTGAAAGCTTGCCCGTGCAGTTTCGCGATTCCCCGGCCGCCCTTCTCGGCCTACAGCCCGGGGTGGTGCGAACTGAGGGCAACGATCCCTCAGGCAACCGCGATGGAGCAGTGACTGGCGCCCGCGCTGACCAGGGCAACATCACAATTGATGGGATTGATGCGAACGACCAGGCAACGGGCCAGGCTTTTGCCACTGTTGGAAATGCTCCCGTGGACGCGGTACAGGAATTTCGTGGAATTACCGCTGGAGATACTTCCGATTTAGGCCGGAGCAGCGGCGCTCAAATTCAATTGGTAACGAAGGGCGGTTCGAACGACTTCCACGGAAACGCGTACGAATACCATCGCAATACGGTTACCGAAGCTAACAGCTTCTTCAATAACAAGAACGGAATTCCGCGGCCAGCGCTCATTCGAAATCAGTTTGGCGGAAGCCTGGGCGGAAAGGTGATCAAAGACAAATTGTTTTTCTTTTTCAATTATGAGGGCCGGCGCGACGCGAGACAGGACCAAGAG
>JAFDVY010000173.1 GCA_018268785.1 Acidobacteriota bacterium | reverse complement strand
CGAAATTACGCCAGCCATGAACCAATGCGAGAAACTGCCGAGGCTCTGGCCTTGCGCGCGGACGCGATTGGGAAAAACTTCGCCGATGTAGACCCAGATTACGGCACCCTGGGAAAAGGCGAAAAAGGCGATATAGGTGACGAGGAGCCAGACAAGGTATTCCTTGTGCTGATGGGTCAGAAAGATTGCGGCTACGCCAGCAAGGCACGCGGCGGTGCCAACCGCTCCAATAAGTAGCAAGATTTTGCGGCCAACGCGATCAATCAGCGTCATGGCGATCATGGTGAAAACCAGATTGGTTGCGCCGATGGCGACTGATTGCAAATCCGCGGAGACTTTACTGAAACCGGCGTCGGCAAAAATCTGGTTCAAGTAGTAGAGGATGGCGTTGATGCCGGCGAGTTGATTGAACATGCCTATGGTCACGGCGAGAAAGACTGGAAGGCGATACTGGCGCCTCCAAAGCGAATCGTGTTGATGGTGTTCGGCGTCAATGGAAGCAACGATTTCCTGCAGTTCCCTTTCGTAGTCCTTCTCTCCTATCAACTGCAAAACGGCGCGCGCCTCGCCGACGCGGCCTTTTTTGGCAAGCCACCGGGGACTGCGGGGAATGCCGAAGAGCATCAAGAGAAAGAAAATGGCGGGAATGGCGGAAATTCCAAGCTTCCAACGCCATTCGAGCGGTCCGAGACTTCTTGTCCCTATCAAGTAGTTCGAAAGGTAGGCGAGCAAAATCCCAAGAACGACGTTGAACTGAAAGAATCCTACGAGGCGGCCGCGCCATTTAGCAGGAGCGATTTCCGCAATGTACATGGGACCGAGCACAGAGGAACCGCCAATACCAAGACCGCCAATGAAGCGGAATACGACGAGCACGGACCAGCTCCATGCGAACGCGCAGCCGACCGCGGAGATAACGTAAAGCACGGCCATAATACGCAGGCTGTCGCGGCGACCGATGGCGTCTCCGGGAATGCCGGCAGTCAAAGAACCTATGATCGTGCCGATGAGCGCACTAGTCACGGTAACACCCAAAGCGAATGGAGTGAGGTGGTAGAGATCGGTCAGCGCCTGAGTTGTACCGGAAATAACGACGGTATCGAAGCCAAAGAGCAAACCGCCCAAAGCAGCGACGACGGTGCTTTTCAAAAGTGAAGAGTTGAGCATGAGAACACCTGCGCGGACGCTACTAACTGGCGGCTACGCGTCTGCACTGGGAAGCCGCAGCGGCCTTGCCGGCGGGCATTGTATGGGATTCTCGCGGCACCGGGAAAATTTATTTCGGCTTTTCAGTTTACGGTTTTGTGGGCCACGATATGAAACGTTAGTTTAAGTTTATCTTTCACGCGCACAGTTCCACCTGCTGCTTTGTAAGGAGTGATCCCGAAGTCGCTTTGGAGGAGAGATACTTCCGCGTCGGCGGCGATGGTTCCGTCGTCAGCCACCTGAAACCGCACTGGAATGGTCATCGGCTTGGTCACTCCATGTAAAGTGAGACCCCCTTCAACAGCGAGCTGCGAAGCCGACGGGCCGGCTTTCACGTTTGTTGAAGAAAACCTGATTTGCGGATACCGGGTGGCGCCGAGCACTTGTTCGCCGAGCATCGTTGCCTGAACTTCGTTGCGGTCTTTTTCCGATTCTCCCGGGTCTATCACTTTCAAGGATGCGGTCTCGACGTTAAATTCCACCGAGGAGTCTTCCACTTTCCGCGAATCGAACTGTATTTCTCCCGAGTACTTCACCGCGGATACTAAATGATCGTGACCAAATGCCTTCAGGAAACCGTCTTTGGCTACTTGTATTTCGATTTTGCTAAGTTGGGGGTCGATCGAATAGGAGGTTCGTGCTGCTGGCTTTGCACCAACAGGAATTGCAAACACAGCGGACAAGGAAAGTGCCAATACTCTTTTCAGATCATTCATTCGACAACCTCTATCTTCATCTTGCCGGATTGGAGAATTTCGAGCGCCTCGCGCGAGTCAACGCGACGACTGCGTATCTGTTCAGATGCTATTTTAGTTTGAATCGTCACTTTGGCCATCCGCTTTAAAGTTTAGAGGGAAGAGAGCGGCGTAACGACGAGCTCAGCGCCTAATGAATCGTTTTACTAAAAGGTTTTCATGGCACAATGCTTTGTGCCTGTGCAACGAGGCCCCATGAATCGAGTCCGGTCCAGACGCAGTTTCCTCTCGCAAGCTTCAAGATTGGCTGGCGCTTCTCTTGCCAGCGCAGCTTCTTTTTCGTTGTTCGGGTGTGGCGGTGGCCAGTCTTCTGTCTCGGCCCATCCCGCAGAGGATGGGTACTCTGGAACCGATGATCAGTTGCTCGAAGAAATCGAAAAAGCGGCCTTTCTATTTTTCTGGGAGCAGGCGGACCCAAACACGGGTCAGGCCAAAGATCGGGCACTCGCCGCCGGAAACGACACACGCACGATCTCAAGCACGGCGGCCACCGGTTTTGGCCTGACCGCACTGTGCATTGGCAATCAACGCGGATATCAACCTCATGCAGCGATTCTCAGCCGCGTACAAGCAACGCTCAAGTTCCTTGCAAATACCATGCAGCCTGCGGGGAAGAACGGCTTTTTTTATCATTTCGTGGACACCGCCACGGGCTCCCGCGCCTTCACTTCCGAAGTTTCTTCCATTGATACCGCGTTGCTTCTCTGTGGCGTGCTGACTTGCCGCGCCTATTTTTCCGACGCGACCGTCCAAAATTTGGCCACGCAGATCTACAGCAACGTGAATTTCAATTGGATGCTCAATGGCGGCCAGTTACTCTCCATGGGTTGGACGCCGGAGGGCGGATTCCTTACCGCCCGCTGGGAGCACTATTGCGAGCACATGATGCTGTATCTGCTGGCGATTGGCGCCCCGAATCCCGCGTTCGCGATTCCTGCGTCGAGCTGGGCTAAGTGGTCTCGCCCGGTGATTCAGTACTCGGGGCTTTCCTATATCTCCGGCTCAGATCCATTGTTTGTGCATCAGTACTCGCACGCCTGGTTCGATTTCCGAAACAAAAAGGATGCGTTTGCAAACTATTTCCAGAATTCGGTGACTGCGACGCAGGCTCACAAGCTGTTTTGTATATCTCTGGCAAAACAATTTTCCGACTACAGTGCCGATCTTTGGGGTATCACCGCTTCGGACTATCAAGGCGGCTACACGGCTTGGGGAGGTCCATCGGCGCAAGGCGGCACGATTGGACCGGTGGATGGAAGCATCGTCCCGTGCGCTACAGCTGGGTCGCTCCCATTCGTGTTTTCCGACACGATCCATGTGCTCCGCTGGATTCGCGGCCACTATCCAAAAGCGTGGCAGCGATATGGCTATGTTGACGCGTTCAATCCGTTGACCGGCTGGTATGACGCGGACGTGCTCGGCATCGATTTGGGAATTTCCATGTTGATGGCGGAGAATCAGCGGACACAATTCGTGTGGAACACTTTCATGAAAAACAAGGAAGCGCTGGCAGCAATGGAAAAATGCGGGTTTCGATCCTCGTAGGTCATACGTTCGAACAATTCAAACAAAAACTGCCAACGAACGTCTTCCCGGGGTGTTGGGAGGCTCGTTGGCAGCTTTTATTTGCAAGAGCGGAGGAGCAGCCTAGCGCCTCCGGCACTTGTTAGAAGCTAAAGCGTAGCCCTAACGTAATGGTTCGAGCTGCAAGCGCTGATGTGGCCTGGCCGAAGTTCGGGTTGCTGATCCCGTTTGCATAATCGCCGATGTCGTTAGAGATGCTAGTTGGATTGAAGTTCAAATTGTTGAATAGGTTGTATACGTCCATCCGGAATTCAAATTTGGCACCTTCGCCAATACCCGGGATCCTTGGCAGACCGAAGGCTTTGGCCAGCGTCATGTCCACGTCCTTATATCCAGGACCAGTAAAGGAGTTGCGGCGTATACCAAGCCCGGGAAGGGCGGAACCAAAGGAGGTGTCGGGATATGCCGTGTAAGATGGCGCCGCAAAATACGCAAGGCTGCCATTGGGGAAGTTTGAACCAGTCTTAAATTGGTCGTTACTCGTGCTGGTGCCGGCCCCGCCCAAATAGATCGGCAGGATTTGCGAATAGCCGCACGTGCCGCAATAGAGGCTCCCACCGTTAACGCTGGCTACTGGGTTCCAGGGGAATCCTCCGTGAATATTGAAGATTCCGCTGATTGACCAGCCGCCTGCGATCTTTTCCAGCCAGGCGTTGCTGCCATGGAAGAAGACCGGCTGCCACATACCATACAGCTTGAACGCCTTTCCGACGTTGTAGTCAGAGCGGCCATAGTTAAGGCTGGGGTTATACGCATAGATCTGTTCTGAATAAGGGGCAGAGCTGGTGTCCATGCTTTTGGACCAGGTGAATTGAGCGTCAGCCATAAACTGATGCGAGAATTCATGCTTCAATTCCGCGAGCATGGCGTTGTAGTTGCCGCTTCCGGTAACGCCCCACAAGTCGCCGCCGCCAATCTGCGGGTTGAGCTGGAATCCCATAGCCGCGGGAGTTGCATTCGGATTTTCGTGGAAGAAGGTATTCCTCGAAATGCTGCCCTGGTAGCCCAGCGACGCTACGAGATTGTGTCCGAGATCGTACTCGACCTCTCCTGAGTAGTGATGGGAGAGCATAGTGGGTAGGTCATGTGGAAAGATACTGACATTAACTTGAGTGCTTGTGTTCGCAGGGAGTCCATTTGGACCAAAGCTCAAGATCGTGTTCGGATTCGCAGGGTAGCCTGAAATGGAATGTACATCAGACGAGACGGCGTAGATGATGCCCGGATTCGCCGAAGTGGGAGTGGACATGTTCAAGGTCGGGAATACGACCAAACCAGGATTCCCTTGAATATTGGCTGAAATTGCGAGTTCTTCCTGGTTGTAATTGAGGCCGTATCCGCCGCGGACGACGAGCTTGTCTTTAAACATTCCCGGACTCCACGCGAAACCAATCTGCGGGCCGACGTTGCCTTTTTGGGCGTTCCAGGAATGTCCCAATCCGACGCTCAAATCAGTGAGAAAATTTGCGCCCGAACCGGGAGTTGCCACAAACATGTTGTGTTGTTTGGAAGAGAGCGGACCAAAGTAGGACCAGCGCAATCCCAGGTTGAGGGTGAGATTCCTGCGAAGTTTGAAGTCATCCTGGACAAAGAGACCCCAGATGCTGGTGCGGTTGTCCTGGCGAAGGGTCGTGGGGAAACCAGTCTTGGGGTCGAAACCTCCACCTTCGTTGTGTGGTGCGTCATTCAGGAAATCCCAGAGGTTAAAGAAATTGTAGTTGGGCACACCGCAGCCAGCACATTCGTTCAAATAAAAAAGGCGTGTGACTTCGCCGCCAAACTTGATGGTGTGATTGCGGTAAATCTTGGTGGCAACATCCTTGAAGGTGTATGTCCATTGATTGAGAATGCTGCCGACATTGGGTCCGAAAGAATTCAGGGAAATACTGCCGATGGTGCCAATGGAGTCTGAAGGAAGGCCAACCGGCGCCTGGGGGTTTGAATCAATTTCATTCCAGCGCCATCCGGCGGCGTTGGCACGAGCTTCGTTCAGAAAGCTCGTCGAGAAAGTGTGGTTCCAGATTCCCGAGAAAGCTTCGTTAATTTGTTCGTGATGAAAAATATTGTAGCCACGCGCCGCGCCATTGAGAAAACTGGAGGACTGGGGAACATAATAAATTGCGAAGCTTATGTGGTCTTTGCCAGTCACATCCGCATCGAGTCGGCCGTTGTATTGGTTCCTCGTTGAAGTGGTTGCGCTGGTTGTCAAGAAGTTCGCAATGTCAGCCACGCCGTCGAGGCCGTTGCCAACGCCGGGATTGTTGCTGCTGACCCAGCCCAGGTCCTGCTGGCCCAGTCCGCTCGTTAGAGGCGAACCAATGTCTAATCCCTTGCCCGGAATCGTTGCGCAATTAACTCCTTCCGTCAAACCTGCATCGGCGCATGTGGAAGGATTGATTGCGGTGCTGACTACGCTCGAACCAGGGAAGCCAAGATACTGAGACGCAATACTTCCCGAAGGCGCCGAAGATGCTAACGAGGAAGTTTCATACCATCCATTGGCAGGAGTCGAGGAATTGGGCTCGCGGACTGTTTCGTAGTTAAAGAAGAAAAAGATTTTGTTCTTCCAGATTGGGCCGCCGATATTGCCGCCCATCTGATTGAACTGATTGTCGTCGCGCAGGGGGCTGTTGCCCTGGCCGTTGAATCGCTGGAAGGCGTTTAGTCCGGGGCGATGCGCCGTATAAAAAGCGCCGCCATGGAAATCGTTGCTGCCACTTTTGGAAATGACTTGGACCTGTGCGCCGCTGAACCGGCCGTTCTCCGCGTCGTAGCCGTTGGAGACAACTTTTACGCTTTCCACGGAATCCGCGGAAGGCGTGATGATCGTGGTTCCGCCCCAGACCGCGCTCGTGGTGCTGATACCGTCGATCGAATAGCCGTTGTTTTCGTACTGGCCGCCATTGGCCAAAATTTGCGGACCGTTTTCTGTCTGAAAAATTCCCGCGCTACCACCGGTTGAACCGGGGCCTTGTGTGCCGGGAAGATCCTGGCTGCCGCCACCGTTGCCCTGAGCGCCATCGCCGAAGACGCCCGGCGCCAACTGGAGCAATTGAAAGACGTCGCGACCGAAAGCCGGCATGTATTGGATCTGCTTGTTGGTGACAGTGCCAGAGATGGCGCCTGTTTGCGTATCGATCGCGGGCACTGCGTCGCCGTTTACCGTAACGCTCTCGGTGACCTGCCCGATTTCCAGTTGAAGGTTCAAGGCGTTCGATTGTTCGGCGATGATCCCCAGGTTTTCGAGAACCTTTTTCTTGAAGCCCGTTTTTTCAACCGTAAGCGAATATTTGCT
>JAFDVY010000172.1 GCA_018268785.1 Acidobacteriota bacterium | reverse complement strand
CGTTTGTTTCCTTCACACGCGCTCTTGAGTCATTTACCAATTTTAGAAATTGTGGCGAATGTGCCATGGCATGCTCCTCGCAAATACCCACGAAAGGCTAACACACGGGGAACGAAATAAACTGGAGTTACTGCTTCGGAGCTTCTGCCGAGGTCGTTGAGCCGCTCTTCTTTGCCAGCGAGCGCACGTAGTTCACCATCTTCCAAACCTGATCTGGCGTCATCCGGTCGCCTTCGCCCGTCATTTGTCCTTTGCCCTTTACAATCAACTCGTAGATTTGCGCATCGGTCATTTTGTCGAGCGTTGCAGGCTCGCGCCAGTCCTTCATCGCCAGCTTCATGGATTCCACCATGTCGCCCTTGCCGTCGCCGGTTGCGCCGTGGCACATCGCGCAGTCATAGCCGAAAAATTTCTTCGAGGCAGCCAAGGCTTCCGGCGTCGGTGTCACGGGATTTTTTTTCTCGTTTGCGGCGGGCTTGGCCGCCGGTTCCGCTGCAGCGGGAGGAGTTTCCTTCGGTTTTTCTTGTGCTGGGTCCTGCTGTGCAAGGCAACTGGAGATCCCCGCAAGCATGATCGTGCCAAGACACGCGAGTGCACGCCGCATCGCATCCTCCTGACGGGATGACTGGCGATTCCTTCGAACTGTCGCCGAAATCCGACCGAAAGGTCTCTATCTGCGCGGATTCTACACCCGCGGGAAGCTTGTGGAACAATTTTCGTAGGACTGTTACTCGCGCAAACCAATCACGACCCGGGCTCGCGGATGATTGTGGTTACTCCATGTCTCGCCAGTTAGGACCGATGCCCACTTCCACCACCAACGGCACCGCCAGTTTGTACACGCCTTCCATTTCTTCGCGCACCAGTTTTTCCAGTTTGGCCTTCTCTTTTTCCGGCGCCTCGAAAAGAAGCTCGTCATGCACCTGCAAGATCATCTTCGCTTGAAACTTTTCTTCCGACAGCCTGCGGTCAATCGAAATCATCGCCAGCTTGATCAAATCCGCAGCGGTTCCCTGTAACGGAGAATTCAAAGCGGTGCGTTCCGCAAAATTCCGCAACTGCACTTGCGGCGAAGTAATTTCAGGGATCGGCCGGATTCTGCCAAACAGCGTTTTCGCCTCTCCTGTCTTGCGCGTCTCGGCAATCAAGTTGTCCAAATAAACTTTCACGCCTTTGTAGCGCGCGAAATACGCATTGATGAATTGCGCCGCCTCGCGCTGTTCGATTCCAAGCTGCTGCGCCAGCCCAAATGGCGAGAGACCATAAATAATCCCAAAATTGATCGCCTTGGCCGCACGCCGGTGTTCGGCAGTCTGCGCCAGCGGGCCAACGCCAAACACTTCCTGCGCGGTGCGCGCATGAATATCTTCGCCATTCCGGAACGCATCTATCAGCACGGGATCCTTCGAGAAATGAGCCATCACCCGCAGCTCAATCTGCGAATAATCCGCTGACAAGAGCACTTTTCCTTTTTCCGCAACAAACGCAGCGCGAATCTCGCGCCCCAGCTCCGTTCGAATTGGAATATTCTGCAAATTCGGATCGCTCGAACTCAGCCGCCCCGTCGCTGTTCCCGTCTGCGACATGCTCGTATGCACACGCCCCGTTTCCGGATAAATCAGCTTCGGCAACGAATCCACATACGTCGATTTCAATTTCGCGATTTCGCGGTATTCGATGACCTTCCCGGGCAACGGATGCGCAGCGCTGAGCTCTTCCAACACCTCCGCCGCCGTCGATCGCGATTTCGCCTTGCCGCGTTTCGCCGCGGTCGCCAGATTCAGCTTGTCGAACAAAATCTCAGCCAATTGCGCCGGCGAGTTGACGTTGAATTCCGCTCCCGCCAGTTCCCAAATTTCTTTCTCCAGCCGCCGGACTTCTTTCTCCATCGACTGCGACATCTTTTCGAGAACCTTTGGATCTACGCGAACGCCCACGCGTTCCATGTCGGCCAGCACCGGAGCCAGCGGCAGATCAATTTGCGCGTACGCTTCGTCGAGCCCTTTCCTTTTCACCTCTTCGCGCAAAACCGGCGCCAGGCGCTGCAGAAAATCCGCATGTTCGCCCGCGCCGCCACCGACCGGCACATTAAATTGCCGGAAAACCACATCCGCAAAATCGTGTTTAGACGTCGTTGGCTTCAGCAGATAGGAATAAATCTGCGTCGCGTCCTGAATAGCTTCGCCGCGCCCTGTCAGCAACTGAAAAAGTTTTGAATCGTGGACAATCTTCGCGCGCTTTACATTCGCCAGAACCGGCGCAATCGCTTTCAGCACTTCTCCTTTTTCATCGGTCCAAACAGCGCGCCCTTCTCCAGCCTTGCTCGAAACCTCGATTCCAGACACGCGCGTGCCAAATCCTTCCGTTTCGCGCTCGCCATTTTCCAGTTGCAGCCACACGGCAAGCGGCGCCTTCGCCGGCAACTTCTCCAGCCACGCGCGAAATTCCTTAGCGTCCGCAAGCTGCGCGTAATCCTTCGTTACGGGCGATTCCGTTCCCAGCGCGGAAGCGGGCGCGTTCGCTTCCGTTCCCAGCTCTCGCAACAACGAATTGAACCCCAGTTCCCGGTACAGCGCGCCCAGCTCCGCCGTATTCGCCGGCTGCAGCTCAAGTTCCTTCAATTTAATTTCCACCGGCGCGTCCAGCGCAATCGCCGCAAGCTGCTTCGACATCATTACTTGTTCGCGCTGTTGCTGGAGCGCTTCGCGATACCGCTTGTTCGGCACTTCATCCGCGTGATCCAGCGCTTTCTCCACGCTTCCATATTTCTTGATCAGCTCCGCCGCGCCTTTTTCACCAATTCCCTTGGCGCCCGGGATATTGTCGATCGTGTCGCCCAGCAACGCCATGTAATCCACGACTTGCTCGGGTTTCACTCCCAGAATCTCCTCCACCTTTTTCTCATCGACGACAATGTCGCCCTTCAATCCCCCCGACCCCGTCCGCAGCGTCCGCACATTCTTCCCGACAAGCTGCATCATGTCCTTGTCGTTTGAAACGATCAGCACGTCCATGTTCTGTTTCGAAGCTTTGACCGCCATCGTTCCGATCACGTCGTCGGCTTCATAGCCCTTCACTTCCAGAATGGGCAATCTCATCGCCCCGCAAAGTCGCTTCACAAAGGGCAACTGTACGCGCATCTCGTCCGGCATCGGCTGCCGTTGCGCTTTGTATTTTTCAAAAAGCGCGTCACGAAACGTCGCGCCCGGCGGGTCGAACACGATTCCTATATAGTCCGGCTGATAATCCTTGATCAGCCTCCGCAAAATATTTCCAAACAAAAAGGGCACGTTGGTGGGAACGCCGCCTGGGCCCGTCAGCCGCATCGGCATCGGCGCAAAAAAAGCGCGGTAAATATGCGCCATCGCATCTACAAGAAACAGTTTCTTGTGCTCTGCAGGCATCCGGCGAGTATAGCAAACGCTCCGGCACCAGCTCAGCAGGCGTTGAATTCAGGAAATAAACGGGCCGCTCGCTCTCGGTGGCCCTGCATCACGCCTCGGCTATTCGTAACAAATTGCACGACGCTCCGCCATTCTTCGCTTGACAAGCAATCCCCTGCTGTCCTATTGTCATAGGACAGTAGGACAATATGCTTTTCCAGATCAACTTCAAATCCGGCAAGCCCATTTACCTTCAGGTAGTGGACCAGGTCAAAGCCGCCGCCGCTTCTGGCGCCCTCCGCGCCGGAGAAGCGCTGCCATCCATTCGTCCACTCGCGGAAGAGCTTCGCGTCAACCGCAACACCATCGCCAAGGCCTATTCCGAACTCGAAAATCTCGGAATCGTGGAAACCCAGCCTGGCCGCGGCTGCTTCCTGAAAGAAAACAACGGAGCCGTGCGCAAAGACGTTCGCCGCAAACTTCTCGTCGCTGAAATTGACCAAACCCTTGTACAAGCTCATCACCTGCAAATTTCGCGCAAAGAACTTCTCGAACTGATTCAGGAACGCTTGGACGCACTGGAAGAAAAACGGCGCTGTAACGAGAACGACTAGGAGGCTAGAGATCTCTATGAACGATTCCGCTCCCGCCATCCACATCGAAAACCTCAGCTACTCATACGGCAAGGCTGAAGCTGTCCACGATCTAAGCCTCACCGTTCGGCCCGGTCGTTGCTATGGACTCTTTGGCCGCAACGGCGCCGGCAAAACCACCACAATGAAATGCCTGCTGAATCTGCTCCATCCTAAGAGCGGCCAGATTCGTGTCTTCGGCATCGACCCTTCCAAGAAGGAAGTCGAAGTCAAAAAACGGCTGGCGTTCGTCCCGGATCAAATCGCCTTTTATCCCTGGATGAGCGTCCGCGAGACGCTCGACTACTTCGCTTCTTTTCGTGAAAACTGGAATCGCAAGATCGAGCTGGATCTTTTAGACCGTTTTCGTCTCGACCCTTCGCAACGCGCCTCCAGTCTCTCCAGGGGGCAGCGCACGCAGGTTGCGCTCATCGCCGCTGTTTGCCCCGAAACAGATTTGCTGGTGCTCGACGAACCCACTTCCGGCCTCGACCCCATCGTTCGCCGCGAATTCATTGAAACCGTCATCGGCGCATACCAGGACACGCACCCGGATCGCACCATTTTCGTGTCCACGCACCTCATCAGCGAGTTCGAAGGCCTCATCGACGAGTTCACCATCATGGATGCGGGCCGCGCCGTACTCACGCTCCCCGCCGACGAAGCGCGCGACCGCTATCGAAAAATCCGTGCGCGTTTTGCAACCACTGCTCCCGATTTGAAATTAGATGGCGCCATCAGCGTTCGCACCGTGGGACGCGAACTGGAAATCATCGCCAACGGCGCCATGCCCGCCATCGAGCAACGCCTCCGCGCCGAAAACCCCGAAGAACTTTCCTCCGAGTCCCTCACCCTCGAAGAAATCTTCGTTGCGACTCTGAATCCTGGGAGCTCCAAATGACTCCGCACGCCATCCAACTCCACAAAGAGATTCGCCTGGTCTTTTGGCCGTGGCTATTGCTCCTTCTTGTCGCTCTTTACTGCTTGCTCCCCTTCCATGAAGGGTTGTGGAATTTTCTCGATGAGCGAAATGTGCTTCTCCCTGTCGGCTGCTTTCTTGGAATTCCTTTTCTTGCCTCTCTGCCATTCGGCAGCGAATTTCAGTACAAAACCATCACCCACTTGCTCGCTCAACCCAAGGAGCGCCGCATAATCTGGGCGCAGAAACTCTTGATCTCTCTTTGTGCTTCGCTTTCGGCCGCTGCCTTGTACCTGCTCGCAAATCGAACTGAGCTCTACGTCATGCCGGACTTTTGGCGTTTGTGCATTTGGATGGCGGCCACTGCCGCGGGTGCTATTACATGCACGCTCATTGCGAAATCCTCGATTGGCGGCCTCGCATTGAGCAGCGGTAGTTTTTGGATTGTCTTCGTCGTTTGGTCTCGATTGTCTGACGTCGCTCGGAAAGATGGAATTCTTCCTGCTTCGTTTTTGTGGGCGAGTGCGGCGGCATTCTTCGTATATTGCGCAGGCCTGATCCTGGCGGGGCGCCGACTCTTTCTTCATCTGGAATCAGCGGATGGAGCGCTCACTACGGACATTGCTTCGCGGAGTCTCTTTCTTCACCCAGGTTGGCTTCGCGCCCGGCCCCGTGGCGCCATCCTCAATCTTATTCGCCGTGAATTTCATTTGCTTCGCCTGGTTTGGCTTTTCGGATTCATCTCGCTCTTTGTGTGGACGGCTTTGCTTCTCTTTGGCTACGTCCGCCGGAACGGTACGGATTTTCAAATCATCCCGGTCGTACTGGCTCTTCTATTTGGTCTTCTGACAGCCCTCCTGGCCGGCGCTCTTTCCCTTGGTGAAGAAAGAACGCAAGGCACGCACGAAGCGCAGCTAACCCTTCCTATGCCTGCGTCAATACAGTGGAGCGTCAAGTTGTTCGTCGCTCTCTCTAGCAGCGTCGTTTGCGCAGTTTGTTTTCCCATGTCCGTTTTTCTGGTGCGTGGTTGGTTCGCTGCAGATCTCTTTTCCTACGTTGACCACGGGTCTCTTTGGATTTGGGTTGCCGAGGCCATCTCGGTAACGCTGCTCGCGTTCTGGTGCGCCAGCATCGTCAAAGGGACCGTCCGTGCAATTCTGTTGTTTCTCCCCATGCTCGCGGCTTTGCTGCTCGCCAGCTCTACCGGCATTCAATCGGCTTACTCCTTCTCGCAACGGTTCCGCTTTCAGTTCCAATCCGCCACTGCAAACCTGGATCCGTTTTCATTCGCCCCTTATTCCCTTGCGTTTATCGATCGCCACGCCGAATTTCTTGTCATCTTCATAGTCGTTGCTCCAACGTTGGCCGTTGGCTTGATCCAGAGCCGCCGCATGTTCTCGCGACAGCTCGAAGAATCCAAAATACGCGTTGTGCGGCGCGCGCTTCCTATGCCGACAGCGCTCCTGGTGTCGAGCTTTCTCGTCTCAATTGGTCTTTTCTTCGTGTGGAATCTGCGTATGGAACAACAAACAATTCTGCGGGAAGCACATCGTGCAATCGAATCGTTCGAAGCAAACTCTCGTGAAGCGTCGTCTCTTCAGGTTACCCGTCTCACGTTTTCTGAATTGTCGAAAAATTCCGCGGTGTCAAGCCAAACGAATCGCTGGCTCACTGGCTCAACAATCGTTGTCCGCCGCGACCCTGTCCAGCCGGGCGAACCCTTTCCTTCAATTCAGTGGCCGTATGAAATGGCCTATCCGATTAGCACAAACTCCGACGAAAAACTGACTCCCTATTCGGCCACCATTCGCACTGCCAACGGCCATACTTGCAATTTGCGCTTTCGGGCGGCATCCCAAACTGCGGGTGGAATTCTCTCGCACTCGTGCCAGTAATCTCGCTCGACCGGCGCTTACACGATTCCCAGCGGCTTCGCCACTTGCTCCAGAATTTCCGCCGCCTTCAACAATTGATCCCGCTTGTG
>JAFDVY010000171.1 GCA_018268785.1 Acidobacteriota bacterium | reverse complement strand
ACCGGGCGGCGCGCAGCCTTCTTTCGATAAACAGTTTGTACGGGATTACCTGGAACGGATCGAGTGGCCGAAGACGCCGCCCGGGCCGGAACTGCCCGCGGATGTGGTGGCTTCCACGCGCGCGAAATATCGCGAAGCCTACCGAATCTTGACCGGCCACGAACTGGACTAGAAATTTTCACGGCCTGCGGGCCGATGCGGAGAGTGCGATTGTGAGAGACCAACTGGAAGGCCTCGTTACGCAAATGGTTGACAAGGGAATCATGTTCGACGAGGCCGTGGGCGAATTCGAGAAGCGCTTCATCAAGAGCGTTCTGGATAAGGCGCATGGCAACCAGTGCCGCGCGGCAAAGATTTTGGGGATTCACCGCAACACACTGAGCAGGAAGATCGGTGAATACAAGCTGGGCGACGGGCGCGGCGCGCGACGTTAACGCCACACAGGCCGGCTTCGGGAAACCGGCCCTGCAACGGCAAACCAGGCATCAAAAGAAAAGCCCCTCCAGTCGGAGGGGCTTTTGGTCTTTGGATTCAGCTGAGAACTACTGGCTTGGCTTCTTGTGCGCGGGCCTGCGAACCGGCGGCTTCTTGACCGGCTTTTCCTTTTCCTTTGGCAGATCGTCGGCGTTCACTTTGCCTTTTTCCCAATGCAGCAGGAAGGCGGGAGCAGGATCGTAGCTTGCCAGCGTACCTGTGAAGCGCGGGGCTGGATTGTCGTCTTTGTTCAACTTCGCAGCCTCAGGCTGGCCTACGACCTTCACTTCCATGTCCGGAGCAGTCGCGGCGTCAAACTCGGCCTGGCTGGTTACGAAGGCAATCTTGAGAATGACTGGGTCGGTGTCGGTTGCTGGAGCAATCACTTCAAAGAGCTTTCCAGGAACGTCTGGAAATTCCAGCCCGCAGGAAGCAAACCACGTGACTTTTGCCTTGTCACCTCCGGCCTTGAGGTCGGTGATGACCGAAGCGATGGTCATGTCCTTGCGAGCCGCATCCAGATCCGCTGAACTCAGGAGCTTGTAGCTTTCCGGACGGTCCGCGGAGCTGCCGGCCAGTTGCAGCAGTTCGTTGAATTCCGAGTCGGTGAGAGAGTCGCAAACCGTGCCGCCCTGGTACGCGATGATGAGTTTTTTCAGGTAAGGCGTCAGTTGCTTCTTCTGGGCGTCGGTGGCAGTTTTGGACGTAATGGCCTTGGCGATATGCCAGTAGCCATCCATGGTCTGCGGGGGCGCCATGTCCAGGTACGCTTTGCCCATGTTGTATTCGGTTGCCGGCTCATCGGCGTTCACGGCAAGGATCGCCTTGTAGAAAGCCAGCGCGCCATTGAAATCCTTCAAACGAACCGCAGCCTGAGCGCCAGTGTTGTTGAAAAATACGATGTACGGCAGTTTGGATTTCTGGAAATCCGCGTCGGAAACGTTGTCCGGCTTCTTGATGCTATCCAGAACCTTCAAGGCTGCCGACGCAGCATCCCGCGCGGCGGCGGCGCCAGCGGTTTGCTCGGCGGCAGGAAGTGTCGTCCAGGCCCCTTCACGAATGTTGTAGGCCTGCAACAGCGTCTGCGAGCGGGTCGCTGCGTCCAGCTTGTCGCCAATGGCAATCAGCTTGTCCGCGTTTTCGATCACCTTCGCGTAATTCTTTTGCGCGCCGTAGGCCTGGTAATAAAGAGGATAGACATACTGGAGCAGCGCGGAGTTCGGATACTTGGAAACAAAATCGTCGAGGCACCTGATCAGCGATGCTGGGACCTTGTCGTCGGCGCAGGCTTTGTAGGAGTTATACTCCGCCATGGTGTATGGTTGCTTCGCACCCTGGTCCTGACCGCCTGCCGCCTGCGCAATGGGGCCGGCAGCGCCCAGAGCAAGACACAGGGCTGCTAAAGCGGCCAACCCTGCCAAACGTCGTGTTGCGTTCATTCCGATTCTCCTCGCTAAGGAACCTGGAAGATTAGACTCCGCTGCTTCGCGAAAGGGTCCGGGAAGCAGAAAAAAATGGACATCCGCCTAAAAGTTCGTCGCCTCTGAAAACGTTGGAATTATAAGAAAAGCGGACAAGTAATCGCAAGCCGTAACGTTGTCACCATTTGTGAAAATGGTCGCCGCAAAATCCGTGCGATTCGGCAGTGCTGTCCGAGGACCCATTGCGACACCTTCGGCCGCGAAGTTTCGCACAAGCCTGGTGGGACGGCTTTTGCCACTCGCGTGCCCTGAGAATATGATGAGTCTGTCACAAAAAAAGTGGCCTGCGAGAGAAGAATTCCTATGGCAAGCATAAGCGAAACAAATGGGTTCAGAGAGAACGGAAAAAAACCGCTGGCGGGAAAAGTTGCGCTCGTCACGGGCGGCTCGCGCGGGATTGGGCGCGCCATCGCGTTGAAGCTGGCGAGCCTCGGCGCGGACATTGCGATTTGCGGGCGCGATGCGGCGAAGCTTTCGGAAACCGAAGCGAAGTTGCGCGAAACCGGAGCGCGCGCCATTGCGATTGCCGCCGACGTAACGCGTGGAAACGACGTCGCACAACTTGTCCGGCGCGTTGAAAGCGAACTTGGGCCAATTGCGTTGCTCGTGAATAACGCCGGTATGGGCCTGTTCGGGCCAGTGCACGAAAAAAGTGAAGAAGAGTGGGACCGGCTGATGAACACAAATCTGAAAAGCGTGTTTCTCGTGTCGCGCGCGGTCGTCCCCGGAATGATCAAGCGAGGCGGAGGGGATATCATCAACATCAGTTCCCTTGCCGGAAAAAACGTATTCGCAGGCGGCGGAATTTACTGCGCCTCAAAATGGGGCGTGCAAGGACTCAGCGGCTGCATGGCGGAAGAACTGCGCGAGCACGGAATTCGCGTAAGCACAGTCTGTCCAGGCAGCGTAGCCACGGAATTCTCCGGCCGAGGCCCCAAAGACGCGACAAAAGTGCTCAAGCCGGAAGACGTAGCTCACGCAGTAGCCATGCTCGCCACTCAAGGAGACCAAAGCTTCCTCAGCACTGTCGAACTCAGGCCGCTGCGAAAAGCCTGAAATAGCACTTACAACTTGTCCGAGGCGGGTGCGGGTGCCCCGAGTTCCGGTGTGTGGAACCTGGGTCTTGGGTTGGACTTTGCGGGTGCCCTTCGTCTCACTAAACTTTTCTTGTACATACCGTACTGATACCCTCTCCCAATGCCCTCCGTCAACCGGATTCCTCAACTCATCCGGGCACTCGGGGAGGGAACACAGACTCTGCCTCCTATGTCCGACTGAAGGAGACGCAGGAGGAATCACCACAATGGAAATAAGGAATCAACTAACGCCAGCCAAACTTGGGATGCGCGCTTTTGCTGCAATTCTGGATTCGCTCCTGGCCACAGGAGTTTGGTACCTCATCATTAGCATGTGGGGTCACACAGACTCTGAGGGTGCCTTAACTTCAGCGACCGTCAGCGGTGACAAGGTTTTGACGGGAGGCCCCGCGCTCTTACTCATGCTTGGCACTGCCGCCTATTGGATTGTTCCCGAATGGCTGGCAGGGCTTACGATAGGAAAGCTCATTTGTGGTCTGCGCGTTGTGCGTCCTGACGGTCGATCTATATCGCTCGGTCAATCGCTAAAGCGCAATCTACTCAGAGCTCTCGATTTTTTTCCGTTCTACCTAACTGGCTTTTTCGCGGCGAAGCTTACGCCGAATCGGCAACGATTGGGCGACCTTTGGGCAGGGACGATCGTAGTAAGCGCAACGCAACTCACGCGCAAGGTTCACTCCGCAGAGGCGAACTCTGCAGCCGAGAGTGCCAAGAACCTAGAAGGCTAATGGCCGTAGTCACAAACAGGGTTAGGCAAATCAGCTACATAAACTTCTATAACAAAATGCGAGTCACGCGATCAGAACTATGCAAGGCGGGTGGAGCAGAAATCAAAGTCCAAGCTCAGACTGAAAGGCCGCAGCTCAAGAGTTAGAACGGATGCCGCATGCTTCGGTCTTGAAGCGTGCGGGTTTGCCTTTTTCTTCTCGTTTTTTCCTCTTGACAATAGTCGTTATCACGACTATATTTCCCCCATGAGTTCTTCCCCTAAGTCGAACAAGCAGCCTGCGCCAATCGAGGACCGGATTTTCGTGGCGGTGATGAAGGCCGCAGATTTTCTGGGGCAACAAGCCGAACAACTTCTAAAATCCCACGGACTTACCGGAACGCAATACAACGTACTGAGAATCCTGCGCGGGGCGGGGCCGGACGGACTTCCCTGCCGGAGCGTGGGGGACCGCATGATTTCGCACGATCCGGACATGACCCGCCTGCTCGACCGCATGGAAAAAAGAGGTTTAACCACTCGCGAACGTCAAAAGGACGATAGGCGCGTGGTCAAGACGCGCATCACGCCGCAAGGCCTGGAAATGCTGAAGAAGCTGGACCAGCCCGTGCGCGAGATGCACAAACAGCAGTTCCAGCACATGAGCGCTGCAAAACTCAAGCTGCTTGCGGAATTGCTCGGCGAATGTCAAAAGCCCGCACCGAACGAAGACCCAAAAGCATCATAAGTTCAGTCAAAACGGAAAAGGAGAAACACGCAATGGGCCAGGCAATCCGCAGGTTTGCAACAGCAACGCTCTTGACGGCCGGGATGGCGCTGCAAGCGTCCGCCGCGACGACAACGTGGAAGATCGATCCGGCGCACACCGCCGCGCAGTTCGCAGTGAAGCACATGATGATTTCCACGGTTCGCGGCGAGTTCAAAGGCGTAACCGGCACGGTGATTTGGGACGACCAGGATGTGACGAAATCCAGCGTGGACGTCACGATTGACGCCAAAACCGTGAACACGGGCGAAAAAGATCGCGATGCGGATTTGCGCAGCGCCAACTTCTTCGATGTCGAGAAATTCCCCGCTCTCACTTTCAAATCCAGGAAAGTAGAATCCGCGGGTTCGGGCAAATTGAAGGTTACTGGCGACCTGACCATGCGCGGCGTGACCAAAGAAGTTGTACTGGACGTTGAAGGTCCGAGCGAGGCGATTAAGGATCCTTGGGGCAACACGCGATCCGCCTTGAATGCCACTGCGAAATTGAACCGGCAGGATTACGGCGTGAAATGGAACGCGAAGATGGACGGTGGCGGCGTCGTAGTCGGCGACACAGTCTCGATCACGATTGATTTGGAAATGACGAAGCAGGCCGCGAAGTAAGCGGTTCAATTTTTTTAGCCACGGAGAAAAAAAATGAGCAATCCCGCACCGGTGCAATATCCAGTAAATGATCTGATCAAGAATCGCTGGAGCCCGCGCGCGTTCAGCGACAAGCCCGTGCCGAAAGAAGTGCTGCAGAGCTTGTTTGAGGCGGCGCGTTGGGCGCCTTCCAGCAACAACGAGCAACCATGGGCGTACATTGTCGCCACCAAAGACGACGCCGAAAACTTCGGGAAGTCGCTCGGCACTTTGGTGGAGTTCAATGCGAACTGGGCGAAGAAAGCGCCGGTGCTGGTGATTGCCGTGGCGGAACTGGCATTTGCGAAAAACAACACGCCGAACCGCAATGCGCAGTACGACGTGGGCGCGGCGAGTTTGCAGCTTTCCATCGAAGCGACGGCGCGCGGACTGGTCGTTCACCAAATGGCCGGGTTCGACCCGGAAACAGCGAAAGAGGTTTACAACATCCCGCAAGGATGGGAGCCGATCGCAGCCATGGTAATCGGGTATCCGGGCGATGCATCTTCCCTGCCCGAACCGTATCAATCCAGGGAAAAAGCTCCACGGGCCCGCAAGCCGATTCGCGAATTTGTCATGAGCGGCGAGTGGGGGCATACTGCTGACTTCGCAAAATAATCAGGCCTGACCAGGCAAACGATGGCGGGGGAACAACTCGGAACCATGCACAGCACGCTAGGATTTCTGTTGCGGCATGGGTATGTTGTGCTTCCGGGAATCGTTTTCGCGGAGCAGGTCGGGCTTCCCTTCCCGGCTACTCCATTTTTGTTGGCGGCGGGCGCATTAGCCGGCAGCCATTTCATAAGTTTCTGGCTGTGCCTGGGGCTTGCCACGGTTTTCGCGGTTTTAGCGGATACACTGTGGTTTCTTCTCGGCAGGAAAAAGGGCATCAGCGTTCTTCAATTTCTCTGCCGTATTTCTCTTGAGCCCGATTCGTGCGTGCGCCGCACGGAGGGAGTTTTTGCCAAGCAAGGCGCGCGATCCCTGCTCGTGGCAAAATTCATTCCGGGGTTGAGCACGGTCGCGCCGCCGCTTGCCGGAATTTTTCACATGCGCCGGAGGAAATTCCTGCTCTGGGATTTTCTCGGTTCGCTGCTGTGGGCTGGCGGATTTCTTCTGCTTGGCTACATTTTCAGCGGACAGATTGAAGTGGTTGCGGAGCGCGCAGCGTCGCTTGGCAGCGGGCTGATGGTCCTGATCCTTGGAGCGCTGGCGGGTTACATCACCTGGAAATTCATCGGCAGACAGAGATTTTTGCGCGAGCTTCGGATTGGCCGCATCACTCCGGCGGAGTTGAAGGAAAAGATCGATGCCGGCGAAGAGCTGGTGATTGTGGACTTGCGCCACTCGCTCGACTTTGAAGCTGATCCGGAAACGATTCCTGGCGCGTTTCGCATGGACGTGAAGGACCTGGAGGAACACAGCGACCGGTTGCCGCCGGATCGCGAAGTGATCCTCTACTGTACTTGACCCAACGAAGCTACCAGCGCCCGTGTGGCGCTGCTCCTCAGAAGACAGGGCGTGAAGCGAATCCGGCCGCTGGCAGGCGGGCTCGACGGCTGGCGCGAAGCGGGGTACGAGCTGGAAGCGGCGGCTTCCGTTGAGGGGACCCAAAAGAGCGGGCTCGCCCAGATCAAAATGTAGGCTTTGCCTGTACTAGCAGCTCACGACCACCGGAGCCCCCTACCCTTTTCTCGCATGTGTTGATTCTAAAGGTAGTTAAAGTCCTTTGTTTTCTATCAAATCTGCATGT
>JAFDVY010000170.1 GCA_018268785.1 Acidobacteriota bacterium | reverse complement strand
GGCAAAGCAAGAAAACGCGGCCGCGAGCATGCACCAATTCTCCGGCGTCTATCTGCACGGCTATTCCGAAGAATCTTGCTACGAGATCGGCTACGGAATCGCCACGGCGGGCTACGGCGCAGTGGACGGAATCAAGAAGGTAAACAATCAAGCTGTCCTACAACGACTGGAAAAAATCGTGGAATCGATTTCGATCAACGCGCCAAACGCCGAACAATAATTTGCGGAGAAGGGAATTAAAACAGGCCGGGGATTTTCAGGCCGGGGACGTTGGGGATGCTTCCCGCGAGGTCTTTCATCTGGTTGGCGACTTCGTCGTCTACTTTTCGGGCCGCTTCGTTTACCGCAGCGCGCACGAGGTCCTGCAATAATTCCTGATCTTTGTCTGCAAACACTTGCGATTCAATCTTCACTTCGAGCACTTGCTTCTGGCCGTTCATCTTCACGGTGACCATGCCGCCGCCGGCCGAAGCTTCGACGGCAACCTGGCTCACCTGCTGCTGCAAGTCTTCCTGGACTTGTCGCAATCGCGTGAGCATCTGCTGGAGAGCGCCGATTTCCATGGTTATCACCCCTGCAGTTCTTAGTTGACCGGCCGCTTCACTTCGGAAATTTTCCCTCCGAAGCGCTGCAGCATGGACTTGACCATCGGGTCGCGTTCAAATTGCGCGCGCAATTCCTGTGTGCTTACTGTTTGCGGCGCAACGCTTCCCGTGACATTTTCAATCCTAGCACACACGCGAACCGACTTCCCTAGTACTTTGCTCGAAGCGGCACGGACCTTCTCGAGTGAATCGCGTCCCTCGATCATTTCCGCGAACGGACGTTTTTCCGTTGCGAAATAAATTCGCAACTCCATGCCTTCGAGTTCCCAGCGATGGCCGTGCTCGACAAGCTCTCCCAAAAATTTTTGCTGCGCTTGAATCGCCGCGCGAATTTCCAGCACTTGTTCTTCGCGCAAGCCTTGTGCGGCAACTTTTGTGGAGGAAGTTTCGAGATTTTTTGCTGGTTCCGGAGCGGCCTCGCGTACGGGCGGCGGAGGCAGAGCTGTTTCTCGAATTGGAGCAAATGCTGGAGCGGAAGTTTTTGGCGCTGGAGGTTCGGCAGGAGTAAACGGCGAAAAAGATTCGCGCACCGGAGGCGGAGTAACTTCGCGCGGAGCGGGCGAATAGGAGCCAACTACTGCCGCGCTAGCCATTTCGCGTTTTGCGGGGATTGCAGGCGCAGCGGAAACCGCGCTGCGGGCTGCAGCGTTCGCCGTTCCGCTTCCAGCGCCGCCGCGCAACTCTGCAAGCAATTCTTCGAGCGGAGCGAGACGTCCCGCATTGATCAAACGCAGCAAGCCCATTTCGAGGTGCACGCGCGGATCGGGTTTACGGCGCAAGTCGTCGTCGGTCTGCAACAGAATGTGGAAGAAGCGCGTCAGGTCTTCCTCGCTGAACAGGGAAGCGGCTTTTGCAATTCCCGGCCGTTGGTCGGGAGTAGCCGCAATCAAATCCGAATCTGCGCCGCTTAGGCGCGCGATCAACAGATTGCGCATGTGGCGCACCGCTTCGCGGCAGAAATGCTGCAGGTTGCGGCCTTCTTTTTGGAAGGTGTGTACGAGGCCAAGCGCGCGATCCGCGGAGCCTGCGGCAATCGCTTCCACGAGCTCGTTGAGCGCGTCTTCCGGAACGACGCCAAACAGTTCGCGAGCTGCTTTGTCCGTAATCGTGTCGCCGCAATAGGCGCGCGCTTGTTCGAGGAAGGACAGCGCATCGCGCAAACTTCCTTCCGCCATTCGCGCAATGACGCTCACGGCGCCGTCTTCAATCTTCAGATTTTCCTTTTTGGCGATGTCTTGAATGCGCCCGGCAATTTCGTTGAAGGTCAGAGCGCGAAAATGGAAATGCTGCGAGCGCGATCGGATGGTGTCCACCAAATCTTCCGGCTGCGTCGTTGCCATTACGAAAATCACGCGATCGGGCGGCTCTTCCAAAGTTTTCAGAAGGGCGTTGGAGGCTTCGGGGGTGAGCATGTGCGTTTCGTCGAGGATGACGACTTTGCTGCGCGAGGCGGCCGGCGCGTAACGCACCATGTCGCGCAGGTCACGGATCTGGTCAATGCCGCGATTGGAGGCAGCGTCAATTTCAATCACATCGAGCGAAGTGCCCGCAGCGATTTCTTTACACGAATCACATTCGCCGCAAGGATCGGGCGTCGGCCCGTGCACGCAGTTCAGAGCCTTGGCAAGAATTCTCGCCGCGGTGGTTTTCCCCACGCCGCGCGCGCCGGAAAAAATGTAGGAATGTGCGACACGATTGTTCTTGATGGCATTGGAAAGCGTTTCGGTGACATGCTCTTGCCCGACAAGTTCCTTGAATGTTTGCGGGCGATATTTTCGTGCGATGACTTGGTAGGTCATGAGTTAGTCGTCAGTTTTCAATTCTCAGTCTTCAGTCAAAACCGATACACACGAGCTGCGCGATTGTACTGATAACTGAGGACTGATGACTGAAAACTTTCTTTCGCGGCGCGAGGAACTTCGGGTGATCTGCGGCACCCGAGGCGTTCCCGGTACCGTTGCTCCCTTCCGGGCCTGGCGGGGTTCGCGGGACCTCGTTGCACAGAGCCCGAAGTTCCACGCTCCGGCAGTCGCGCCCCGTTTTATGCAAACTCTGTGCGCAACTGCAGGAGAAAATTCTAGCACAGCGTTGCGAAGCAGAACAAAGTTGCCGCGAGCCTGGCGGCGGAATTCAATTTTACACTTCTTAACGCATTTCTCGGATAGCCGCTGACGCCACTTCGGTCGAGCCCCACATATTTACGGTGGCAATGATTGCGCCTGCGATGATGTCCGGCCAGGCCGATTTGGTTAGCGCTATGAACAAGGCCGCAACAACGGTGAGCACGTTTAGCATCGCGTCATTTCGCGTGGAGAGCCAGATTGCCCGCATTGACGCGTCGCCCGCGCGAAAGCGAATCAATCGATTTGCACAATACCCATTTACTGTCAGCGCAAGTACAGCCACTCCCCCCATCACCGCAGGCGATGGCGCACCGCCATGGATAATGCTGTGAACAATCTGCAGTATTGCGCCGATTCCGACCGCGGCCATTGCGAATCCCTGCGCGAGACCAGCTGCTGCCCGTGCGCGCACTGACCATCCGAGAGCGACGATCGCGAGCCCCAAGACGATAGCGTCTTCAAGGAAATCCCCTGCATCGCCCAAGAGAGCTGCTGAACCAATCCATAGGCCCGCACTCCCTTCCAGGAGCATCATGCCGAAGTTAAGCGCCGCGCAAGTGATCAGCGCTGTTCGATAGGCAGGGTCGAGATGCCTTGGATTTTTGTCCACGCTCGCCATTGAGGTGATGATTCACCTTAATTCACTTTCTGTTCAAACGTGTTTACTATCACGGTTTCACTGGCGCATAACTTTGCAAAACTGCCTCTTCTCGGGGCGTTGCCCGGCAATACGGCTTCTGTACACTACGCAGCAACATCTTGAAAATTTTGTAAAACCTTAAGCAAATTCCAGTACCCTAGAACTGGATGGAGTTCCTCCGCCATCCGCCCCGATTTCGCATCGGGGTCCGCGAGCGCCAGCGGAATGCCCCACGCACGGGGCCGACCTGCACGCACAGTGCAGCAGTCAGGAGGATTTTCCCATGAAGGCATTTCGAGTTGTTTTGTTTGCGGCGATGGCGGTATCGCTGGCCGCGCCCACGTTGATTGCGGAACCGCGCCAGCTTTTGCAGGGAACGCAGATTCACCTGCAGTTGCTGACCGATATTAGTACGGGCGCCGCCAAGGATGGCGATCCGTTTCTGGCCATCGTCACGGAGCCGGTCACGATTGGGGATCAAACGGTGCTGCCCGCCGGGACGCGCGTTCGCGGCGAAGTGACGACTATTAACAAGGCACGCCGCTTTTCGATTTTTCGCGGCGAAGCATATTTGAATCTTTCGTTCCGGTCGGTGGAAATTGACAGCCGGTTGATTCCGGTGCAGATGAGTCTGCTTTCGATCAGCAAGCCGACGAAGGATGGGGAAGGCCGCCGCCGCAAGGATGTGAAGATCACGGAAGGCCAGGTGGTGGAAGAAAAGCACGACATCAAGGGCGACGTAATCGCTGGAACGATTGGAACCGGAGGCGGGACGCTCGTCGGAACGATTTTCAGCCACGCCGTGCGTGGATTCGGCATTGGCCTTGCCGGCAGCGCGGTCTATGTGGTGGCGCGCAAGGGCAAGGAAGTGGATCTTCCTGCGAGGACGGGAATGACGGTGCGGATGGACAGCACGATTACGGTTCCCGGCGGCGGCGCCACGAACGCCAGCTATACAACAACGGGACGATAGAGCCATCAAATAATCGCCAAGGAATGTGCAGGAGCTTTCTTCAGGGCTGAAGCCCGTATTTATTGCGTCTTTGTGTGGGGGCTGAAGCCCCCACCTCCTAAAAAAAGATATCTTTGTAGGATAGCCAGCGGTTTCTAGACATTCTCGGCCGTCGGCGCGAAGTGAACCGTTTTGCGAGCAAGATGCCGCTCAGGTCGTGCCGTATCCGGGAAAAACAATTTTCTTAATCTTTCAAATTACTTCTTTCGATTGACGCTCCGCGCGTGGTCGCGTTACGCTACCGCCTCATGATTTCTGGTTGTCCACCTCTCTATTTGCCTTCACGTTTTGCAATCAAACCTCTCGAGGAGATTCATGTCGACTGAACTGCGTAATTTTCTGTCGTTGTCTTACGACGAGCTCGAGCAGCTCAATCTCAAGGCCAAAGAGCAGCGCAAGAACCGTGTTGCGTCGCACAAGATTCAAGAAGAGCGCATCAAGTATCTGACCGACGAGAAGCGCATCAAGGCCGTGACAGTGCTGTTCAGCGACCTGGAAGGCCGCTTGCACATGCTCGATTACGACAAGAAATTTCTCGTAAAGAGCTGGGACAACCTGACGTTCGACGGTTCTTCGATCCGCGGATTTACGGCGCAGCGCGAAAGCGACCTTCGCCTGGGCATGGATTGGGCTTCGTTTTACTGGGCGCCGGCGGATGTATTTGGTTCCGGCAAAGTTCTGGTGTTCGGCGAAGTGATCGACAAGGATGGAACCCCGTACCGCGGCGACACGCGCGGCCTGCTGAAAACCTATGCGGAAGGGCTGCACAAAAAAGAGGGCTACACGCTGAACGCGGCAAACGAGATCGAGGGCTTCCTCTTCAAGGGTGAAAACGCGGAGCGGCACTATCACGAATCGCACAGCTTCGAGTATGTGAACACGGGCGGTTACTATCACTCGCTGCCGGGCGATCCGCTGCGGTCGTTCATCGACACCACTGCGGAAGTGCAGCGCGCAATGGGCTTCCAGAACGAGAAGGATCACCCGGAGGTTGCGCCGTCGCAGTTTGAAATCAATTATGGGTACGGCGAAGTGGTGGCTGCCGCGGACCAGATCCAGCTTTACAAACTGATTTGCCGGCAGGTTGCGACGAAGATGGGCTTTACGGCGAGTTTCTTGCCAAAGCCGGTGGTCGGCGTGAACGGCAGCGGCATGCACACCAACGTTTCCATCAGCAAGGGCGGCAAGAATCTCTTCTGGGATCCCAAGGGCGAAGAAAAGCTCAGCAAGCTGGGCTGGAGCTTCATCGACAAGATTCTTACGCACGGCAATGACATTTGCCTGCTGCTGAATCCGAGCGTGAACGCCTATCGCCGGCTTGACCCGCACTTTGAAGCGCCAAACCAGATCAAGGCGTCGCCAGTGGATCGCGGCTCAATGATTCGTATTCCAATCGGCAATGAGAAGAGCTCGCGCGTGGAAGTCCGCTCGGTTGCGCCGGATGCGAATCCTTATCTTGTGCTCTATTCCGTGTTCAAGACCGGCATCGGCGGCGACACCGCGAAAATCAAGAATCTTCGCCAGGCGGAGCGCTACCTGCCGGACAACATTTACACGGCTCTGGAGAATTTCGAAAAAGCGGAGTGGGCCGACAAGCTGCTCGGTTCAGACGTCAAGGCGCGCTACGCGGATTTGAAACGCGCTTCGGCGGATCGCTGCCCGCGCGCTCTCGGAACGTTTGTGAAAGCGCCGGAAGTGCAGTATCACCACGAGGTTTACAACCAGTTCCTCTGGAATCTTTTCTAGAAAGATTTTCATTTACAAGGCAACAGGCCCCCGAAAAAATCAGGGGCCTGTTTTTTTTTTGCCCGTGGAAACGGCCCCCTTTTTCATTTGCTCTTTCACGCGGAATCGCTAAGATGCCGGCATGAAATACCCACCTGATCGCCGTACCTTTCTCATCGCCACGGGCGTGACCGCTCTGGCATCCACTCGAGTCCTGGGCGCGAATGACGCGTTGCGTATCGGCGTCATCGGCGCAGGCGGCCGCATGAACGATCTGCTCAACGCCGCCGACAAAGCGGGGAACTATCAGATCGTGGCCGTGAGCGATGTGTATGCGCCGCGGCGCGATGCGATTAAAGAGAGATCGAAAGGCACCGCGACCACGCACACCGACTATCGCGAAGTGTTGCAGCAACCGCTTGACGCCGTTTTCATCAGCTCGCCCGATCATTGGCATGTGCCAATGGCGGTTGATGCGCTGGCCGCGGGCAAAGACGTCTATCTCGAAAAACCGGTTACGCATACGATCGAAGAAGGCGCGGCGCTGATCGCAGCGGTCCGTTCGAACAAGCGAATTCTGCAATGCGGGATGCAACAGCGCAGCTGGAGCCATTTCCGCGACGCGGTTGATTTGATACAGGGCGGAAGTATCGGACGCGTTCCGCAAGTGCGCACCTATTGGTGGCAGAACTATCAGTCCGGGTCCAGTTTCAAACCGGTGGACGTGCAAGCGCTCGATTGGAAGCAGTGGCTTGGCCACGCTCCCGCGCAGGCGTTTTCCGAAGAAAAATTCTATTGGTGGCGTTGGTTCTGGAATTTTGGCGGCGGCGCGATGACGGATCTTTGCACACACTGGATCGATGTAGTTCACTGGGCGAT
>JAFDVY010000016.1 GCA_018268785.1 Acidobacteriota bacterium | reverse complement strand
CATCGCCGCCGCTGGGGCCGCCGCGCGGAACATATTTCTCACGCCGAAACGCGACGCAGCCATTGCCACCGTCGCCGGCTTTGATCGAGATTTTTGCTTCGTCTACGAACATGAATGCCTTTGCGCGATTCGGTCCGAGCCTAATCTTACGTTGAGATCCTTCACCTATCCTCGTCGGATAGGTTCAGGATGACAAGCGTGCTCTGGTGAGAGCGAGCAGCAAGAAAAAGCGGCCTCTGCCGAGGCAGAGACCGCGGAAGCCATACGCCGGTCTTAAGACCGGCCACTACAAAAACCTTAATTGGCGGCGGGAACGATGCTGATGAAGCGTCCGCGACGGCCCTTATCTTCAAACTTCACGTGGCCAGTGACGAGCGCGAACAGCGTGTCGTCCTTGCCCTGCCCGACGTTTTCGCCGGCCTGGTGCTTCGTGCCGCGCTGGCGAACGATGATCGTGCCCGCGTTGACGAGCTGGCCGCCGAACCGCTTTACGCCAAGCCTCTGACCGTGTGAATCGCGGCCGTTTGTTGAGGAGCCGCCACCCTTCTTATGTGCCATGACATTTATCCTTCGGGATGTTTTGCAGGGAGCCGATCTGAAGATCGGCCACTACACAAACCGTTTCAGAAATTTACAGCTTGATGTCGCCAACCTCGACGGCAGTGAAATTCTGCCGGTGGCCGCGCTGAATCTTGTATTGATTGGTCTTCTTGTACTTGAGAACCGTAAGCTTTTTGGCGCGTCCCTGCGCGACAATCTTGCCGGAAACGGTGGCTTTCGCGGCTTCGGAACCAGTCAAAAGCTTCTTGTCATCCCCGTGAACCGACAAAACCGAGCCAAAATTGACCTTATCGCCCACTTTTCCATCCACCCGTTCGATACGGATGGTGTCGCCCGGCGCGACGCGATACTGCTTTCCTCCGGTCTTGATAACGGCGTACATCGTTCCTCCAGGAGCTAAAGACAAACCCTAATTATACGGGTCGAGTCCTGGAGCGTCAATGCGGGTTTTTGGCCACGAGTGGAGCGAGTTGCAGTGGCTCAGACAGCGATTGCGTCGCCTTCCGGCTGCGGAAAAAGTTTCGAAAACCAAAAGGAGTGCTGGGTCGGGCCGTGAAGCTGATAGTGTTCGAGGCGTTCGCGGCCTTCCGCGACCGTGGGAACGTGGCCGGCGGGAATCCACCAGAGGCAATAGTGAGGCTTGTCCATTTTTTCGAACCATTTGGCACGATCTTTTAAGACGCCGGTGTGCTGAGAGCGATAGACGTAGTCGCGCAGCGCTTCTACGGACGTCCAAACCGACATGTTCGGAATCACAAATGGATCGTCATTGTAGGCGATGTCAGTTGAGTTGCCGGAATCGGACATTAGGCGCCACACGAATCCAGTAGACGATTCGGCGATGGCATTGATCCGATCCAACTGAGCGACAAAGTCCGCAATGCGCGGGTCGTCAATGGGAGCGATCAAGCGGGCGACATTGATTTGCGCGAGATGGTAGTCCAAAGGGAACCTCCAAGGAGAATACAGACCACTCGAGTTGCAAGGGAAGATGCGGGATGCCGGCGAATGGTTACTCGGCCGCTCAAAAGCGGAACAAATAGGAAACCTTCACGAAGACCTGGCGGCCGTCGTTGATATAGCCATTTCGAAGCCGGTTCAGATTGCCATTGGGGTCAAGCGTCAGACTGGGATCGAGATTCTCGAGATTGCTGTTGTAGCCGAAATAGATTGCCGTTCCCGGATGAACGAGATACGTGAAGAGAACATCCGCGTTGAAATTCTTGGTGGTCTGCAACGAGGAGAATTGAGGATTGGCGAGGTTTGCATTGTACTGGCCGATGAAGCGAACAGAAAATTCGCGGGTGAATTGATAGTTCCATTTGGAACGAATGATGTGATTGTTAAAAATCGCCGAACCGGCGGAGAGCGTGCGCAGGCGGGAGAGCAAGTAGGTGTTGTCGATGGTCAGTTTGCCGACGGGCCGAATCGTGAGAAAGAGTTGTGCATAGTTGGATTTGGCAAGAAATGGGGCAAGCGCGACGGGCAAAGCGGGCGAGTCGTAGTTCGTGGATCTGCCCCAGCCCAATTCCCCGTTCGTGGAAATCCGTTTCGAGAATCCGTTGAAGAAAAAGAAGCCATACGTGTGGTGAGCGTAATCGGTGTTTGCGGACAAGGCGCTGAAATCGTTCGGGCGGAGCAACTCATGACCGGCGTTTACAAATGCTCCGAAGGCCGTTTGGCGCTGAAATCGCACTTTGTAGTTGGTGTTGGCAAACCACTCCAACCGATTGCCTTTGTGGTCCCAATTGCGGATAGTGAAAACGCTCGGGCCGTGGGAAACAAGATGCTTGCCTTCCGGGCGAAACGTGTAAGCGGCAAATTGGCTGAAACGCCGAACGTCGGGCCTGCGAAAAAATCCAGTTGCGGTTTCAAAGCCTTCGGAAGTGTCCTGGTACATCACGTTGTATTCAACTTTGCGTGTGGTGTGTTCCACCCACCAATGATATGCAGGGCCGCCCTTGTGCGTTCCGTCGTTGAAATCGGTGGAACTTGCGAGGGCCTGAACCTGCATGTACCAGGTCGGTGAAAAAGTGAACTTGGCGTCCACACCGCCAACACGATTGGATTTGATGATGCAAGGATCGTCGGTGCACGCAGTGTGAAAAGGAGTGTTTAACTCGCGATCGGTGTAAATGAATCCGATCGTAGACTGCTTGCCAATATCGTGGTTGACGCGAACGATGCTGAAGTAGGCACGCTGGCCATACAGCGGATCGCTCGGGTCAACGCTTCCGCCGGGAGATTGATCGTCGGCGAAGAGCGTGCCGATGGACCACGGGCCGCGCTTTCCAGTCAGACGCAAACCATACTGCGGATCCGCAATGCGGCGGGTGAACACGAGGTTGATCGGGGTATCGAAGAAGCCGCTGTTTTCCAAAAAGAACGGGCGCTTTTCCGGGAAGAACACTTCGAACCGCTGGTTGACGGTAGTCTGGGGCTCGTCGGATTCGACCTGCGCGAAATCCGGATTGATGGTGGAATCAAAGACAAGCCAATCCTTGAAAACAATCTTTGAATCGAGGCCGGCGCGCGGTTCGAAGCTTTTTTCACTGAAGTGAGGCATTCCGCCAGGGAGGTCGTCCAATGCCCGGAAAGAACGCAAGGATCCGTACGGAATGAACTGGATATTGCGGCCAGGCGAGATATCTTTCATTCCGTCGATTTGAGTTTCCTGCGTCAGAAAGCCCTGAGCGTTGGCCGTGATGCGCGGATAGAAAGCAAACTCGTTGCTGCGCCGGATGTCCCGCTCGAAAAAGATTCCCCAGGTCTGGTCGGAATCGCGAGAGAAGCGCAAGGAACGAAATGGAATCTCAAACCAAAGGACATAGCCCTGCGAATTTACGCGGCCCTGCGAGTTCCAGAGCATGTCGTAGGAATAGTCCGGCTCGTTGAAATCGTTCCAGATTCCGTCCTGCTGAACGCCGTAGGGATTGGCAAAGAAGAAGACGCCGTTCTTGCGGTCCGCAAACGTATCGAGCACAAATCCGAACTGATCGTCGTCGTTAATCTGTTCGCGCCGCACCATGTGGGTGCGGATCTTATTCGGTTCCGCATCGAAGCAGACGCAAATGACGTACAGATTTTCGTTTGTATACCCGAGGTAGACTTCTGTTTTCTGGGAAATCGGCGCTCCATCTTTCGGATCGCGTTGCAAGAAACCATCAATCTTGAGCATTTGCCCGGCAATTGCGGGCGACGGCTGCATGGATTCGAAATCGTCAATGGTGGGGCGCTTTTGCATGTGCGGAATGTGAAGCTTCGCAAACGTTGCGGAGTCTTTCGTTTGCGGTCCCGCCAGGGCTGACGGAGCAGACACGAAGAGCAACATCGCCAGCACCGGAGCGAGGCGGGCAGGACACGTTTGCCGCAGTGGATGCACCAAACCTCTCGAAGGGGCAGGCGTTGGGGGTGAAAATAGGGCATGGCCCCAAAGCGAGCCTGACGGCTAATCTCTGCCCTGTAAAGACGGTGCCGCAGGGCCAGAAGTTAGCCCGGGGGCCGAGGAAATCTCAAGCTTGCCCAAGTGGACAGCTCAAAAATCAAAGCGGTAGCCGACAATGGTTTTTGCGATGAGGTGGTCCGTGGCGCCGGTGAGACCTACTCCAAGCCCAAAATTGATTTCCCACTTCGGCGAGAGATTGAGGTCAATGGCAGGGACAATCTGCTGCTGCTGGAGGTGAATCGGGTCGAATTGCGTCGCCGGGCCGAGCGAACCGTAGTACTCGACGCCACCGGTGATTTTTTTGGTGAAGTCAAAACTGAATTTGAAGTTAGGCGAGAAAACGAATCCCTGATGGACGCTTGGGCCATGGAGGGATTTGTCGAACGTTGGATTGAAAGAGAAATACCATTTGCCGATTTGCTTGTCGACGATGGGCCGCATTTCCCACGTCCAGGTGTCCGCAGAGTATCTGGCGCGTTGGTAGCCGATTTCGTTCGAAAGACTCAGGCCCACCGGCCATTTCCACTTGGGCGGAATGCGGAAGCGGGGGCGAATATGATCGCCGACCCAATCGAGGCCCTGACCGTTGTGGGCAGAAGTGAAAATGTAAAATCCCGTTTCGAACCAGTCCGTGAAGCCGTGCGTGATTTCAATGGTTTCATGAAGCTGATGATTCGTGGGATAGGTGCCGTCGTTTGTGGATTTCGAACCTTCGAAGGTGAAGTTGCTGTGGAGCTCGACCATGGTCTTACCCGGCGCAACGGTTTCGTAAGGATAGACCTGGATTTCGTAGTTGCCTTGAGCGCGAGCCAAGCGAGGGGCAAGGACCGTAGCGAAAAGCAAAAGCAGAGCCGCGGGTGTCTGACGGCGGATCACGCTGGACTTGCCGTGGGAACGGTCTTCGGTGGATACGGCGAAGAATTCAGGCATGCGGATGCGATTTGTCGTAAATATCCATCAACTGGCGGATGGAAGCGTGCGTGTATTTTTGCGTGGTCGTCAACGATTGATGGCCGAGCAATTCCTGAATGGCGCGCAAATCCGCGCCATCCGCAAGCAAATGAGTGGCGAAGGCATGGCGCAGGGAATGTGGGTGCAAGTCCCAGTTGATGTTCGCCAAGCGGACGTATTTTTTTACAATGCGGCCGACGGAGCGCTGTGTCAGACGGCGACCAGCGTAGTTGAGGAAAATGGCATGCGTGTGGGGGGCAGGCCCGCGCTTGGAGCGTGACGAAGAATTCTGTGTCAGAAGCTGTTCGCGCACGGGCCAATAGGCATCGAGCGCTTCGTCCGCTTTCGAGCCGTACGGGACAATCCGCTCCTTGTTGCCCTTGCCGCGGACGCGAAGAATGCGGTCCTTGGTGTCCATGTCCACGAGATTCAAACCAGTAAGTTCACTGACGCGAAGGCCTGCGGCATAAAGCAATTCGAGAATTGCGCGGTCGCGTTTGATCAGCAAGCCTTCGGTATCGGCATTTCCGCGCGGTACCTTGCGTTGGGGGCTGGCAAACGCGTCTTTCTTTCCCTGCTGCCCTTCCCGATGCGGCCCGATTCCAGCAAGCTGATTGAGGAATCCATTCATCTCTTCGGCCGAAAGAACGGATGGGATGCGCTTGGGGAGTTTTGGCGTGGGCACGAGCCGCGCGGGATTGTCCTTCAACATTCCTTCTCGCACACAGTATTTGAAAAAAGAGCGCAGCGCGGCCAGCTTGCGCGCGATTGAGCTTTTCTCCAAGCCCTGTTCGTGCAAATGGCCGACAAATTCACGAATAATTTTGTGATCAACAGAGTTCAGCTTGGGCGCCTCCGATTCCGGCGGGGTCAAATAAGAAAGAAACTGAAACAAGTCTTTCCCATAATTCGAAACCGTGTGCGGCGACGAGTTCTTCACGGACTGAAGATACTCGAGGAACTTTTGTACGGCCTTCTCTAGGGTGCAAGTAGCGGTCATTGGTTGCGAAACCAAGTATATTCCAGTGCGCCCCAGCCAAATGAGATTACTGAAGGACATCCCGCGTTGCCGCGAAAGAAACTTTGCGACCTTAGAAATGGGCTGCATCCACGGGGATGCTATCCTGCATGCGGAACGGGCTCTGCCCCGTTCCAACGGTATTCTGGGTCGCCAGACCGACCGACTGCTTTACGGAGAGGGAAATGAAGGATATTCGCTCAAACATCTTGATCCTGATGTGCTTGATCGTGATGGCGGCCGGCTCACTCGCGGCCAGCGCCCAAGAAGCTCAAAAAGCGGCGATGACCAACAAAGACGTGCTGGATCTCGTGGCGCTTGGATTGGGCGATGACGTAGTGATCGAGAAAATTCGTACATCACCTCAGACGAGTTTTGATACGGACCTGGAATCGCTAAAAGCCCTGAAAGGCGGGCACGTCTCCGATGCAGTGATCCGGGTCATGATCAACCCCAAAGCGGCCGCAGCATCTGGCCCGTCAACTCCGGCCGCGGCTGTTGCCCCGCCCGTAAACCCCAACGTGCCGGAAGAAGTTGGTGTCTATATATCAATGGCTGGAAAACTTACCGAGGTCTCCCCGGAGGTCGTTGGATACAAGACGGGTGGAGTGATGAAGAGTATTGCGACGCAAGGTCTGGACAAAGGGCACAGAAACGGCACGGTTCAAGGGCCAAAAAGCGCTCTGCAGGTGGCCTCTGACACGGAATTTATTATCCGTGTCCCAGAAGGCACGGCCATCACCGAATATCAGTTGCTGCGGCTAGACATGAAGGGAAACCGGCGGGAATTTCGCGCGTGGACGGGAGGCGTTTTTCACTCATCCGAAGGCGCTGAAAAGAATGCGGAGAAGTTCGAATCCGAGAAGATCGCGCCGCGCACATTCCGCGTCAGACTTCCCGTGCTGAAAAAGGGCGAGTATGGCTTCCTGCCGCCCGGAAATACGTCCGGGAATATCGCCTCATCCGGAAAACTCTATACCTTCGGAATCATAGAGTAGCTTGCATCTTTGAGAATCGGCGCCTGAAGACAGTTTTTTCCGCGAGCCGTTGCGCCGTTACAATTTGGCGCCGACCGGTGTCGCTTCTTCGGGCTGTGGAGCCGGCGGCGCTTCCGGCGCGAGCTTTTCCCAATCGCAACCTTCTTTAATACAGGTGTGCACTAGCCCGATTTTGGATTTTTTCTCCACGATAAACGGCGCACCGCACTTCGGGCACGGTTCCGGAATCGGCATGTTTGGAGTCGTAAAATCACAATCCGGATAGCGCGAACAACCGTAGAAGATTCGCGGGCGCCCGCCTCTGCCAACACTGCCGCGCTTCACAAATTCGCCTTCCTTGCATTTCGGGCATTTAATGCCCATGGTGATCGGGCGAACATACTTGCACTTCGGGTATGCAGAGCACCCGATAAATTCGCCGAACCGCCCGTGTTTTTTCAGCAAACCGCTGCCGCACGTCGGGCACTTTTCGTCGAGCGGTTCGTCCGCAGGCCGCGCAACTCGCGAGCCTTCCACCAAACGTCTCGTGGTCTTGCAATCCGGATAGCCAGCGCATGCCAGGAACGGCCCGAATATGCCGGCTTTAATGGACATTTCCTTACCGCAATTGTGGCAATATTCGATTTTCGTTTCGCCTGGCGCGGCATCCGGGACAGCCGGCGAAAGATCCTGAATAAAATCGCACTCGGGATAACGCGAGCAGCCGAGGAAAAATCCGAGGCGGCTGATGCGCTCGAGCAATTCGCCCTGGCCGCACTTTTCGCACTTCTTGCCCGTCGGAATTCCCGCCTTGTACGAGAGCATTTCATCGTCGGCTTTATCCAGATCGACGGTAAATTTCTCCCAGAACTCTTTTACAGCTTCGCGCCACGGAAGTTTGCCTTCTTCAATTTCGTCCAGCTCTTCTTCCAGCCGCGCGGTAAAGGTAACGTCGAAAATATCCTCAAAACTCTTGATCAGAAGCCCGCAAACGCGCTCGCCCAGCATCGTCGGTGAAAAACGACCTTGTTCCTTCACAACGTATTCGCGCTCGACGATCACGGAAATGATGGAAGCGTAGGTCGATGGACGGCCAATGCCATCTTCTTCCAACTCTTTTACGAGTGTCGCGTCGTTGAAGCGCGGAGGAGGCTGCGTGAAATGCTGGTCGGGGCGAATCGTATCGAGCTTCAGCGTCTGCCCTTCGGTGACCGCGGGAAGCGCGTTGCCCTCGTCTTCCTCGTTCTTGTCATCGTCGGCGATGTCCACAGCCTCCGCCTGATACACGCTCAGGTATCCGGCGAATTTCTGCACCATGCCCGTCGCGCGGAACGTGTAATCGCCCGCGGAAATATCGATCGTGGTCTGATCGAACACGGCCGGCATCATTTGCGAGGCCACAAATCTCTGCCAAATGAGTTGATAAAGCTTGAATTGGTCTTCCTTCAAATATTTCCGCACGTCTTCCGGCGTGCGCGTGACGTCCGTCGGGCGGACCGCTTCGTGGGCTTCTTGCGCATCTTTCTTTGACTTGTAGTAGTTCGGCTTTTCCGGCAAGTAAGCCGATCCGAATCTCGCTGGAATCAATTCGCGTACTTGAGCCAGCGCGTCCTGCGAAACGTTCACAGAGTCCGTGCGCATGTACGTGATCAGCGCAACGGAGCCTTCAGCCCCCAATTCCACTCCCTCATATAATCCCTGCGCGACTCGCATCGTATTTTTCGCCGAATAGCGCAGCCGGTTATAGGCGGCCTGTTGCAGCTTGGAAGTCGTAAACGGCGGAGGCGGATTTCTCTTCTTCTCGCGTTGCGTGACGCTCGCGACTTGCCATTTCGCCTTGCTCACGGTGGCGACAATCTTGTCCGCCGCGGCCTGGTTTGGCACTTCAATGTCTTCGCCCTTGTGTTTGAAGAGCTTTGCTTCAAACAGAGGCGGCTGGCCCGCATCCAATTTTGCGTGGATTGTCCAGTATTCCTGGGGAACGAACGCGCGGATCGCCAGTTCGCGCTCAACGATCAATCGCAACGCAACGGTCTGCACGCGGCCGGCGGAAAGTCCCCGGCGCACCTTGTCCCACAGGATAGGCGAGACTTTGTAACCGACGATGCGGTCCAGAACGCGGCGCGCCTGCTGCGCATCCACAAGATTCGCGTCTACCTTGCGCGGTTTGTCGAACGCCGCTCGAATCGCCTTCGGGGTAATTTCGTTGAACGTCACGCGGAATATTTTTTTCGGATCGATCGCGACCGCTTCCTTCTTGGAAACCTCTTCCTTCTCTTCGACCACCGGCGGAGGCGGAATTTTGGCCGTTTTTTTCTTGAACCGCGAAACGCTTGGCTCCTGTTCCTCAAATTTGTTTGGCTTCGAGAGCACCATGGCCAGGTGCGCGGAGATCGCTTCTCCTTCGCGGTCCGGGTCGCCCGCCAGATAGACGGCGTCCGCCGTGCTTGCGGCTTTCCGCAGATCGTTTATGACCTTGCCTTTGCCGCTGATGATTTGCAGCGTCGGTTCAAAAATATTTTCGTCATCCAGGCGGATGATCTTTCCCGTGGGTTTCTCTTTTGCCTTCGCGGCTTTCTTGCCGCCCTTCTTCGCCTTGGATTTCTTTTTTTTCTTGCCGGCGCCCTCTTCTTCTCCAGGCAGACGAATACCGATCGTCTTCTTCGGCAGGTCCAGCACGTGGCCAACCGACGCTTTGACGAGAAAATTCTTTCCCAAATACTTGTTGATGGTCTTCGCCTTTGCAGGCGATTCCACAATTACCAACGAACGAGCCATGTTGCAGTTTTACCCCGGAATCTTCTGAGGGAAGGGCCGCAGGCGCTGGCTGTGTCCTTCTCGCTACCTTATATACCAGAGTTGTCAAGCGCACACGCGCTGCAACTCGCCTGCTACAGAAGAACCTTGCTGAATAGTTTCCCCGGCAACTGCCGGATGATGCCTTTCATTTCCAGATCAAAAAGCGTAGCGAGAACCTCCGAAGAGTTCAAGCCGGACTGCTCGACGATGTCATCAATCGGTTGCGGCTCATCGGAACTGAGCAGGTCGTACAGCTTTTTTTCGCTGGGAGTGAGAGCGGCCGCAATTAATAGATTCGCCTGACCCGTCTCCGGTTGCATCGCTTGGATGAGAGCCGCCCGGATGGGAGTTGGCAACTCCTCGATCACGTCCTCGGCGCACGTCACCAATTTCGCTCCTTGCTTGATGAGCTGATTTGGAGCAAAGCTAACCGGCTGAGTGACATTGCCGGGTACGCCAAACACTTCCCTGCCAAATTCCATCGCCAAACGCGCGGTGATCAGCGACCCGGAATATTGCGCACCTTCCACAATGATTGCGCCGAGCGGCATGCCAGCCACGATGCGGTTTCGAATGGGAAAATTCTCCGGCGAAGGATGCGTGCCCATGGGAAATTCGCTCAGGATGGCGCCGTTCTCCAAAACTTTTTCGTAGAGCTTTTTGTTTTCCTTCGGGTAGCAGACATCAATTCCAGTGCCAAGCACTCCGACAGCGCGTCCGCCGACGGCCAGCGCCCCGTGATGCGCGATAGCGTCTATGCCGCGTGCGAGTCCACTTACAATCACTATGCCGCGAACGGCAAGATCGCGGCCCAGCCGCTCCGCCATTTGCGAACCGTACATCGTCGGCTTGCGCGTGCCCACGATGCTCAAGCTCGGCGCGTTCAGGATTTCCACGTTGCCGCGCGCATAGAGCATCACCGGCGGATCATAAATTTGCAGGAGCGTTTGCGGATATTCCGGCTCCGTCCAATTAATGACGCGGGCCGTGGCGACCTTGCGGAGGTTCGAGAGGTCCTTCTCGGCGCGCTTGAAGGATTGCTTCTTGACGATGGCCTGCGCGGACAACGCCGGGATATTGCAGGCTTCGAGGCGGCGCAACGGCGCGCGGAAGACTTCCTCCGGCGAACCGAATTCCTCGAGCAGCCGCGCGGAAAGCCGCGCCGCAATTCCCGGCGTCAACGTCAGCGCCATCCAGGAGAGAGACGAATCCAACTCCATTGCGAACCCCCACGCGGGGGCAGCCCACGCAACAGGTAACTTCCTTGTCAAGTAGTTTACAGAATAGCCCTCGAAGACCCTTCAGCCCCGCTCAAGCCTTCGCGGCTTTTGCCATGGGGCGCGTCCGCTTCGATTCCCAGACTTTGTAAAGCGACTCTCGCTGCGCGAGGACGTAGGCTTTGGCGTCCGCAAAACTCGCAAACATCTTTGTGCCCTTGATGGTGTTGCACGGCGTGCAGCACGCAACCAGGTTTTCCGGGGACTTCTTGCCTTTGCGGGCGCGCGGAATGACGAAATCCACGCGCATGGCGAGGGCATTGTCAAAACTTGTCTTACCATCCAGGCCGCAGTACTGGCAGCAATACTCGTCGCGTTCCAGAATCTTGCGGCCTTCTTCCAGCGTGACCGGAGAATCCACCAGGGAGAAGTTCAACAGGTTCAAAGGCACGGATCACCTCCAAAGGGAAAGACGTTTGGAGTAGGCGGGAGCTTGCGACTTCCACTTACTTGGCCAGACGTTAGGACTCTGCAAGGTTGAAGTCAATACTTAGGTTTGGCCTGGGCTGTTTTCCTTTTTTCGTCGTGCGGCGGCCCGAAGCTGATCTCGAGCGGCGTATTTTGCTTCAAGTCGACTTCCTTGCCGCGCGAAAGAAAATTGGAATAAACCGATTGTGTGGCGCCCAGGGCGCCAAAAGCCATGGAAACAGGCTGCGAGCGAACCGCAAGGGAAATCAAGGAACCCGCCACGTGCGATCCGGAAATGCCCGCGCCGGCCCGTTTGTCGGCATCGCCCGCGGCGTCCGTGGTCCCGTGCTCCACATCCGGCCGGGAAACCGCCGCCAGCATGGCCAAAGAAAAACTTGTGGCCAGATAGCGCGTCTTTGGCGTCGTAGCCCGTGCTCCACCCTCCTCGTCGAGTGCGAGATGCGCGGAACGATCCACTTCCATGCCTTCGAGCGTCCCCTGCATCGCCTGCTCCACGCCGGAAGGAAGCTCAATGCGGTTGAACGCAATGCGCAGTTCCCCGTTGCGGTGGAACTTCCGTGCTGCCTTCGCCTGTTGCACTTCTCCGAGCAGCTTGCTGTTTGCGGGCAACAACAGGACGTGATTCTGCGAGAACACCGGCTCCGTCAGGACGGCGCTCACCGTGGAACCCGCAACCGCGGTTTCCGAGCTGATTTCCGCGCCAAGCCGCGCGTGCATCAGGCTGTCCGGCTCAGGTGCGCGGCCCAGGCTTGCCAGCTGCTCCGGTGTGCGCGTGGTTTCTCCGAATTCCAGCGTGTCTTCCAGCGCCGCGTTAAAGCGCGTCCCTTTTTCGATGTACTGGCGGCGAACGGGAGACTGTGCGTAGACCAGCATCCTTAGGCGGTGCATTAGGTTAGGCGCTTTGATCTGTGCAACGTCGGACTGAATCTGGGCGCTGGCCTCCTTCTTGACATCGCTCGCCACTCGCGCCGCCACATTCTCCTTTTTCCTTTCATCCAATTTTGATTGGCTCGCAACCAAGTGCATTGGTTCCGCGCTGCCAAGCGAAGTTGCCGTCTTGAGCTTCAGGGTCCTTCCGTCGGGCAGGGCGAGTTCGTCAAACGAGACCTCGTATCTATGAAATGGGGTGAAGTTTCCATTCGAATAAGAAAGTGCCCGCACCTTGGGCGGAACGCCGTCGATTTTCGTTACTCGCCCGCTGACGCTGCTTCCCGCGGGAATCACTTGCTGGTCGAACGCATACACAGGTTCCACCAACTTGCCGTGAACCGCTTCTCCCACACGAGCCACGCGAGTCCGCTGATCGAGCGCGATTCGCAGCGGCGTCCCTTCGGGCACCCTGAGAGCGATGACCACGATCGCGGCCGTGGCCGCTTCCATTTCCGAAGTCGGCGGTGCACACAGCGATGGAAGCGCATCTGCCCGCGGAACTTCCGGGCAGCCGAAAACGTTCCGCTCTTGCCCAGGGGTTGGATGCGGACAAAGGAATAAGCAGTTTGCGATGGAAATCGCAGCGACGACGAGGCGGTTCATCAGATCCTCTCCGCCAGCTAAGTTCAAACCTGCGGCTCGGCGATGGGCAGGGGCCTCAAGTACCGTGCCGCCTTCCAAAAGGCGAGTATACGACTTTAAGCAACCTTGGACTGCGGATTTCTCCGGCGGTCAAGCCTGCGCCAAATCTTCGCCCAGGATCCCGTCAAGCGTTGCTGTAAAGAGATCGGCGTCGGCTTCCGTGAAAATAAGCGGAGGCCGCAGCTTGATCACGTTGTGATGCGGCCCGTCCGTTCCCGCGAGAGCGCCTCGTTCGCGCAGGCGATTCACGACGTAACTGGCCTGTGCTGTCGCCGGTTTGCGCGTATCTCGGTTGGTCACGAGATCGAGGCCCAGAAACAGGCCGGAACCGCGAACGTCGCCGAGCAGCTCCTGCCGCTTCTGCAATTCCGACAGGCTGGAAATCCAATAATCGCCGAGTTTTTTCGCGTTTTCCTGCAGCCTTTCGTCGCGCACAACGTCCAGCACGGCAACTCCCACGGCGCAGGACACGGGATTGCCGCCGAACGTGCTGAAAAATTCCATACCGTTGGCAAATGAACCGGCGATTTCGGCCGTTGTCACGACTGCCGCCAGCGGGAACGTGTTTCCGATGGGCTTTCCGAAGACGACAATGTCAGGAACGACTTCCTGCGTTTCAAACCCCCAGAACTGTGTGCCGAGCCGGCCAAAGCCAACCTGTACTTCATCTGCAATGCAGACCCCGCCTGCAGCGCGGACGTACTTGTAAACTTCTTTCAGATAACCTCGTGGAAATACGATTTGGCCGGCGACGCTGGGCAGAGTCTCTGCAAGATAGGTAGCGCGACGGCCTTGCTTGCGCAGCGATTCCACAATTTCACCAACGTGCGCCGCGTATTTCACGCCGAGATTTTCCTCGCCACGGCGATAGAGACCGCGATAGTCGTCCGCAATCGGAGCAACATGCACCCAGGGCTTCTGTCCGCGTCCGCCTGGACCGTTGAATTTGTAGGGGCTGACGTCAATCAGCGTATTCGTATGCCCGTGATAAGCGTGTTCGAGGACAATCACATCGTCGGATCCGGTTTTGGCACGTGCCATTCGAATTGCCAGCTCATTTGCCTCGCTGCCCGAGTTCAGAAAGAAGCAAACCTTGAGTGGCTCGGGGAGAAGTTCTGTCAAACGTTCCGCATAGCGCAAAACGTTTTCGTGCAAATAGCGCGTGTTCGTATTGAGCAGCGCAAGCTGCATTTGCGCTGCCTCAACGACTCGCGGATGGCTGTGCCCGACAAGTGGCACATTGTTGTAAACGTCGAGATAGGCCCGCCCTGACTCGTCGTACAAAAACTGTCTCCAGCCGCGCACAATGTTCAACGGCTTCGCGTAGGAAACGCTCAGGCTCGCGCCAAGCAGTTTTTTCCTCGCGGAGAGGAGTTCTGCAATGGAGCGCGAAGATTGCGGAAAACGATCTGCCGGAATCTGCAACAACAGATTTGGATCGGGCGACAGAGCCCTCCAGACTTCGCGTTCCGATGCTCGCGCCACTCCCGGAAAGTCCCTGTCCCGGTCCAGCATGTCCAAAATAATCTGAAAGTGAACGTGAGGAACCCAGCCGCCGTTTTCGTGAACACCGCCAACTTGCGCGAACGCTTCTCCTTGCGCAACCTGCTGCCCAACACGCAACTTGCCTAAAGTGGATTCGGCTAAATGGCCGTACAGCGTGAAAAACTCCTCACCGGAATCGGCCGAATGTTTCAAAACAACGAGCGGCCCGTAATCGAGCGGGACAGCATTATTTGCAAGCAGATGAATCGTGCCGGCAAGCGGCGCGTGCAGGGTCGTCCCCGGCTCGACAAACAAATCGATGCCAAGGTGGACAGTCCGCCGCTCGTCGGTGGGATTCTTGCTCGCTCCAAATTGCGGCGCTTTGTAAAGCAGCCGCGCTTCATCGTAACGACCCACTGCTACGCGCGCGCCGGCTTTTTTCATCTGGGCAGAAACTGCGGCAATTAAATTCGGCGTATCTGACGCGGACGGATCCGCGCCAAGCAATGTGCTGGCGACACTCAAATCCAGCACAACGATTGGTTCTCTCCGCAAATCACAATCAAGAATCGAAGCGGCAGCCGGAGCAACTTTTTTCAGAAAGGTTTGGACGACAGCGGCCTTCTCGATCGGCGCAAGCCCGCACGCCACGCGAAACGTATACGTTGCAAAACGCGGGAAAATCTTTGCCAGCCGCTCCAGCGCTTCCCATGCCGGGGCTTCGCTGACCGTCACATAAGGATCGTCCGGCTTCAGCGACTTGCGATGCGCCGAATTCACCACGCTAACCGCCAGCCGCATGGCAACCAGCGGATAGAGCAGCGAAATCTCTTCTTCCGTTAGCGGAAATTCCTTGTGGTACCCCGCGACAACTCGCGCCGTGGCGGCGAGCACATCCTTCTCGCCCAGGATTGCATAGGCCACAGCCGTCGCCAATTCAGAAGCGGTAATGCCGTAGTGCGTGTCGCCAAAATCAATCACTCCGGCAATGCATGCTTTCTGGTCTGTTTGCTGTGCCACCAAAACGTTGTAATCGTTCGCATCGCCATAGACGACGCTCTTTCGCAGCGCAGGAATTCGCGGCGCAACTTCCGCTGCAAACAATCCCAAAAAACGTTGCAGCAGCATCCGCCGCGGTAATTCGTCAATGTGCGTCAAGTAGTCGCGGATCCAGCCAGCCCGCGCCGCGTCCCATTTTAGTTCGCGGTGGGCCGCCGGATGCGAGAAGCCCTCAAGCGCGCGGCTCAGTTTTCCAAGAAATTGCCCCAACTCTTCCAGCAATTCCGGAGAATGTGGCCGGATTTGCACCAGGGTTTTTCCGCGCAAAAACGTAAGCATCCATACAAGCCGCTGCGTTCCATCCGAAACTCTAAGTTCAACAAAGGAATCGCCATTCCTGGCAGGAACCACTCGCGGCAACGGAAGATCGCTCACATTCTTCGCCAGATGCTGCAACACGGCGCACTGCATCTCCACAAACGCGCGCTCACGATCCGGATGCATCACCTTCAAAACAAATTCAGCGCCGTTCGCCACCCGCAAATAAAAATTGTCGTCGTATTCACCGGGAAGCGAACGCGCAGCAACCTCTATCCCAAAAATCTGGCGCGCAATCCCCGCCGCTTCCGCTTCCAGAATTGGTTTTGCTACAGGAGCTTCTCGCATCACGCGCAGAAGTTTATCGGGAAGACGCCCAGCCGTCCATGCGGGAGGAGCCCAAGCAGTGTGAGAGAAAAAACGAGGACGCAGCCCTGCTGCGCCCTCGCAAATGAGAAGTTGCCGGTTTTTAGTTCACTGAAATCGGGCCGTTAACCGTGGAAACGTGCACGAGCGTCGGGCCCGAACCAAATTCAATCTTCTTCTTATCATTATCCCAAGTCTTGCGCCCTTCCGAGCAATCGTTGCAACTGAACGGGCTACGCCCATCGGATTCAATCACCACGCCCGATTTGTACCCGCTTGGCACGTGAATCGTCAGAGGACCATTGTCGGCATGAGCCTGCAGGCCTGCACCATTCCAGGTTTGCCCGGCCAGCGTGAGATCAATCGGGCCATTCTGTGTGCGTATATTCACGCTCCCGCCGGAGGCATCGGCGCTGATCGGACCATTTTCCGTTTGAAGATCGAGATTGCCGGTCGACCCCGTGGCCGTGACAGGACCGTTCTGCGCCCTGAGCTTCAATTCCCCATTGCAATCGCGTGCGCTGATCGGGCCGTTCGTGGCGTGTGCGCTGACTCTTCCTTCCACCGAATAAACGCTCAGCGGACCGTTATTCACGCGAAGATCGAGCGCAGCGGATTTCGGCGCATGAATCAGCAGGAACGCAATCCAGTCGTCGGCATGCGACGGACCGGAGACACCGATTTCGCCGTTGCTGCCAGTGAACTTGATTTGTGATAGAAGACTCTCCGAACCCGGAGCAACCGCCTTGCACAAACTCACCGAGTATGTGTCCTTGTCCCAGCCAACCACCTGCACGCCGCCGTTCGATTCGCCGGTCGCGCGCAGCACTGGGGCTTCCGCCTTGGTAATCGTGCGCTCTTCGGCCTGAATCACTGCGGCACGGTCATCAAATTCAATGCGAAGATCGTTGCAGGTCGCGGCAGGTTCGCTCCCGCGCATGGAAATGTTGCGCGAATGGTGGCGGTCGTTTGCGGTGGCCGTCAGCGCGAAAAGCGAAGAGAAAGCGACAATCCCGAGGACGCGAGAGATCTTATTTGAAAACATGGTTCCAGCCTCCTGCGTCATAGACGAGGCTGAAACCCCACCGGTCTTGTGCTTGTTCTAAGAAATCCCGGGAAAAAACGGCTCGCCGTCGTCCATATTCCCAACCGACCCGCCAATCGGCGGCCCGTCCGGCGGCAGCGAGGGCCTTGGCAACTCCAGTTTCTTCGGATCCCGCTCAAACTGTTCAATTTGCCGCACCGCCTGCGCTCGATGTGCCAGCTCATCCTCTCCCGCTCCCGTAGCCGCCCCGCTCAGCCACGTCTTCAGTTGTCGTAGTTTGTACGCGGCAATCGCCTTCGACTCATTCGAAGCCGCATCGTTGGTCGCAAGCGTTAGTAAATCGTATAGCGCCACATCGTCCACGACGCGCGCCACCGCGCCTTTGTAGTCCGCTCCTCGCGGCGCCTTCCACGTCGCAGTCAACACCGCATCAATCACTTCCTCCAGCCCCGGATTCGCCGCATCCCGCGCATGAAACTCAACAAGCCGCGCCGCCCTCTCCGGATTAAACAAAAATTGCAATGTATGTTGCGCCGCAGCTTCAGATGGAGCCAGCGCATCAAACGCCGGACTCGTTCGAATCTTGAACTGTTCTCGCCCGCGCTCATAATCTGGCGGTCTAGGTGGAATCATCTCCAACAATTTTTCCGGCAGCATCAATGCTTCAGGCTTCACAGTATCTAATACGGCGTGCAGCGCCCTCCGTTGCTCCGCAGGCGCAACTATCTTCGTCGGCACTTGCCCATCCCCGCGTAACGCAAACACATAATCCATTCCGCCGACCAACTTGCTCGCCGCCTCCACCTGATACCGGTGCAGCATATAAATCGGCACGAGCGCATCTTCCATCGTCGCCAGCGGCTCGCCTTCGCGAATATTGTTTTCGCCAAACCGCTTCAGCGCCGCCGCGCGCACCGTCATCAACCGGTTCAACTCGTCCACCGCATTCGCGCCCGTGTCCCACAAATGCGCCAGGCTGCTCGATGATCCCGCCGGGCGCGCATCCTGATCCGTCAAGAACCTCAGCCCGTGCGCAAACGCGTCGTTCAAAATCTTGTTTAGCGCCGCCGGCTCATCCGTCCCTTTAGGAAAATCTTGATACCCCCACGCAATCGCCACTTTGTCCCACTCGCCGATTCCCGTCGCATACGCTTCCGAAATATCCGGCACGCCATCCGCGCCCAGCTTCACGTAGGACGGCGGATAATCCATCACCGACGACCTCCCCACGGTGCTCGCCGAATAGTTGTGTTCCAACCCAAGCGTGTGTCCCACTTCATGCGCCGCGAGCTGCCGCAAACGCGCCAGCGCCATCTCCAGCATCTTCGGCGAAACCGGTTTCCCTTTTTCGTACGGCGCCAACAACCCTTCCGCGATCAAATAATCCTGCCGCACGCGCAGCGAACCAAGCGTCACATGCCCCTTGATGATTTCTCCCGTGCGCGGATCGATCACGCCCGCTCCGTACGACCAGCCGCGCGTCGCGCGATGCACCCACTGAATCACGTTATAGCGCAGGTCCATGGGGTCCGCGCCTTCCGGCAGCAGCTCCACGCGAAACGCATTCTTGTATCCCGCCGCTTCGAACGCCTGATTCCACCACCGCGCGCCATCGAGCAGCGCCGAGCGAATCGGCTCCGGCGCGCCTCGGTCCAGGTAATACACAATCGGCGTAACCGGTTCGCTCATCGCCGCGCTCGGATCTTTTTTCTCCAGCCGGTGACGCGAAATAAACCGCTTGTTGATGTGCTCGCTTACCGGCGTCGCATAGTCGAAATACGAAATCCCGAAATAGCTCGCGCGCGGATCGTAAACACGTGTCCTATAACCAGCCGGCGGCAATTGCACAAACGAATGATGCTCGCGCACCGTAATCGCTTGTGGATCTGGAGTAACGTGGCGCACCCATTCCCCCGGATCGTCCCCGACAAACGTCAGCGTCGCTTCCACTTCCGTGTTCAACGGAAAATTTTTCGTATTCGCCAGGTAAATTGCCGACCGCGAATTCTCCAGATGAAAATTCCCCTGCTTCGTCCGCCGGAGCGCGCCAGCCACGCCATGTGCGTCCCGCAAAAAGAAATCCGTCGCGTCCACCAGCACCCGCTCGCCTTCTTCCGCTGCCGATGAAAATCCCCAAATCACCGATTCCGCGAACGAATCGTGCACGGCCTTCTGCTCGTAGGGATCGCTCGAAATGGCGCGATAGTCCAAATTCTGCTGCACCAGCAAGACCTTCGGCCCGCTGCGTTCAAATCGTACAATCCGCGTCGCGCCAAGCTGCCCGCGGTCCAATCCAATGTCATTCGACCCGATCCCCGCAGGCAAGGAACTCTGATAAAGAAAATCCGAGCCCCACTTGTCGATCTCCAGCCACAGTTTTCCCTGCTTTGCTTCCCAATAAAGATTGAAATAGCCCGCCAGCTTCTGCGCGTCCTTGGTTTTCTCCGCAATCGCTTGCGGCGCAGACGGAGCGGCTTGCGCGCGCAACTCTGCCGGCGCTGCATACAAAATGAAACTCAAGACTGCCAAGATCGCGCCCTTCATCATGTTCCATGCCTCCAAAAGCTTCGAAACCTTTTACACCAGAAGCGCCCACCGCGCACATTTTTAGCTCTGTTATACTGAATTCCCGCGAGACCAGCCGAACGTGGCAAAACTTCGCATCTCCGTCGTGCAGTACCTTAACACTGCCCCACTCGTCCGTGGCTTCACCCATGGGCCGCTAAAGGGAAAGTACGACCTCTCCTTCACTGTCCCGTCGCAGTGTGCCGAAGCTCTTCGCGGCGGCGCGGCCGATATCGCCATCATTCCCGCCATCGAATACCAGCGCATCCCCGATCTCGCGATTCTTCCCGATCTCAGCATCGCTTCCAAAGAACGCGTCCGCAGCCTGCTCGTCGTTTCGCGCGGCCCAATTCGCTTTGCGCGAAAGATCGCATTGGACCGCAGCTCCCGCAGCACCCAGGCGTTGACCAGAATCCTCGCCGCCAATCGTTGGAACATCTCTCCCGAATTTCGCGAAGCCGAACCCGAGCTGGAAAAAATGCTCGCGAACTCCGACGCAGCCCTCGTTATCGGCGATCCCGCCCTCCGCATCGCAATCGCAGCGGAGAAAAAGACAAAACCAGGCCGCGACGGCGAATGGATCTGCGAAGGCGCCACAGTCGGGCTTCCCCAATTCTCCACGCTTCATATCTACGATGTCGTCCGCGAGTGGTGGCAGATGACCGAACGTCCCGCCGTCCTCGCCGTCTGGGCCGCCCGCAAAGAAATCGTCACTGAAGAATTGGCCGACGAATTTCTGGATTCGTTGAATTTCGGCATGGAAAATCTTGATGCCATCTGCAAAGAAGCTGCGGCAGAGATGAACTTGCCCGAGAAAGAACTAAAACTCTATTTGAAGACAAACATCGACTACTCGCTCGACGATGAAAACCGCAAAGGCCTTCTCGCTTACTACTCCCACGCCGTAAAACTCGGCCTCCTCGAAAAACTCAACCCCATCACCATCGCTGGACGCTCCGGCGTCCCCGCTCGTCATATGGACTTCACCTGGGCCCAATCGCCCGCCAAATCGTGACGCCACTGTTGTAGTGGCGGGTCTTTTTTGGTCGCGAGGCTCTTAGGCCCGCTCCTTGTGCATGAGAGGACGCGAACACCACAGCTCGGTTGTCATTCCGAGCGAAGCGAGGAATCCGCTTTTTCTTGGGACTGAAGCCTCTTCCTCACCTGCCCGATCTTCATCTCCAACTCTTCCGCCGTCTTCGGCCAATCCTCTCTCAACAATCTGGAAAACGCTCTGTCCGCCAGTAATTTCCCACCCGTCTGGCACGTCGGGCAATAATCCGTCTCATTCGATGCGTACTTGATCCGCTGTACCTTCTCCCCACACCGCGGACAAGCCTGCTTGTACTTTCCGTGCACGGCCATCTCCGGGCGAAACGCCGTTACTCTTTCAGGAAAATCGTCACCGGTCTCCGCTCGCAGCCGCTCCGTCCACTCCGCGAGCGACTTCCGCGTCGCTTCAAACAGCCGCGCAATCTCTCCGTCTTTCATCTTCTGCGTTTGTAGCAGCGGAGAAAGCTTCGCCTCCCATAGAATTTCGTCCGAATATGCGTTCCCGATTCCGCTGAACCATTCCGGGTCGGTCAGCGCCCGCTTCAAGGTGTGATTCTCCGACCGCAGCACCTTTGCAAACTCTTCCTTCGTCGTGGAAAAAATTTCCAGCCCGCCCCGGTCAAACTCCGCAAGTCCAGCTTCGCCTGCCGCTAAGTACAGCGAAGCCCGCTTCTGCGATCCCGCCTCCGTCCACAGCAAACTCCCATTCTCAAAATCAAACGCCGCCAGATGCTGCTTGGACAATTTCGCGCCCTTCTTCCCCCAATGCAGCCGCCCCGCAATCATCAAATGCACCACCAGCCAAATCTCTGCTTTTGGGGGTCGGAGCTTCAGCTCCGACATAAGCTTCCACTCATGGGAAAGGGCTTTAGCCCCTGAGGAATTGCTTTCGTTGGCTTCGCCAAGATCACCCTTTCCCAACCCAATGCAAATCCGCTTCCCCAACCGCCGCAACTCAACCACTTCCTTCCCAATCGCGTCAGCGATTGGCGGCGCCACGCTCCTCAGCAAAAACGGACTGACAATCCGCAAACTCTCCAGCCGCTGCCCAAGAATCCGCTTCTCCAGCGCTTCAACATAAACCGTTATGTCCGGCAATTCCGGCATCGTTCCTTGCTCCACGGCCGCAACTTCCGCCGAATTTATGGAGTGGCCTATCTTCAGATCGGTTCTCGTTCACGTCCACCGGTATGATATTCTTCGTGCTCTTTTACCGGGGAAATTTCAAAAAGTCCGCTTTTTTCGGAAGGGGAACTCCATGAAACGCATCTTCGCGTTCGCAATCGTGATGCTGGTCATCACGGTCTGCCTGCCGCTGCAATCCGAAACTGCCAAACCCGCGACCCTTCCCATCGCCGAATCCTGGATCGCTGCATGGAATTCCCACGACCCCGCGAAGTGGGCCACCTATTTCACGCCGGACATCTACTACGAAGACGTAACCTTCGGAGAAATCAGCCGTGGCTCCGCCGAAGCCGGCAAGTTCGCAGGTTCCCTCTTCACCGAAGTTCCCGATCTCAAGCTCGAACTAGTCGAGGCTCACATGGAAGGCAATCACGGAAGCATTCAGTGGGTTCTCACCGGCACCGACAAAGGCGTCTACAAAACAGGCAAGCCCTTCAAAGTCCGCGGTGTCTCCGTCATTGCCGTCAAGAATGGAAAGATTTCCCGCTCCCTCGATTACTACGACCTCGCCACCATCATGAGACAAGTCGGCGTCCTGCCCGCGTCATAAGAACTAATGTAGCGCCGGGTTTCAGCCCGGCATCCTCGGCAACTGCAAGCGTATCCACCGCGAAACTGCCTCACCTTCGCAGAAACCGCTCCACCCCTTCAGCGGCTAACCAACTGAATTCAATAAGCTTTCCAGTAATTACTTGACAAACAGCACCGATGTGCTAACATGGGCAATGACCTCGCGGCTGTCCCTCTCGAATCTCTTTCTATCGCACTTCGCCTGTATCCGTTTCGCCCCCGTTTGCCCAGCTTTTTTAACTCCTTTGTTTTCACATTCATCTGTTTTGCCCCGCCTACAACCCCTTTGTTTTGATAACCATCTGGATTGCCCCGGGGGTGGGGTATCTCAACCGTTTCCGCTTTTCCAAACTCTTCAAAATTCCAGTCCGCGGCCTTCCTCGGCTACAATGGAACTTCCCTAAAGGACGCTGAACCGTGTCTCTGACCAAACAACAAGCTCATGACATGCTCGAATCCGACGACCTCCTCGGCATCGGCATGGAAGCGCACGCGCTGCGCATGAAAAAAAACGATCCGCGCGTCGTCACTTACCAGATCGACCGCAACATCAACTACACCAATTTCTGCACCGAGTATTGCTCGTTCTGCGCGTTCTACCGCCCGATCGGCTCGAAGGAAGGCTACATCCTTTCGTTCGAGGAAATTTTCAAAAAAATCGAAGAGATGATCGAGCTCGGCGGCAATGGCGTCTTGTTGCAGGGCGGCCTGCACCCCGACCTGCAAATCGAGTATTACGAAAATCTCTTGCGCTCGATCAAGCAGAAATTTCCCACGGTCCATTTGCACTGCTTTTCCGCGCCGGAAATTCTCTGCATCGCGGAAGTCAGCGAACTGAGCATCGAAGATACGATTCGCCGTCTCATGGACGCCGGCCTCGCTTCCATTCCCGGCGGCGGCGCGGAAATTCTCGACGATGAAATCCGCTCCAAATTCGCGCGCCTCAAATGCACCAGCGACGATTGGGAACAGGTTCATCGCATCGCGCACAAGCTCGGCCTGCGCACCACGGCCACGATGATGTTCGGCTGCGGCGAAGAATTGAAACACCGCGTCAACCATCTCGACCGCATTCGCCGCATTCAGGAAGATACCGGCGGCTTCACCGCGTTCATTCCATGGATTTTCGCCGCGGAAAATACCGCGTGGGGCAAAAAAGTTCAGGAAACCACCGCCGTCGATTATCTGAAGACGCTAGCGGTCAGCCGACTTTATCTCGACAACATCGATCACATTCAATCGAGCTGGCTCACGCCAGGAATCAAAGTCTGCCAGGTCGGCCTGCAATTCGGCGCCGACGATGTCGGCAGCATCCTCATCGAAGAAAACGTCGTCTACGCCGCAGGTGTCCGCAATCGCACCAACGAAGGTGAACTCCGCCGCATCATCTCCGACGCCGGCTTCCTCCCCGCCCAGCGCGACACTTTGTATCGCTCTTATGCTCTAAAGTAGGGAGGAGTTTTACGTAGCGCCGGGCTTTAGCCCGGCATCTTTGAGGAGTAGAAAGTTAAGGTCGCTTCAACGGCCGAAGCAAAATCTCCACTTCGGTGTCGTCGGGAAGATCGAGCGGTTCAGTCAGTTGCAGCAAGCCTTTGTAGTAGCGGGCTTTGAGTTTTTTGGGTTCGGCGGGAACGGAATTGCGATTTTCCATTTTCCCTTTCCCAGCTTCCGCGCGTGGCGCGCCCGAGACTTCGTCCATCGCTTCGTTGGCAAGCGCATCGGCTTCCGCGTTTTGTTCGCGGTAAACGTGGTCGATTCGGAAGGAAGCAAGCGACTGCGACATTTTTTTCGCGCGCTCGAAGAGCGGCTTCAAATCCTCGCTCTTCACTTTGTATTGGCCGCGCATCTGCTTCACGAGCAGTTCCGAATCGCTCTCGATGCGCAGCGCGCGAATGTTGTTCGATTGCGCGTAATCGAGCGCAGCGATCAGTCCGTAGTATTCGGCGACGTTGTTGGTCATGCGGCCGATATATTTTTTCAGGCGTGCAACGATTTCGCCTTTCGGATCGCGGACCACCACGCCGTAAGAAGCTGGGCCGGGATTTCCGCGCGAGCCGCCGTCAATGTTCGCGCGATACGCGGCGGGTTTCGCCTGCGGCTCGGGTTCGCCGAACAGGCCGCCGCCTCGTGAAGTGTGCGGAGAACGAACCATCACGCGGCGCTCGAAGCCGCTCCTTCTTTTTGTTCTGGGATAGGGGCAGGTTCCGCGGCGTAGAGAATTCGATTGCACGTTTCGCACTGAATGATTTCTTCGTTGTGCGAATCGCGAATTTCCTGAAACGTGTGCGGCAGAATTCGCATGCCGCAGCCGCGGCACTGTTCGTTCGCGGCTTCCGCGAGCGCGACGCCGTGATGGCGTTTGGCGACGCGGGAATATTTTTCAACGATTTCTTCTGGGATCGATGCGGCGATTTTTTCTCGCTGCGCCAGATCCAAATCGAGCTCGGTTTTTTTTGCGGCGCCCTGCGATTGGATTTGCGAGCGTTCGGCGGCGAGAGAACCTTCCGCCTCTTTCAATTTTGCCTCGGCGGATTTGATTTCGCGCTCGGTTTCTTCGACAGCCATCATCTGTTCGAGTTGGCGGTCTTCCGCGGCCGTGGCTTCGGATTCGGCGTGTGCGATTTCGTGCTGGAGGGCTTTGTAGGCTTCATTGGTTTTGACGGATGCGCTCTGATCGCGGTATTTGCGCGCGCGTTCGCGCCACTGATTCACGTCGAGTTCGAATTTCTTGCGTTCGGTTTGCGCGTGCGAATGTTTTTCTTTTGCGGCGGCGACTCCCGCTTTCGCGCCGGCGAGCATGGCATCGGCGTCCTTGATGCGCTTTGGAAACGAATCAAGCTCCGCGCGGAGGCCGGCGATGCGCAAATCGAGGCGCTGCAGCTCCAGAAGTTGAGGGATCGCGGGATTCATGCGCAAGGAGTTTAGCACAGCGTGCGGAATCGCTTTTTCCACACGCGGAAAAGAAAACGGGACGACCGTCTTGTCGTCCCGTTTTTTAAGTTAATCCAAAGATTTATGCAGCGTGTTCACGCCGACCGACGAACGCGTCGATCAGGTAGCCGATTCCCACGGCAAGGGGAATGAACCCGAATGCAGCGGCGCCAAGAGCGCCAGCGCGGTCATCGAATTCGGATGCGATGCGCGCGATGGCGGCAAATGTCGCCATGTATCCGACAGCGCCACTGATGCACAAAATTCCCCAGCGCCGCGAACGTGACGTCTGCGAAGTTTCCGGCTCCATCGGAATTTCCACGCCACGCGCAATGGCAGCAAGGCGCTCTTCCGAGCGAAGTTTGCGCACGCGGTAGTACGTGAACATTCCCGCGATAGGAATTCCCAAAGAAAGGATTACTGCGACAAGACCGATCAAATCTCCACCCATAACGTTCTCCTTCCGCTACGTCGTAAAATTTTCAAAATAGGGTCGAAAGACCCAGCCTGAGGCGACCGTAAACAATGACGCTCTGAAATAAGGTACGGATGGATTTAGGAAAAAGTTCCCAGAAAGAATTAGTGAAGAGCTACTGAATTTCGCCGACTTGCATGGTCTGGTCGGCTGCGAGGGTGGGGTAGCGGATTCCTGAGCCTTCCGGCGGAGCACCGGGATGGCGGGCGACGACCTTAAATTCGCCGGAATCGCCGTTGCACTCGACGCTGTAAAAATAGCCGTCACGCTCGGGTTTGGAAAGCGTGAGCGAACCGGCGGAGATAAGGTCTTCGACGGAGACGCAGTGCGTGTTGAGGGCGATGTTGCTGCGCTCGGCTTGCGCGATGCTTAAAAGATCGCGGCGAACGCCGGTGAGGCTGATGGCTTGCGTGGGTGCGGTGCCGGAATCAGTGGTCGGCATTTTCTTCGTGGTGAAATAGAAGATGCCTAGCCCAACAGCTAACACCACAAGAAGTCCGACGAGCTTTCCCATGAATCGAGTGTGGACCTGCGGGAAGTCCCCGGCAAGATTTTCGAAGCAAAAGCGTGCCAAAGAAACAACTCGAACGTTCCTGGAAATGCGAAACAATGTTTTAGGGCGAGTAAGTAGCTACGTTTATTTTAATTATAAGATGACTTGACAGCACATGAATGGAAGGGGCTAAATCGGAGGAATCTGGAGAAATTCATGTCAATGTCCCAAATCTCCTGTCGGCGTTTCTTGCGAAGACTTCCCAGTCACGATCTGCGCATTGCCGTTTCTTAGTTGCGCGACGCCACAGTGAAAGCCACGGATAGAAACGGATTGTGCACACGTGCGTGTATGACGCGCAGGCGGAGGATGCGAAAGCAAGACCCGCACCCTTACAAATCGAAGGGTGCGGCACCCGCTCTTGCGTTTGTTCTTTTTTGAGTTTGCCGAACGGTACGCTCGGTCCGTTTACTTCAAGGATACAATCCTATGCCCCACCCGCCCGTACAGACCAGCACGCCCCCCGCATGTGTGACTGAGGGCTTTAGAGGGTACTTCCTCGACATTTCGTATTATGTAGCCAACCAAAATAGCGGACGGATTAGCCAATCCGGGATGGCCCCTGGCGAGAATCTAGGAGACGGGAATGGTTGGCACGATGCTTTCGCAACTCCTACGTCGACAAGAAGTGACGGCAGTTTTGACGATACGCCGAATGGTTCTTGTTATGGCACGTCAGGTCATTTCTGTGCAGCAGACAAACCGCAATCTTTCCGTCTTACTGACAATGGCGTGGTGTATTCAATCTTGACGAACACTACGCGTAGAACATGTACTGATGGGATCAAAGTGGTGATTCAGGGTAACCCCTCCACCCAGAACAAGACTTACACTTTTGGAAATACACAATGAACTACGCTCAGCGAAAATTTTGCAGTGCTTTCGTACTGTCCTGCATTATCGGCGGATACATATCGCCCGGATTTTGCCAGACGAGCGACCCGGAGAGTTCTGCCGTAATCGAACGGATTATGGCTAATGCTCTGTCACGTTGCTATTCAACAGAGAATGGGGTCAAGAAAATCACCTTTGAGCCGGCCACGAGTCAGGAGTTTACTGAGGTGAAAGCACTTGGACAGAAGGCCGTTGCACCGCTCGCAAGATACCTTAATTTAGAGACTAAGAACGGCTTGACGCAACTGTTTGCCGTAAAATTCCTAATGGCGATCGGCGGCTCTTCTACGTTAGGCCCCCTAAAAAGAGCCTTTGGTCAAGACCAATGGGAGGTCACCAGAGCTGCCGCTCTCTCGGGCATCTTCGGAGTATCACCCGCTGAAGCCAAGCCCTATGTGGACGCGGCACTTGGCGATGAGTCGAAATTAGTGCGGCAGAGAGCTCAGGACCTGCACAGTTTGTACGGAAAGCAGGTAGGCCAGAAATGATCGGAGCCTAAAATACTTGGCCGAATCCCATGTGGTTTGGAATGAGAACTTTGATTTGTTTGTCCTTCGTCGCGCTTTCAGTTTTGGGGTTCCACTCCACAGCAGACAGCCAAGCGATAGGCACAAAATCGGATAAATGGAACAACGCTGCGCTGCGTGGTGTGCGCGATTCCAATCTAGGCGCGCCAATGGCGTCGCGGGCGCTGGCGATTGTGCATACTTGCATGTACGACGCGTGGGCGGCGTATGACGAGAAGGCGGTGGGGACGCAACTGGGCGGAGCGTTGCGGCGGCCAGCGAGCGAACGGACTGAAGCGAACAAGGAACGAGCGATCAGCTACGCGGCATATCGCGCTTTGGCAGACGTTCTGCCCGCAGACACGGAATCGGTTTACAAGCCGCTGATGAAGGAACTGGGTTACGACCCGAACGACACCTCCACGGACATCGAAACTCCAACCGGTATAGGGAATGTGGCTTGCGCGGCGGTGCTGGAATACCGGCATCATGATGGAGCGAACCAGTTGGGGATAAAGGCAGTGACGAGTGGCTAGTGGCGAGTGGCGAGATACGGAGTAGGCTGGAAGCCGGCGTTCCGAATGTCATTGGGGCGCCAAAAGAGCGAAGCAGAGCGGCCCGCTTCAGAAAGCGGGCCCTACAAAACCATTGCTAGCGGGACAGCAAAGCCGAAAAACGAAGAGCAAAACGCCAATCTAAAGATTGGCCACTACACGGGGCCGTATGAGGATTGGAGCGGATACAGGACGGTGAATGCACCGGCGACGATTCCCGCGCGGGCGGCTCCGAAAGATCCGGATCACTGGCAGCCGCTTGTCTACGTGGATTCCACTGGCGGGCTGATGACGCAGCGCTTCGCGGCGGCGCAATGGTGCTTTGTGACTCCGTTCGCGCTCAAGAGCGGAGAAGAGCTGAGAGGCATCCTTGGGAAAGGGCCCGCGAAATACGGCTCGGCGGAATATGAAGAACAAGCTCGCGAACTGATTGACATCAGTGCAGGACTTACCGACCGTCAGAAAGCGATCTCCGAATACTGGGCAGACGGACCCGGCACTGAGCAACCTCCCGGACACTGGCTGAGGCTTGCTGAATTTGTTTCTGCCCGTGACCATCAGTCGCTGGACAACGACGTGAAAATGTATTTCGCGCTTTCCAATGCGATGCTGGACGCGGGAATTGCGGCGTGGGACGCGAAGCGAACCTTCGATTCGGTGCGGCCGGTGACGGCGATTTCATTTTTGTATCGTGGTAAGAAAATCCGCGCGTGGGGCGGCCCGGGCAAAGGCACGGGGGAGATGGATGGCTCGCAGTGGCTACCCTACCAGCCCGGGACGTTTCCGACGCCAGCCTTTCCGGATTTTGTTTCCGGACACAGCACCTACAGCGCGGCGGCAGCGCGAATTCTGGAATTGTGGACGGGGTCGGAACAGTTTGGAGCGAGCGCTACGATTGCGAAGGGGAGTTCGAAGATCGAGCCTGGAATAACGCCTCGCGAAGAGATCGAATTAAGGTGGGGTACGTTTGGAGAAGCGGCGAATGAAGCGGGAATGTCGCGGCGGTACGGAGGAATCCATTTTGAGCGCGCGGACTTGATGGGGCGAAAGCTGGGGCGGGCGACGGCGGAAAAAGCGTGGTTGCGGGCACAAAGATATTTTGACGGCCACTAGATTTCAGGACGCGAATCTTTGCGAACGAGCATTGGAGAGAGGGGAGCGCAGCCAAGAATGGCTGTGCTACTGGAAGGACGCCGTCTAGAAGGCGGCGCTTGGGCATCAAAGCTGAAATAACGAGGAGCGGGAGGCCAATCTGAAGATTGGCCACTACATGGGCGTATCGAGATTGGAGCGCGATGGCGACGCGCGCGATTTGCGCCAAGAGGCCGCGGGAGCGGCGGTGGTGTGCACGAGGAAGGAAACCGAGGGGCGAGAAAGAATTGACACGTTTTGAGGGCTCCGGTAACTACTGTAGGTACAACCAGAAGCGGTGCGTTTCTCTTCAGGGGCTAAAGCCCGATTTTCTTGATTTTAAGGTCGGAGCTAAAGCTCCGACCCCCTGAGGAGCTTCGAAACGAAGGTTGGCGAATCATCCAAACGGATTAGGAGAGTCCTCAGATGAAGAAACAGTCCCCTTGCGCCGTATTTCTGGCGTTCGTGGCCTCATGGGCCATATTGATACCGGGCGACGTACTCGCAATGCCGCAGGCGGCGAGCCAAAAGGCGGGAGAAGTGTCGCGCGTGATTCCGGCGGTGAGCATCGCACGCGGCGCGAAGACATTGAACGCGTCGGCGAAAACGGTTGTGGATTGGGCCGACGTGGTGAACACGCAAGCGAATGCGCGGGCGCGCATCGCGCTGGATGACGGTTCGGTGCTGAATGTGGGCTCGGATTCGTCGTTGAAGGTAACGCAACACGACATGGGAGCGCAGCAGACGCAACTGGACCTGGCATACGGCAAGCTGCGTTCGCAGGCACAGAAGATCACGAAGACGGACGGCAAGTTCGAAGTGAAGACTCCGGCCGGAGTGGCGGGCGTGGTGGGAACGGATTTCTACATCGCCTTCGATCAGACGAGCGGGCAAATGAATCTGGTGGTGTTCGAAGGGCTGGTGAAGCTCTGCAATACGGCGGGAACCTGCGCGATGGTGAAAGCCGGGCAGATGAGCAGCGTGCGGAGCAACGATAGTTCGGCTCCCACGGGGCCTTCGCAGGCGACGCTGGACGTGCTGACGGAAGCCGTGAACGCGACGAACATGCCGGATGCGCCGAGCGGATTGCTGCGCGCGGGGAGCCACTTGAGCAAGCCGTGGGGCATTGCGCTGGGAATTATTGCCGTAGGAGCGGCGATTGCGATTCCCGTAGCGATTACGAAGAATACAAACAACACGCCGGTGAATACGAAGCCGCCTTGCCCGCCGTCGCAATGCGGCTGATCTTAAAGGGACGAGGCGGAAGATAAAATCGACGACAGCCAAATTCAGGCCCCGGACGGCGACACGTCCGGGGCTGTTCCTTTTCAGCGTGCAACGAAAAGGCGCTCCGGGCCGTCGAAACAGGTGTTAACCCCGCAGAGAAGCCTGAATTGTATGCTTCCCGGCAGTAACGTAGACTGAGAGTTTGGCAATAGCTCTTTCTTCCAGCTAAGCGAGGCAATCCTTGAAGAACGCAAAATTGGTGCGGCTGATTCCATCCTTATTGGCGGTGAGTGCGGGAGCAGCGCTGCTTGGAGCGTTTGCGCCGACAACGATTGCGGGCCCTCCAGACACGCCGGGTGTAAAGCCTTCGCCAGTGATTGCGGCAATGCAGACGGAGCTGGACCGTTCGTTCAAGACGCTGAGCGCGCAAGAGATTCCGGCGTATTTCATCGGGTATACGCTGACGGACACGCAGCGGGCGGATGTGTCCGGTTCGAATGGCGCACTGCTGAACAGCTCTGAGGCGCGGAACCGGTGGTTGCAAGTGGCGGTTCGGACGGGCGACTACGACAAGGACAACACACACAAGGTGGGAGAACGGCAATTGCCGAACGGCGGACCGGGAACGGTGGCGCCAGTGGACGACGACGCGGAAGTGCTGCGGCGGGCGATCTGGCTAGAGACCGACGACCAATACCGGGCAGCGGCGGAAGCGCTGATCAAGATCAAGACGGGCCGGGAAGTGAAGGTGGATACGGCGGCGGCGCAGGCACCGGATTTTTCAAAGGAACAGCCGCACAAATCGTTTGGGCCGCTGGTTTCGTTCACGCTGGATCGCGGGCCGTGGGAACAGAAGGTGCGTGCGTACACGAAGGCGTTCCGCGAATCGCCAGCGATTCTGAATTCGATTGTGACGTTCAGCGCGCAGGCGCAGAACAGTTTTCAAGTGAACACGGAAGGGACGCAATTACAGTTCGGGCAGATCCGCTACCGGCTGGAGCTTTTTATTCAGGGTAAAGCGGACGATGGAATGAACATCGAGCGCTATTACAATTTCGACTGGGTGGATCCGAAGGACGCTCCAAATGACAAGGCGGTAGCGACCGCGAGCGCGCAACTGCGGAAAGAAATGGAAGGGCTGGTGAAGGCTCCCATCAATGAGCCGACGGTGGGTCCTGCCATGCTGACAGGACGCGCGGCGGCGGTTTTCTTCCACGAAGTTTTCGGACACCGCGCAGAGGGCCACCGGCAGAAAGACATTACAGAGGGACAGACGTTTGCGGCGAAAGTGGGCGAAGAGATTTTCCCGGAATTTCTGAGCGTGGTGGACGACACGACGCGGAAGAAATTGGGGAACGAGGATTTGCTGGGCTACTACCAGTTCGACGATGAAGGCGTGCCGGCGCAGAAAGTGACGCTGGTGGAACACGGCGTGTTGAAGAATTTTGAAATGTCGCGCTCGCCGCTGGTGGGATTTCCCCATTCGAATGGACATGGGCGGAGACAACTGGGGGCGACGCCAGTTTCGCGTCAGGGCAACCTGATCGTGGAAAGCACGAAGATGGTGACGAACGCCGAGCTGCGCAAGAAACTGGTGGAATTGATCAAGCAGCAGGGAAAACCGTACGGATTGCTGATTGACGACATCGCGGGCGGGTTTACATTTACGGGACGCGGGCAACCGCAAGCGTTCCAAGTGCAGCCGCTGGTGGTGTTCAAAGTGTTTGCGGATGGAAGGCCGGATGAACTGGTGCGCGGCGTGGACATTGTGGGAACGCCGCTGGCCGCGCTGAAAAAGATCGTGGCGACGGGCGACACACCGGAAGTGTTCAACGGATATTGCGGAGCGGAATCGGGGTCGGTTCCGGTGTCCGCGGCTTCGCCGGCGATTTTGATGTCCGAGCTGGAAGTGCAGAAAAAGGAGACGGACACGGACCGGCCGCCGATTTTGCCTCCACCCGCTCACGATACGCGCAGCGCGGGCGCGGCAGCGCAAGCAAGCGCCGTTTCTGGAGGACTCCAGTGAAAAACGCGCTTCGGAATTTCGCTTTGCTTTGTGCGGCCGCGGCATGGTTTGCGGGCGCGAATGTAAACGCGCAAGCCGCAAAGGACAACGATCAGACGCTCCGCGCGATGCAGGATGAGATGGCGCGGTCGAAAGACCGGCTAGAGCTGACGATCGACAAGACGGGAAAGCCGGTGCGGCCGTTCTACATTGAATACCGGCTGCTGGATCTGGATGTGCGGGAGATCGTGGCGCAGTTTGGGGCGCTGATTTCCACGACGAGGACGCGGAACCGCTTTATGAACGTGGAAGCGCGCGTGGGCGATTACAAACGGGACAGCTCGAATTTTATCAGCGATGAAGGATTCCGCGGATTTATTGGCTCGACGGGATCGGTGGGCATCGACCGCGATTACGATTCGCTGCGGCAGGATTTGTGGATTGCGACGGACCAGGCGTTTAAGGAAGCGGTGGAAGGATATTCGCGGAAACAGGCATACCTGAACAGCCTGGCGAGCCAGAGCAACATTGACGATTTTTCCAGAGTGGAGCCGGTGCAGTTGATCGAGCCGCTGCCGAATGTGGACTGGTCGAGCCGGAATTGGGAACAGGAAGCGCGCGATTCGTCGAGAGCGTTGCGGGCGTTTTCATTGCTGCAAGAATCGCGGGTGACGTATTACCTCGTTTATGCAACGGAGTACATGCTGACGAACGAAGGGACGGAAATCCGGACGAACCGGACGTTTGCAGCGATCGAAGCGGGAATGAATACGCTGGCGCCGGACGGAGTGCAACTGAACCATTCTTACGCAGCGTATGCGGCGAAGCCGGCGGATCTGCCTACGCCCGAAACGGTGCGCAAGGGATTGAATGTGGCGGCGGCCGAACTGATGGCGCTGCGGGCTTCACAGCCGGCGCAGGACTATACGGGGCCGGTGCTCTTCGAAGCGCGCGCCGCTGCGCCATTGCTTGCAGAAGTGCTTGGACCGAATTTGAATGGAGCGCTGCCGCCGATTGCGTTCCGACCGGTGATGGAGCAGTTTCTGAGCAACATCGGAGGAAAGAGCGACTGGGTCGGGCGGTTGAATGCGCGCGTTCTGCCGACGAGCGTGACGATCGTGGACGATCCTTCGGCGAAGGATTACAACGGTACGCCGCTGCTGGGCGGATACAACGTGGATGAAGAGGGTGTGCGCGCGCAAAAAGTGACGGCGGTGGAAAGCGGGGTTTTGAAAGGATTGCTGATGTCGCGGAGACCGGGACCGGATTCGAATGTTTCGAATGGACACGGGCGGTCGGCGTTTCTGGGGGATACGAAGCCGACGATGAGCAACGTTTTCTTTACCTCCACGGAAACGGTTTCGCCCGCGGATTTGCGGAAGAAATTTCTGGATGCGTGCAAGGCGGAAAAGCTGAATTACTGCCTTGTGGTGCGGGAGATGGATAATCCGGCGCTGAGCCTGCTGCATCAGGATGATTTTTCCGAACTATTGGCGAGTTTTGGAGGAGGCGCGGGAACGGGCGACCGGCTGGTGTCGCTTGTTTATAAGGTGTATGTGGACGGCAGGCCAGATGAGATTGTGCGGGGGGCGCGGATTATCGGATTGAATGCGCGGGCGCTGCGCAATGTTTCCGGAATCGGAAACGACAATACCGTCTACAACTATATGCAGAATCAGACGGCGGGATTTGCGGGAACGGCGCTGGGAGCGTTTGGATCGGCGCAAAACGGGCTGCCATCGTCCATCGTGGCTCCTTCACTGTTCTTCGACGAGCTGGAAGTACGAGGGGCGCGAGGCGAGCCGAAGCGTTTGCCGTTGCTGCCCGCGCCAACACTGACCGCGGGAAACTAAGAGTTATCTCGTAAAAATGCAGGGCCGGTTCCTGCGAGATATTCTTCAGGGGCTGAAGCCCTCTTTCTCTACCCTTTTTGCGCGGGGGCTGAAGCCCCCACCTCCTAAAGAACAATTTGGTAGTCTAGGCGGACAACCATGGCAGGCGTTTCCGCGAGCGAGACACAGGAAAAAAGGAAGGCTGCACTGTTGAGCGTGGGCTCGGCGGCGCTGCTCGTTTCCTTGAAGACATTTCTGGTGTACCGCACGAGCAGTTTGGGCGTGTTGAGCGAGGCGCTACATTCCGGGCTGGACCTGGTTGCAGCAATCATCACATTTTTGTCTATACGCGTTGCGGACCAGCCGGCCGACGAGCGGCATCCCTACGGCCACGGAAAATTTGAAAATTTTTCGGCGTTTGTGGAAACAGGACTGCTGGTTCTGACGGCGCTGTATGTGATCTACGAAGCGTTTGAACGGCTGTTTTTCAGAAGCGTGCACATTCAGCCGAGCTGGATCGCGTTTGTGGTGCTGGGCGGCGCGCTGGCGATCGATCTTACAAGGGCGCGAAAACTCTCCGCGGTGGCAAAGAAACATTCGAGCGAAGCGCTGGAGGCGGATGCGCTGCATTTCTCCACCGACGTGTGGAGCACGATAGTGGTAATCGCCGGAATTGCATTGGTATGGGCGGGCGAGACGTGGAATGTGCCGTGGCTGGTTTATGCAGATGCAGTAGCGGGACTGGCGGTGGCGGGAGTGATTTTGTGGGTTGGATCGCGATTGGGGATGCGAACACTGGATGCGCTGCTGGACGCCGTACCAGTCGGTTTGCAAGAGCAGATTGTTCAGGCAGTGGGCCGGATGGACGGAGTAGAAGGCGTAAACCGCGTGCGCGTGAGACGCGCTGGAAACCGGTATTTCGTGGACGCAACAGTGGGAGTACCGCGAACGGCGAGTTTGGAGCAAGTGCATGCGTGGAGCGATGCGATCGAGCGGCGCGTGGGGGAGATTGTTCCGGCGGATGTGGTGGTGCATGCGGAACCACAAGCGCCGCCGGCGGAGAATTTTCTGGAGTCGATACGCGCAACGGCGCAGCGAATGGGCAATGCGATTCACGATTTGAGCGTGACGCAGCAGAGCGGAAATCTTTTTGTGGATCTGCATCTGGAAGTTGAGGAAGGCTTGACGCTAAGCGAAGCGCATTTTCAGGCGACGGAGCTGGAGGAGGCGATTCTGGCTCTGCCGGAACATCCAGCGGAAGTGAATATCCACATCGAGCCGATGGGAAGCAACATCGCGGAGACGAGCACGTCCGCCGGCGAGATGCAGCAGCTTGCACGGGCGATTGAGAATTTTGTGAATGGGCTGACGTCGGAGTACGACGAGCTTTTGAATTGCCACGATGTGCACGTGCGACAGGTGCAGCACCGGATTCTGGTGTCTTGCCATTGCACGATGAAGGGCGCGCTGCCGGTGACGCAAGTGCATGACGTAACCGCGGCGCTGGAGGACCGGATCAAGGAAAAGTTCACGCAGATTTTTCGCGTGACGATACATCCTGAGCCGGACGGGGAACGATAGCTGCGGCGGCGAGCGCGAGAAGGAGTGGGAAACAGACGAGGACGTAGCGCGGCTCGGGGGCTTCGACGGTAGTGAGAAACGCGGTTCGGAGAAGCAGATAAACGGCGATCGCGAAAAGTACGGGACGAATTCGCGGACTTAATTTCCAGAGGCGCAGGAATCCGCAGAGCGCCAGGACCAAATAAAGAATGTTGAGCAGGAAGAAGCCGGCGGTGACGAGCTGGTCGGTGCTGTCGTCTTCCCAGGACTGCCTCAATGGAAAAACATTGCCGGAAAGGGGCAGGAGTTCGATGCGCGGCGTGAACCAGATGGTGAGTGCGCGCTGAAAGGGGATCCAGAGGAAGGTTCGAAGCGGGTGGCGTGAGGAGCGTTGTTTGGCGATTTGGCCGAAGGCGGCGTCTTGTTCAGGTGTGAGGCTGAGGCTTTGGTTGTGCTGGGCGATCAGCGCGGCGACGGCCAATTTTTCGGAGTCTGAATCGAAAGCTCGAGGAGGAATGTCGCTGAGATTGATGGGCTCTTCGTTGAGCTTCCAGGTAACGTCGTAGCAATCGTTCAAGCGGTAAAGCCAGGTTTTTTCCCAAGCCATGAAGCCATACGGCGGATGTTCTGAAGGGAGATTGGCGTCCTTTGGCGCGAGGAATTGGAATTCGTGGAGGGTGATTGCATTTCGAATGGCCCAAGGGCTGAGCGTGGCCACACAAAAGAGGGCGCTGATCAGTGCCAGTTTGAACCAACGGCGCAATTCGCGATGCTTCCAGAAAAACCAGGCGAGGGCCAACCAGGCGGAAATTAGGAAGATGGGCGATTCCGGGCGGAAAAGAGTCATAGCTCCGACGGAGAGGCCGAAGAGGGCGGCCCAGTATTCGGGAGACTTGTCCCAACTGGCTTTGAGGCGCGCGATGGGATCAAAAAGTTCGGAGCAGCTTGCGGCAAGACGAATGAGAAGACAAAACGCGATTGCGCTGACGCACGTGACGATGGTTTCCGTCAGCAGCACGGCATTGTAGTTGGCGAGGAAGGGGCAAAGTGCGGCGAACCAAAAGGCAGCGCGGAAGGCGGGATTTTTGTTTGCGAGGCCAAAGGCAGTTTGGAAAAGATAGACAACGGCGCAGGCGATAAACAGGCAGCCGAGCAAGTCGATTGCTGCTTGGGCGAACATTACACACGTCCGCGCGGAAGGCCCGACACGGCCGGTGAGAGAGTAAATCAGCGAGAGAAACGCAGGGTAACCGGGCATACGTATATCGACGGGCACGATCGAACCGTCTACGGTCATGGCGTAAACGTGGTGCTTGAACCAATTTGTGGCGAGGTCTTCGTAAAGGACGGTATCGCCGGAGCTTGCAACCGGGTACTTGAGCAGGAAAAAGAGCCGCAGCCAGAGGCCGAGGGCCAAAGCAATCAGAGGATGCGAGAACACTCGCTTCATGGAGTATTCGCATCTTACAATAGAGGGGCGGACAATATAGGCGAGGGATTTCAGCAGGCGGCTCCAGCCCAGCCCGAGCCAGACTGAACCGTTCCAGGCAAAACAGGTCGATGAAAGAAAGACGTCCCATTTTCTATGACGAGCAGCGTGTACGCTGGCGGTTTACGCGGCGCGCGCTGGAAGTCAGCGGCGTGCTGCTGACGCTGCTGCTCGTGTACTTCTTTGTGACGATCATGGTCAGCGTGGATTTGCCGGCGGGATTGATTCCGGACTCGAAGTCGCCGTATCGGGCGCTCAAGGCAAAAAAAACGACGAAAGCGCAGCCGGTGCGCGAAGGGCGCCATCGGCGCGTCGCGAATCTGGGCACCGTGCCCTCGACCTACGATCCGATCCGCGCGGCTTTTTACGTGAGTTATGACGCGAGCAGCCTGGCCTCGCTGAGGAAACATTACAAAGACATCGACTTGCTGATGCCGGAAGAGTTGCACGCGGTGACGCCGGATGGCGCGCTGACGATTGTGGACTACGTGCGGTATCAGACGGTGAAGGCGAGCCCGGAAGAGGCCGTCTCGCGATTGCGCGAAGACAAGCTGCACCAATGGATGAAGAGCGCCAACGTGGAAATTCCCACAATGTCGCTGCTAAACAATTATGACGGGCAGGTGTGGCGCATCAAGGAAATGGCGGAGATGCTGGCGAACCCGAATTCGCGAGCGAACTTGAGCCGGGACACGGTGCAATACGCGATTCAGTCGCATCAAGCCGGCATCATCGTGGATTTTGAAGAAGTGCCGGAAAAAAGCCAGGCGAATTTTCGGGCGTTCATCGGAGAACTGGCCCCCGCTCTGCACGCAGTGGGGCTGAAAATCATGATCGCGCTGCCAGCGCGCGACGACGCATACGACTACAAATATTTTGGCCAGCAATGCGACGCAATCATGCTCATGAATTACGACCAGCACTGGCTGACTTCGCCTGCCGGGCCGATTGCAGCACAAGACTGGTTCATGGAAAACATGAAGCAGGTGATGCAAGTGGTGCCGGCTTCGAAAATTGTCGTTGGCATCGCGAATTACGCCTACGACTGGTCGGAAGCTCCGAGAAAACGCGGTCAGCCCGCCGAACCTGCGCAGGAATTCAGCGTGCAAGAGGCTCTGCTGCATGCTTATGAGTCCGAAGCGGAAGTAGTATTCGATCAAGCCTCGCTGAATCCTTACTACTCCTACTCGGATGAGCACGATCATACGCATCGGGTGTGGTTTCTGGATGCAGTTACCGCTTACAACCAGTTGCGGGCATGCGAACGGCTTGGGGTGCAAGGGAGCGCGTTGTGGAGACTGGGAACTTCGGACACTTCGCTTTGGAAGGTTTGGGACGCGACGCATCCGGATGAGGCGACCCGGGAGAAATTAAAGGATGTTCCGCCGGGGCCTGATCTTATTTTGGAGGGCGATGGCGACATCTGGAAGTTCACGGGACAGCCAAAACGAGGAGTGCGCAGCTACACGTATGATGCAGCGACGGATTTATTCACCAGCGAAAAGTACGAGAGCTATCCGATTTCGTACGACATCGATCAGATTGGGGCCGTGCCAAGGAAACTGGCAATTACGTTTGATGATGGGCCGGATCCCCGCTGGACGCCGAAGATTCTGGACATCCTGAAAGAGAAAAAAGTTCCGGCGACATTTTTTGTGATTGGACTCGATGCAAGCCAATGGCCGCAGATTTTGAGGCGCGAGTATGCGGAAGGCCATTCGATCGGAAATCACACGTACACACATCCGGCATTTGACGAAATTTCGCCGACGCAGCTCCGGTGGGAGTTGAACCTGACGCAACGGCTGATTGGAAGCACGCTTGGCGCGAAATCGATTCTCTTCCGGCCACCATACGGAATCGACCATCAGCCGGAATATGCGGAAGAAGTATCGCTTCTGCCGGTGGCGCAGGACATGGGGTATGTGATCGTCGGACAAAAGATAGATCCGCACGACTGGCGGCAGCCCTATGGCAAGCAGGTTCCCTCGCAGGAAATCGTGGACAGCGTGCTGCGGCAGGCAGCGAATGGCAACATTATCTTGTTCCATGACGGCGGCGGCGACCGGAGCCAAACGGTTGCGGCATTGCCACAAGTCATCGATAAACTACGCGAAGAAGGGTACGAGTTCGTTTCCGTTCCGGATTTGCTCGGCAAGACGCGGGCAGAAGTGATGTTTCCGCTTTCGCGGCAGGAGTGGCTGGAAGCGCGGGCGGACGGATTCATTTTCGGCTTATACCGCTGGTTTATGATTGGGATCGCGACGGTTTTTATACTGGGAATTTTTCTGGTCAGCGGGCGCGCGGCAATAGTCGGCCTTCTCGCGGTGATCGAAAAGCTTCGCTCGGACAAGTGGAAAGAGCTCAGTCCGCTGCCGGGAGTGACGGTTCTGATTCCCGCGCACAATGAAGAAAGCGTGATTCTGCAAACGGTCACTTCCGTGCTGGCGTCGGATTATCCGGCGATGCGGATTGTGGTGGTGGATGACGGTTCGACGGACGATACGGGACCTTTGCTGGACGCACATTTTGGCGATGATGCGCGGGTGCAGATCATTCATCAGGTGAATCGCGGGAAAGCGGCGGCACTGAACCATGCGCTGTCTGTCTCTGAAACGGAATACGTGGTGACGATTGACGCAGACACGGAAATTGAACCGGACGCAATCAGTAAATTGATGCGGCATTTTTCCGATCCGAAGCTGGCGGCGATTGCAGGCAACGTGAAAGTCGGCAACCGCTCGCGCTGGCTGACGCGCTGGCAAGCTCTCGAATACATCACGAGCCAGAACATGGAGAAGCGCGCGTTCGATTTGCTGAATTGCATTACGGTGGTACCGGGCGCGCTGGGCGCGTGGCGTAAAGCGGCGATCGAATCGGCCGGCGGCATCACAGCGGACACGGTTGCGGAAGATGCGGATTTGACGATTGCGATTCGCAGGCTGGGCTGGCGCATCGGTTACGAAGAAGAAGCGATTGCGTGGACCGAGGCTCCGGAGACACCGGGCGCTTTGATTCGTCAGCGATTCCGCTGGACGTTTGGCACGCTGCAATCGTTCTGGAAACACCGGGACACGCTGTTCCGGCCAAAATACGGAACGCTGGGATGGATTGCTCTACCAAATATTTTTGTGTTCCAGCTGGTATTGCCGCTAATTTCGCCGATCATCGATTTGATGTTCCTGGGGTCGATTGCCGCGTGGGGATTGATGCGGCTGCACCTGTCATGGCTTCCGCAATTCAATTGGGGCACGGCGGATCTCGAACGATCCGTTCTTTTCTTCCTGGGATTTCTGATCATCGACGTGCTGACGTGCGCAGTGGCGTTTGCTCTGGAGCGGAAAGAAGATTGGACCCTGCTGATCCCTGTGCTGTTGCAACGGTTTTATTACCGGCAACTGATGTATGTGGTGCTGTTCCGGTCCGTGAAAGAAGCGGTCCGCGGCCGGCCAGTGGGTTGGCGGGGAGTGGAGCCGGAACCGCCGCACACAAAATCGCCGGCGCCTCAACCGGCATCGGCCGAAGGCAATTAGAACGCTGCTCACGCTTCACCGGCTGTGCCGTCTGAACGGGACGGGGCGGCCGTAGTTCGTTTTGGTAACGGTTTTTTGATGATTTTTGACTATGCCGCAAGTTGATGTAGGATATCGGTCTGGAAGCGCTTTCCGCAGGAGGTTCGTTCATGGCCGTCACTTTTACTCTCAATGGCAAAGCTCAAACTGTAGAAGTTGATCCGCAGATGCCGCTGCTTTGGGTTCTGCGGGACACGCTGAACATGACGGGGACGAAATTCGGCTGCGGCATGGCGCTCTGCGGCGCCTGCACGGTGCACATCAATGGAGAGGCGTCGCGGTCCTGTATTATGCCGATTTCCGCTGTATCTGGGAAAAACGTGACGACCATCGAGGGGCTCTCCGCCGATGGAAGCCATCCAGTTCAGCAAGCGTGGATGGAAGAGGACGTTCCCCAGTGCGGATATTGCCAATCGGGGCAGATCATGTCCGCGGTAGCGCTGCTGAGCAAGAAGCCAAAGCCCAGCGACGCGGAGATTGACGACTTCATGCAGGGCAACATCTGCCGCTGCGGAACTTATCAGCGCATTCGCAAGGCAATTCATCGCGCCGCCGATCTTCAATCCGCAAAACCAAAGTCAGCGTAGTTTTTCTTTCGAATCGTTCCGATCCGAGGTGTCACATGACGACGTCGCTCCTAGTTGACCGTCGCGCGTTTTTGAAGACCGGAGCCGCAGTTGGAGCCGGCCTGCTTGTCGGCTTCCACTTGCCTGCTTCCGCGGGCAGCGCGGAGGAGCAGGAAAAGAAAAAACCGAATCCGCTGAATGCATGGGTGCACATCACACCGGATAACCATGTCTCGTTGCTGCTCGGAAAATCCGAGATGGGGCAAGGGATCATGACGGCGCTGCCGATGATTCTCGCGGAGGAGCTCTCGCTGGACTGGAGCAAGGTGAAAGTCGAGCAAGCGCCGACGAATCCCGCGATTTACGATCACGGAACGGGCGGGAGCGGAAGCGTTGCGGGATCCTATTTGCCATTGCGGCAAGCTGGAGCGGCTGCGCGCGAGATGCTGATCAGCGCGGCAGCGCAACGCTGGAATGTGAACCGCGATACGTGCAAGGCGGTGGATGGCGGTGTACTGCACGGAGCACGGAAGGATTTTCTGACGTATGGCGAATTGGCGGAAGACGCGGCGAAACTGCCGATTCCCGATTTCCATACTGTGCCTTTGAAAAATTCAGACGATTTCACGATTATCGGCCACGACAGGAAGCGTTATGAAGGCAGCGCAAAGGCAACCGGAAAGGCGATGTTCGGAATCGACTCGCGCATGCCGGGAATGCAGTTTGCGGTGATCGCGCGGTGCCCGATTTTTGGCGGCAGAGTGAAGTCGTACGATGCGGCGAAAGCGAAAGCCGTGCGCGGAGTTCAGGACGTCATCTCGATTGATCCCGTGAGCGAGGGAGCGTTCAGCGCGGGCGGGGTTGCAGTGCTTGCGGAGAATTCGTGGGCGGCGATGCAAGGACGCAAGGCGCTGGAGATTACCTGGGACGAAGGGCCGCATGCCGCGGAATCCAGTGAATGGTTGCGGAAGCAATTTTTGGAAAACGCGGGGAAGCCGGGAAAAGTGGTTCGCAACGATGGCGATGCAGATACGACGATTGCGAGCGCTGCGAAGAAAGTGGAAGCGACTTACGAATTTCCATTTGCAGCGCACGCCACGATGGAACCGATGAACTGTACGGTACACATCCGTCCAGATGGCGCGGAAGCTTGGGTCCCCACGCAGGCGCCACAGTGGGCGCAGGACATTATCGTGGGGATTTCGAAGCTGCCACGCGAATCGGTGGTTGTTCATACGACGCTGATGGGAGGCGGATTTGGCCGGCGGTACATGGGCGACTTTGTGATGGAAGCGGCACAAATTTCGAAAGTGACTGGCAAGCCCGTGCAGGTCCTGTGGACGCGCGAAGACGACATGCAGCACGATTTCTACAGGCCGGCGTCTTATCACAAGCTATCCGGCGCGGTGGATGCACAGGGAAATCTTGCGGCGTGGAAACACTTCCAGACGTCAACTTCGATTGACGCGATGTGGAGCAAGGAAGGAAAAGAGCACCCCGAAAATTCGGAATTTGCGACGGCGCTGTTCATTCCCTATGCGACGCCAAATTACCGCGTGGAATATACGCTGGCGGAATCTGGCGTTCCGCGCGCGTGGTGGCGCTCCGTGGAACATTCATCCAGCGGATTCATCGTGGAATGTTTTGTGGACGAGCTTGCGGCGGCTGCAGGAGCCGATCCTTACGAATTTCGATTGAAGCTGATTGGCGACGACCGGAAGATTCCAGATTTTACGAATCCGAAGCAGGGAAAACCACTCGACACGGCGCGGCAAAAGGGCGTTCTGAAACTTGCCGCTGAAAAGGCGGGATGGGGCAAGCCTATGCCGAAAGGTGTCGGGCGCGGAATCGCGGCATATTTCTCGTTTGAGTCCTATACAGCATGCGTGGCGGATGTAAGTGTGAAGAATGGAGCAGTCAGGGTTCATCGCCTTGTTTACGCCGTGGATTGCGGTCGGCCAATCAACCCGGAAGGCGTGCGAGCGCAAGTGGAAAGCGCTGCGATCTATGCGCTGTCTGCTTCGCTGCATGACGCCATCACGATCAAGGGCGGGCGCGTGGAGCAGGGGAACTTCAACACTTACCAGATGCCACGTATGCCAGACACGCCGAAGACGGAAGTGCACGTCGTGATGAGCAAGGAAGAGCCGACGGGAATCGGAGAACCCGGATTGCCAGTGGTTGCGGCATCCGTTTGCAATGCAATTTACGCGCTGACAAAAAAACGGATCCGGCGTTTGCCGATTCGCAAGGAAGATCTCGCCTAGCGGATTCGGCTTCACCCGTTGCAAAATACCGTGTGCAAGTTGCAGCCATCGGCGTTGCCGCGGTGTCCCTTCTGATTTGGCTCTACCTATTCTTTTTCAACGGACATTTTTGGCAGATCTGGATCGTAGACGCGGATCGGGAACAAATCGGTCCGCCTGCGGAGTGGCCGAGAGTTGTCGCAGTTGTGCCCGCGCGCAATGAGGCCGAGACGATTGCACGAACCGTTGCCAGTCTTGCGCAGCAGGATTATCCTGGCCAATTTTCGATCATCGTGGTGGATGACCACAGCGAGGATGGGACTGGGGCTCTTGCGCGCAAAGCCCTGGAAGAATCTAATGCCAGGGAAAAAGTTCGGGTCGTTGACTCTGCGCCGCTTGTTCCGGGCTGGACAGGAAAACTTTGGGCTTTGCAAAACGCAGTGGAAGCGACCGATTCGCAGAAGCCTGACTTTTTCTGGTTCACGGATGCGGACATTATTCATGCGCCGGACACGCTTCGGCGCCTGGTTTCACGAGCAGAACGCGACACACTCGATCTCACGTCTCTGATGGTTCTGTTGCAGACAGAGACGTTTACAGAAAAACTAATCATTCCGCCGTTTCTTTATTTTTTCCTGATGCTGTATCCGCCGCGATGGATTGCAAATCCGAAATCGCGAACGGCGGGAGCAGCGGGCGGCTGCGTGCTTCTGCGACGCTCGGCGCTTGCGCGAATTGGCGGGCTTGCCGCGATTCGGAGCGAGATCATTGACGATTGCTCGCTTGCGCGCGCGGTAAAGCGAAGTGGCGGTCAAATCTGGATGGGATTGACGCGCAGGAGCGTCAGCTTGCGCCGGTATTCGCATTGGTCTGAACTGCAAAACATGATTGCGCGTACGGCATTCACGCAATTGAACTATTCGGTTCTGCAACTGATTGGCACGCTGGCTGGTCTCGCGCTCACGTTTGTTGCGCCAGTCGCGCTGGCGCTTTCTACGAATTCGCGAATTTGGCTGCCTGCCTTGCTGGCCTGGTGTCTCATGTCGGCGTCTTTTCTGCCGACGGTTGTTTTTTATCGCCTCTCGCCAATTTGGTCGCCGTTTCTGCCGATTGCTGCGGTGTTTTATGCATACGCAACGTTTCTTTCTGCGATTCGTTACTGGCTAGGACGCGGCGGGCAATGGAAAGGCCGCGCGCAAGCACCCGGCACCGAGGACTAATCGGGTGCGACCCTGCTGGCCAGCCTTCCTCAGATTTGGTATTCTGCGCTTAGGTACAGGGCTGTATCCTGCGGTCAGGGAACGGCACCGGAGGCCGAAATGAGCGTTTCCCGCGAACAGGGCGGCGGCAAGATTACCGTGCCCGCACTTCTGCAGCGCAAAGCGGCTGCGGATTTTTCCACTCAAAAAATCACCTGTCTTACTGCGTACGACTATCCGACTGCGCGGTTACTCGATGAAGCCGGCGTGGAAGTCTTGCTGGTTGGCGATTCGCTGGGCATGGTCGTTTTGGGCTACGAGAGCACGATTCCCGTTACGCTTGAGGAGATGCTGCATCATACGCGTGCGGTGCGGCGAGGAACGCGCAATGCGCTCGTGGTCGCGGACATGCCGTATGGCACGTATCATGCGGAAATCGGCGAGTCTGTTCGCAATGCCGTGCGGCTGGTGAAAGAGGCCGGAGCGGAAGCCGTGAAAATCGAAGGCGGCGAACGGCGATTGGAACTTATTTCGCGATTGACGGAAGCGGAAATCCCCGTGATGGGCCACGTTGGATTGACTCCGCAATCGGTGAACGCGCTGGGTGGATTTAGAGTGCAGGGCAAAACCCCGGCGGCAGCGGAGCAGTTGATTCGCGATGCACGAGCGGTGGAAGCTGCGGGAGCGTTTGCCATCGTGCTGGAAGGGATTCCGCGCGAACTTGCCGCGCGCATTACACAAGATCTTCGTATTCCGACAATCGGCATTGGTGCGGGCCCCGATTGCGATGGGCAGATTCTTGTCTTGAACGATTTGCTCGGCCTGACGTTTCATCCGGCGCCAAAATTTGCGCGACAGTACGCACGCGCCGGCGAATTGATTTCTAGCGCGGTGCGGGAATATTGCTCCGACGTGCGGCGAGGCTCGTTCCCGTCCGAGAATGAGTCCTATCACATGCCGCAAACCGGCGGCGGGCAAAGAACCGTTAACATTGACGTTGAGCTTGCTGACTGAAATCTTTCAAACAAAAAAGGAAAGTCATGACACCAGAAGAAGCACGCGCGCTTTTTGATTTCAACGCCTGGGCGAATCGCCGTTCGCTCGAAGCAGCGGCTCAACTTACGCCAGAGCAATTCACGAAGCCGCTTGGCTCGAGCTTTTCTTCCGTGCGCGACACGCTGATGCATATTTGCGGCGCGGAGTGGATCTGGTTCGAACGGTTTCAGGGCCGGTCGCACTCGTCGATTCCCGATTTTTCCGCAACTCAAACGATTGATGCGCTGCGCGACCACTGGGCGCCGCAAGGCAACGCGCTGCTCGATTATGTTCACGGGATTACCCAAGCCGACTTGGACCGCGTCTACGAATATAAGACGCTCAGCTACGGCGTCTATTCGAATCCGCTCTGGCAATCGTTCCAGCATCTGGTGAATCACGGCACCTATCACCGCGGCCAGGTCGCCACGATGATTCGCCAACACGGCCTGAAGCCGATCGCCACAGACCTGATGCATTTTTACCGGGAACGCGCCTCCGCAGCGCAAGCCTGATCTGGCAGGCTCCTTCGCTACTCGTGGAAACTATTCGCACAATTTCGTGGATGAAGGAAGCGGCGCGGCAGGCCCGCGCGCAGAGTCACGTCATCGGCCTTGTGCCTACGATGGGTGCGCTGCATGAAGGCCACCTTTCGCTCGTACGGCAGGCGAAAAAGGAATGTTCGCGAGTCTACGCTTCGCTCTTCGTAAATCCGAAGCAGTTTGGCCCCAATGAGGACTTCGTAAAATATCCCCGCGCGTTCGAGTCCGACGCAGCGCAGTTCGCCGAGTTGGGGGTGGATGCGCTGTTTGCTCCAGCTCCAGAGGACATGTACCCCGCGGGGTATTCGACTTATGTAAACGTAGATGGAG
>JAFDVY010000169.1 GCA_018268785.1 Acidobacteriota bacterium | reverse complement strand
ACACATGCAGATTTGATAGAAAACAAAGGACTTTAACCTCCTTTAGAATCAACACTTACAAAAAACTGGGGAGGGGGTTACGGGCAGCTTTGTCGCTTGAGTTGGTCGAGGCGCCGGCGAGCTTCGGGGCTTCCTTTTCTAGTGGCGGCTTCAAGCAGAACCCGCGCCTGGTCGCAGCTTTTTCCCACACCGTCGCCGCGAGCGTACAGATCCGCGAGCGTCACTTCCGCGGAGACACTTCCTTTTTCCACCGCGGTCCAGAGCAAATTCACGGCATTGGGGAGATCGCGCTGGCGATGATTCCCTTTCAAAATGTTTCGCGCTTGCTCAAAATCCCTTTGACCACTTCCCCCTCCAGTTGCAGGCGGATCGCTGATTTGGCGGATCGTGTTGTTGCCGTTGTTACTCGCCGGTTTCGATGGAGCATCGGGACGCGGCTGCGAAAGCGCGGGCCTCAACGCAACCGCAGCAGGCGGATAAGAGTCATCCTCAGCCGCGGTCGGAGCAGAAGCGGACGAAGGATGCGTCACGGGGGATGCTGCCTTTTCTCCGGCGAGCATTTGGCCGAAATGGATGACGGCTTCGCCAACTTCCCGGCGAAAGCTGAGTACGAGCGCGGCGAAAATAATCGCGAGCGCGAGCGCGATGATCGCCGTAGCCGCAGCACGATTGAGGCGCGGCGATTCAAATTCACGCGCGAATTCCTCTTCGCGCGATGGTTCGACGGAGAAGAAATCATGAGGTTCATGCAGTCCGGGAAGGCCGGGCGCAGCGAGCGCAGTCGCGACGTCGTCATCACTCGGCAACTGCGCTGCGGACTGTGGTGAACTTTCCGCAACGGCAGCCATTGGCTCTTCGGAAAGGTTTGAAACAACCGGCGGAGCAGGTTCGGAAGGCGGGACTGGAGAAACGGATTCCGCAGAACTCTCCGCCGAAACGGTTTCCGGAGGTGCAACAGGAGCTGCAGGAACTGGCGCGAATGGCAACCGCAATTTCGGGAGCGAAACTCCGGAATCCTGGCGCGATTGTTCCGTGGCCTTTGGTTCAGCTCGATGAAGCACAAAATTCGCAGCGGATTTTTCCGCGGGCTTCGTGGCAGGCTCGTCCGGCTGGACGAGTTTCGCCGCGCTGGATGGTTCGGACGGGGGCGTATCCCAATTTCGCGGTTTGAATTGCTTCTTCGGTTCTTCCCGCTTCTGGGAAGGTGCGGGAATTGAAACTCTGTTTTCGCGCACGCTCTGCTTGATCTTCTCGATTGAGTCGAGAGGCATCGCGACGGCCGGAGTCACTTCGCGCCCGGCGCTTTGCGGAGCAGCTTCGTTTGCCAGCCAGGCGTGCAACGATTCGCGAAATTGCGGCGAGATGTTCGTGAATTTAAGGCCGCCGGTTTTTCCGCCGTCTTCCGACCAGACAATTTCGCCCGTCCCCTGCAAACGTGTTTTTCCATCGAGCGCGAACGCAAAATTGACGGGCCCATCGGCGATGAGCGGAGTCACCGCGCGATAGCTGAGCCCTTGTTCGCAAATGCCGAGCATCATGCCGCCATTGTTCGGGCCGAGATCGACATAGACGAGCTGCTGCGGTTTCTTGAGCGGCCAGGCAGCTTGGAGTTGGTTGGTCGGCATCGAAATAAGTGTGCCTGCAAATGCTGAATCTATTCTCGCAGATTCCGCCGCCGGCTCGAATTAAAGAGATCCTGCGATTCGTGTGCATAAACTTACCCGCGAAGCGAGTCACGGTACTCCCGAACGTGTAATTTTTTCTTGCACGAATCCTTTGAACGACCTGTCGTCTGGGACTGGGAAGACGCTAACGCCCTGAAATCTCAGCCAGTTATACCGCCAGGGGGCGTGGCACTCTCCGTGCCTTTGTTTATTGCTCGCCAAGACTTAGCGCTATCTGTTTTTTTGCTGTTCGTGGCAAAGGAAGCACCCGAGGCCCTCGATGCGCACGACACTAAAAGTAGCTTTGCCGCTCGTCGTCAGCGTGGCGGTGGTGTCGTTGCTTTTTGCGGCGTATCAGGTGCGCACGGAGCGGAAGAATCTGCGCAACGATCTTTCGCGGCGGGCGGAATTGCTTGCGGAAAGTTTGCAGGAATCGATTGAGCCGCAGTTCGAAAAAAACGAGCGAGCAGCGGAACGCGCGATGCAGCGGACAGTGGATCGTTTCACGCAGCGCGAGCACATGAAGGGCATTGCGGTATATCAGGCGGATGGTTCCACGCTGGCGATGACCTCCACGCTGGGCCTGAATTTCCGGTCGGCGCCCGGGACGGCGATTCGCGCGATTTCGCTGGACAAGGGCGAAAGCGATTCGGAAACGATTGCCGATACTCCCATGTACTTTTATTCGCTGCCGCTGCATCGAGACAACCGGGCGCAAGGCGCGCTGCTTCTCGTGTACGACACGAGTTACATCGACTCGCGAGTATTGCGGACACTGCGCGACTCCCTGCTGACCGCGCTGCTCGAAACAATACTGATTACCGGCTTGGCGCTCGTGCTGGTGCGCTGGACGTTTCTGGATCCGCTGAAACGGACGGTGAAATGGCTGCAACATCTGCGAAGCGGTGATACGACGGAGCAGCACGCGTTGCCGGAAGGAGAATTGTTCGATCAGATGAAAGTGGAAGTGACGCACCTGGCGCGGGATTTGGGAGCGGCGCGGGCAGTGGCGGAAGAGGAAGCGCGGTTGCGCGACACGAACGCTACGCAATGGACAGCGGAGCGATTGCGGGTGAGTCTACAGAGCAAGTTGCACAACAAGCCATTGTTTGTCGTATCCAACCGCGAACCGTACATCCACATGCAGGGCGTGAAAGAGATAGAAACGATCGTGCCGGCGAGCGGCGTAGTCACGGCGATTGAGCCGGTGCTGCTGGCTTGCGACGGGACCTGGATCGCTCATGGAAGCGGAACAGCCGATAAGCAAATGGTGGATGAGCGCGATCGCTTGCGAGTGCCGCCAGATCACCCGAGCTACACACTGAGGCGCGTTTGGCTGAGCCCCGAAGAAGAAAAAGGTTACTACCTGGGTTTTGCCAATGAGGGGCTTTGGCCGCTGTGCCACATCGCGCACACACGGCCGACGTTTCGTCCCGAGGACTGGGCGTATTACCAGGCGGCCAACAGGAAATTCGCGGATGCGGTGCTGCAAGAGATGGAAGGAACGGAGTCGCCGATTTTGCTGGCTCAGGACTATCACTTTGCATTGCTTCCGCGGATGGTGAAGGAGGCGCGGCCCGACGCGCGCATCGCGATCTTTTGGCATATTCCGTGGCCAAATCCCGAAGTGTTTGGAATTTGTCCGTGGCAGCGGGAACTGGTGGATGGATTGCTCGGCGCGGACCTGATCGGATTTCATACACAGACGCATTGCAACAATTTCCTGGAGACCGTGGATCGCGCGCTGGAAGCCCTGACGGAGTGGGACCGTTTTGCCGTGAACCGGCAAGGGCATGTGACGCTGGTGCGCCCCTATCCGATCAGCGTGGCGTTTCCGGATGCGAACGCGGAGCAACGAACGTGGAAAAGTTCGGGAGAAGAGCGCGCGGCGCTTTGCGAAGAGCTGGGAATCGAAGCTTCGCTTCTGGGAATTGGCGTGGATCGCGTCGACTATACGAAAGGGATTCTGGAGCGCTTTCGCGGGGTAGAGCGATTTCTGGAAGTGCATCCCGAATATCAAAAACGATTTTCATTTGTTCAGATTGGCGCACCGAGCCGGACGGACATTCCGCGCTATCAGCAATTTCTGGAAGAGGTGTCGGCGGAGGCCAACCGGATCAATGCAAGGTTTTCAGACGGAAAATGGAAGGCCATTTTGCTGCTGCGCAAGCACCATTCCCACAAGGAAATTGCGCGTTTTTATCGCGCCGCGTCGGTCTGCCTCGTGACGTCGTTGCATGACGGGATGAATCTGGTGGCCAAGGAATTTATCGCGGCGCGCGAGGATGAACGCGGGGCGCTCATTTTGAGCACATTTGCCGGAGCGGCGCTGGAGCTGACAGATGCGCTGCTGGTAAACCCCTACGACGTGCAGCAACTCGCTTCCGCGATTTTCCGTTCGCTGGAAATGCCGGAAGAGGAGCAGGCGGCGCGAATGCGCCATTTGCGAAGGAACATTCGGGAACACAATGTGTTTCGCTGGGCCGCGAGCCTGCTCTCCGATTTGACGGAGATCCGGATCGACGCGGCGGAGAGATTTGAGACTCCAACGCGCCCGGAGGAAATGCGTCACGCGGAGGCGGAACATCAATGACAACGGGACAGGCGGAACAGACGCCGTTTGCGTTTTTTACGGTGGCGTATTTGACGAGGATTGGAAATCAGTGTGCGCGGACGTTGAACGAACTACTGAAAGGCCTGGAAGAGTGCAGCGACGCTTCGATTTTTCATCACACGTTTCAGACGCTGGGCAGCCACCATTTTTTGACGGAAGGTTTTTCCAACGACTTCGCACAGTGGGTGCTCGCTTCGGCGAATCGGGATGAACTTGCGGAGCAACTGGCCGCGCTGGATATTCGCGATTATCTTTCCATCGCCGAGTTGCGGAACGACTTGAAGCGCGTGGTAAGCGGCTACTGCTTACGCTATCCGAACTACGCGGGCCAGGAAGCCCTGGAACCATTCTATTTTTGCGAGAGTGTGGAAGTAACGGAACCCCTGGGGCTGACGGTCAATAATTTGCGGGAATTTCGTGAAGGCATCGGGCGGCTGAGCCACGCATCATTTTATTTTCATTTCATTTCGTCGAGATTGCGGCTGCATCTGCGGACAAACGATTTTTCGATGTGGCTGGAGAACAGCCTGGGGCTCGACACGCTGGCGAACAATGTGAATCGCATAGATGTTTACACGAACACGCTGGACAGCGCGCGTGGGAGCCTGGTGCGACTGATCGAACTCGAGGAGAGGAAAGCATGACCGCGACGCAAATACTGAACCGCATTCCTCTGGAAGAGTACGCGCCGTTATTGGGCGAACCCGAGATCGCGGAAATGCGGTCGCTGGCAAAGCCGCTGCGCGGCAAACAAGTGCAAATGGTGAATTCGACGAAGGTGGGCGGCGGCGTGGCGGAAATCCTGAACCGGTTGATCCCGCTGGCGGAAGAGCTGGAAATCGACATTCATTGGGACGTCTTGCAAGGAGGCGCGGATTTTTTTGAAGTGACGAAGGCGTTTCACAACGCGCTGCACGGCGCGAGCTATGTTTCCAATTCCCAAGACTTCGGCATCTTTCGCGAATATAACCGCCGCAATTTCGATCTGGTGCGGCAGGATGCGGAGTTCACGATCATTCACGACCCGCAGCCCGCAGGATTGATCGAAGCGCGGCGGGAAAAAGCAGGGCACTGGATTTGGCGGTGCCACATTGACTTATCTCATCCCAATTCGGCGGTATGGGGATTTTTGCAGCCGTACGTGGCGCAATTCGACGGGGCGATTTTTTCTTCTCCCGAGTTTTCTCGGCAGCTTCCCGTGCCGCAATATCTCTTTTACCCATCGATTGACCCGCTCTCGGAAAAGAACCGTGATTTGGACAAAGAGTTCATTGGATCGGTGTTGAGACAATTTGAAATCGATGCGCAGCGGCCGATTCTGACGCAGATTTCGAGGTTTGACCGGCTGAAGGATCCTGTCGGCGTAATCCGCGCGTATCGAATCGTGAAACGCTACTACGATTGCCAACTGGTCCTGGCGGGCGGTGGCGCGAGCGACGATCCGGAAGGGGCAATTGTTCTGGACGAAGTAAGGAAGGAAGCGAGCGGCGATCCTGACATTCACATTCTGGAATTGCCGGCTTGGGCTCCACTGGAAGTGAACGCATTGCAACGCGCTTCAACCGTGGTGATTCAGAAGAGTTTGCGCGAGGGATTTGGATTGACGGTGGCGGAAGCGCTCTGGAAGCGGAAACCGGTTGTGGCTTCGGCGGTGGGAGGAATTCCGACGCAGGTAATTCACAAACATACGGGATTATTGGCACATTCGGTGGAAGGGACCGCGTATCAGATACGATTTTTGCTGTCGCACCCGGAAATCGCGAAGCGACTGGGGGAACAAGGACACAAACACGTGAAGGAGAATTTCCTGATCACGCAGAACCTGAAGAATTACCTGGTACTGATGCTTTCGCTCTCGCGCGGGAATTGAACGATGCTACCATCCTGACGAGGGGCGCCAGGAGAACGAGCCATGAAATGGACACCCGGAGGCGAGAGCCAGGATATTGAGGACCGGCGGGACGAGGACAACTCCGGCGGGGGCGGCGGATTTCAGTTTGGCGGCATGCATATCGGAATCGGCGGCGCGATTGTGCTGCTCATTCTCAGCTTTGTCTTCAGGCAAAACTTCTTTGCCTTGCTGGGCGGCGGCGAACAGACAAGCGCGCCAGTGGCAACGAGACCAGACCCATCGAGAACCGCCGCAGAAAAGCCGCTGGTGCAGTTCGTTTCCTTCGTGCTGGACGATACGCAGAAAAATTGGGAACAGATTCTGCCGGATCAAGCAGGCAAGCAATACCGCCACGCGAGGCTGGTTTTGTTTCGGAATTACACGCAATCCGGATGCGGCACAGCGGAATCGGCGACTGGCCCGTTTTATTGTCCCGAAGACGAGAAGGTCTACATCGATTTGGGGTTTTACGATGAGCTGCAGCAGCGATTCGGCGCGCCGGGTCAATTTGCCCAGGCATACGTTTTGGCGCACGAAGTCGGGCATCACGTGCAAAAGCTTTTGGGAATTGAAGCGAAGGTGCGGCAAATGCAGGAACAGAATTCTCGGCAGCAGAATCCTTTGTCGGTACGAATGGAGTTGCAGGCGGATTGTTTGGCCGGCGTTTGGGCGCACTCGACACAACAACGCGGATTGCTGGAAAGCGGCGACGTGGAGTCAGCATTGGGAGCGGCGGCGGCTGTGGGCGACGATCGTTTACAAAAAATGGCGACGGGACATGTGAGCCCGGAATCGTTTACGCATGGAAGTTCGCAGCAGCGTATGAACTGGTTTCGCAAAGGGCTGGACAGCGGAACAATCGCGGCGTGCAATACATTTGATTCAACG
>JAFDVY010000168.1 GCA_018268785.1 Acidobacteriota bacterium | reverse complement strand
GCACAAGAAAATGCTGCGCGTAGCGACACGAGTAGCGGCGGCTCCCACGCGAAAGGCAGCGGCGAAGCCAACCGAAGAAATCGCCGAAGCACACGATTTGCTGTTGCGGGGACAGTGCAATGACGCGTACTGGCACGGAGTATTCGGCGGACTCTATGCGCCGCACCTGCGGACGGAACTTTGGAAGAGCCTGATTCGAGCGGAGGCGATTGCGGACCGGCAGATTCCGGGCGGGCAGGTTTCGCGTGTGGAATTGCTGGACTACGACGCGGATGGCGCGAACGAATTGCTGTTCACTTCGCCGGAGTGTCAGGCACTTTTGAAGCCGTCCGATGGCGGAACGCTGGCGATGCTGGATTTTCGCCCCAGTGCGGCGACGCTGATCAATTCAATGAAGCGACGGCAAGAGGCATATCACACGCGCTTGCTGGAAGCTTCGAACAAGCCAACGGGGGCGGTCGCCTCGATTCACGAGCAGACGCGGGTGAAAGAGGCCGGGCTCGAAAAATATTTGCGCTACGACCGCTGGGGGCGGCACGCGTTCCGGATCCTGATTTTTTCTCCGATGCGCAAGCATGGAGAGTACGAAACGTTGCAACTGCAGGAAGATGCCGGATTCGCCGCGGGCGAGTATTTCGTAAAGAGTTCCGGCCCGCGGGAAGCGGAAATCGTTCGCGATGCGATTCTGATTACGAAGGACGGCGAATTTCCGTTGTCGCTGACCAAGAGAATTTCGATGGGGCCAGCGCCGCGAGGCTGCGAAGTGGCGTGCGAGATCGGGATCAAGCTGAAGCAGCCATTGGAACGCGCCGTGATGATTGGAATCGAATCCGTGATCAATTTGCTTGCTCCGGCGGAAGGGAACCGCTTTTTCGAGACACAGGAAGGGCCGCGCAATTTGCGATTCAGCGGAGAGCTGCCCGGACCGATTCTGCGGATGGAAGACGGATGGCAGGGTTTGCGGATCGCGTTGCACGCGCCGGGGACGGAGAACTTCTGGATTGCCCCGATCGAAACGGTTTCGGAATCGGAAGAGGGGTTTGAACGCGTGTATCAGGGCTCGCAGATCCTGGCGCGATGGAAATTGAGCACGGAGAAAGTGTTTTCCGCGCGGCTGGTCTGGCGCATCGAGACGATCTAGGCAAACCTCAAAAGCAGATTCCTGCTGCAAACCCCGCAGCCGGAATGGCACATTCCTTCAAGGTGTGTTTGAGCGAGGGAAAGGCGATTTTATAAGCCATGTGGAAAGACTCGTCCATCACTCCAACGTAAATACGAAGAAGCGCTGCGAACTATTCCGCAATCCACAAATTTTGTGCGAAAGGCCACTCTTCGTCGAACCACTGGGCTTCACAGCGGAAACCCGTGCGCGCGGCCATTTCGATTGGTTCCGAGGGCGAATACTTGTGCGAGCTTTCGGTCCATATGGTTTCGCCTTCGTCGATCCGGATGCGAAGGTGCGCACCGGGAATTTCGACGCGCTGCCTTTGCAGGGAGCGCAGATGCATTTCGATGCGGCGCTCTTGGGCGTTCCAGCGAGCTTCATGAGCGAACTGCTTCAGGTCAAAGTCCGCGCCGAGTTCCCGATTGATTCGCGCGAGGACGTTCATGTTGAACGCAGCGGTTACGCCAGCGGGGTCGTCGTAGGCGAGCAGTTGCACTTCGGTATTTTTTTCGAGGTCTGTGCCAAGCAGCAGGGAATCGCCAGTGGCGAGTATCGCGCGAACCTGCCGCAGAAAATCGTCGGCGGCGGGGCGGTCAAAGTTGCCAATCGTGCTTCCCAAAAAGAGAACACAGATAGATTCGCCAGGCTCACGACGATTGGCGACGGCGCGGAGACCTTCCAGATAGGGCTTTTCGTAGCCGACGATGTGCACGAGATCGATTTCGCTCAGTTCCTTTTCGCAAGCGGCCAGCGCGGCGGACGAAATTTCGATCGGATAATAAAAAGTGGGCTGGCGGCACGCGATGGCCCTGAGAATCCAGCGCGTTTTTTTGCCGCTACCACTGCCGAGTTCGGCGACATGAGCGGGGAGAGGCATACGAGCGGCCATCTCGTCTGAATGAGTGCGCAGCAAACGCGTGTCAGCGCGCGTCAGACCGTATTCCGGTAAGAGGCAAATGACTTCGAAGAGCGCCGAGCCGACTTCGTCGTACAAATATTTCGAGAGGATTTCGCGCTGACCGGATTTCGTGAGGCCGACGCGCACATCTTCCGCGAATTCCGCCAGCGCCGGCGACACAGCCAGCTTCAGAAGGGGTTGAGTCAGCATGTTTGCTCCCAAGGCTTGGCCCGGTCAGTCCTCGACGCAACGGAAGGTCGCGTAGACGAACGGATAGTGTGGCTGGAACCAGTTTCGAAAGGAACGGCGCAACATGCAGGCGGCAGTGCGCGGCGAGCCGCCCTTCATGACGTAATGCTTGCCATCGAAGAAATTCGCGGAGTAGCCCGGATAAAAAGGCATGGCGGAAAATCCGGGAAGCGGGCCGAAGATGGTGCGGGTCCATTCCCAACCGTTGCCGACGAGATCGTGCACGCCGAACGCGCTGGCGCCTGCGGGATGCGAGTCTACCGGAACAGGATCCCAGTGCGCGAAATCGAAATTTCCGTGCTTGGCGGAAGGCCGTTCGCTGCCCCAGGGATATTGCCTTTCCGAGGAGCTTCCTGGAACCCCGAAAGCGGCGCGATGAAACTGTTCTTCATTGGGCAAGCGGCGGCCGAGCCAGTTCGCGTAGGCAGAAGCTTCGGCGTGGCTTACATAAACCGGCCAATCGGGAGGGAGGCGAAACTCTTCGAACATGCCGCGAAGCATCCATATATTCCCGTTGCGGCGCCAGAACGCGGGATGTGCAACACCGTCTTGTTCTTTCCAAGCCCAGTCTTTGGCACTCCAAAGGGAACGGTGCTGATAACCGCCTGCCTGAATGAACCTTAGAAAATCCCCATTCGTTACGCTGTAGCGTTCGATGGCAAACGGAGGAACAGTCACGCAGTATTCGCCGCGCTCGTTGTCCCAACCGAAGACTTCGCCGTTGCGGTCATTCAAGCCGAGTGTGGCATCACCTTCAGGAATTTCGACAAGATCGGGCTTCACTTGGCGGCTGCGGGTGCGAAGTGGTTGCGCATCGCAGAGTTTGCTGTCGTAAGGAAGACGGTGCAGCAAATACGCCAGCGTTTCGGCGTGCATAAGACGGTGCTCGATGGCCGTTTCCAGCATTTCGAGGAGCTGTGGATGGCCTTCGCTAGGATGTTCCAGAGCCGATTCGATCGCCGAATCGAGAGCTTCGCGTAAATGAAGATTGTAACGGTCTACTTCTCTGCGCGTGGGCCAGTCTAGCGGGCCATCGGTAGGCAGGCCGCCGCCTACGGGGTCAATGCCAAACGCAAAAAGTTGATCGAGAGCGGGCTGGAAAGAGCGAAGACCGAATGCACGGCGACCGAGTAGATTCCAATCGAACGCATCGACGTGACCCAAATAGAAGATGAGACGGTGGCGTTCGGCAATCGGGCGGTCGAAGATGGCCTCTTCGCGAATGAGCGCGAAAATCCGATCGGTGCGCGCACGAGCCTGGAGCAATCGCGTCTGAAGATCGTGGCGTATGCGGACTGCGGCAGGAGCTCCCATTCTTTACCCCTTCGGTTGGATGCGACTTCCGCGAGAAGGATGCGCCCGAAAAACAAACGCCAAGAGGCTGAGCTACACTACGATGGTCACCCTCTGGCGCAAGAGTGTCAATCGAAATGAATACGAAACCAGAATCGTCCAATGAAGTTACTGTTGAGTTTCGCAATGTTGAATACTATGTTCCGGGTAGCGCGCGTGACGCAATTCTTTCGCAGATCACATTGAAAATTTTGCAAAGAGAAACGGTCGTCCTTCTGGGACGAAGTGGAAGCGGCAAGACCACGCTCTTGAAGCTGATTAACGGACTCTTAGGAGCGAGCCGTGGAGAAGTGTTCGTTAACGGATGCGCGGTGGCTGATAGCGACCCGGTTCGATTGCGGCGCGGGATTGGCTATGTCATTCAAGACGGTGGATTGTTTCCGCATTACACAGTAGCGAGGAACGTCGGGCTGGTGCCTGCGCTGGAGGGTTGGGACGAACAGCGTGTTGCTGCACGCGTGGAGGAGATGATGCGATTGGTTGGGCTTGAGCCACGCGAATTTGCGCAGCGCAAGCCACGGGAGCTGTCCGGAGGGCAGAAGCAAAGGGTTGGCGTGGCTCGTGCGCTGGCGGCCGATCCGCCGATTCTGCTGATGGATGAGCCGTTTGGCGCTTTAGATCCAGTGACGCGCGCTGAGCTGCAACGTGAATTTGCCGAGCTTGTGCGGCGGCTCGGAAAAACAATCGTATTTGTGACGCACGATTTGCGCGAAGCGCTTCGTCTGGGGTCGAGAATTGTTTTGCTTTGCGATGGGAAGATCGTGGCAGACGCGAAGCCAGAGGAGTTTTTGCGGGCTGGGCATCCAGAAGTGAAGGCGTTTGTTACGTCGTTTGGAATTGAGAGCGGGGCGCAAGAATGAGCGTGTGGGAGTTTTTTGCGGGGCATTGGCGGGAGATTCTGGAAGCGACCGGGACGCATCTTTTTTTGGTGGTCGTGGCGATGGCCATTGCGATTTCCGTTGGCGTGCCTTTGGGGATGCTTCTGGTGAAGAGGAAATCGCTGCGCTCCGCGGCCCTGGGCGTGGCTTCGGTTTTGCAGACGATTCCGAGCCTGGCGCTATTTGGGTTTTTGATTCCCTTGCCGCTTTTGGGCGGGATTGGAACGCGCACGGCGATTGTTGCCCTGGTGCTGTATGCGCTGCTGCCGATTTTGCGAAATACCGTGGTCGGCCTGACCGGGATTGACCCAGCCGTGCTGGAAGCAGCGGAAGCGATGGGAATGACCGACTCTCAGATTTTGGTGAAAGTGCGATTTCCACTGGCTTTGAGCGTGATTCTGGCAGGGGTGCGAACGGCGACCGTGATTACGATTGGCGTGGCGACGATCGCTGCGGCGATTGGAGCGGGCGGACTAGGAACTTTTATTTTCCGCGGCGTGGCGATGGTGAGCGACGCGGTAATTCTGGCTGGTGCGATTCCTGCGGCACTGCTGGCACTGGCAGCGGATGCTGCATTGGGATTGCTCGAACGCAAGTTGAGGGTCGTGTAGCGTGCGGCGCATTCTTGCGTGTTTGATTGTCCTGGGCGTCTCGATCTGGTTTCCTTCCGCATGCAAGCGAAGCCCTGCGAAGAAGATTGTTATCGGGTCGAAGTTTTTTACAGAACAGGTAGTGCTTGCGGAATTGCTTGCGCAACACATCGAGGCACGGACGGGAATTTCAGTCGCGCGCAAGACGAATTTGGGCGGAACGCTGCTGATTCACAAAGCGATGCTGGCGGGAGATTTGGATTTGTACGTCGAGTACACGGGCACGGCGTTAACCGCGGTATTGGGCGAAACGCCGGAGGGAAATTCTCAAGCGACGTATCAACGCGTTAAGGAACAGTACGCGCAACGCTTCGGACTGGAAGTGACTGAACCGCTGGGATTTGAAAATACGTTTGCGATGGTGGTGCGCGGAGATGATGCGGAGAGGCTGCACTTGAAAAATATGTCGGACATCGCCGCGATTGCGCCGAAGTGGCGCGTGGCAGTGGGCTATGAATTTCTCGAGCGGCCCGATGGGTTCAAGGGCTGGAGCGGCGCGTACGGATTGAAATTTGCGGAAACGCCGCGCGTGATGGACCTGGGACTTTTGTATCGCGCACTGACGCAGCATCAGGCGGATATTGTTGCGGGCAATTCGACCGATGGGCTGATTGAAACGTTACGTCTGGTTCCCTTGAACGACGACAAGCACTATTTTCCACCGTACGACGCGGTGCCGGTTGTCCGGCGCGCTACACTGGAGAAATTCCCAGAGCTTCGCGCGGCGCTTGCGGAACTGGGCGGGAGAATCTCCGCCGAAGAGATAAGGCGAATGAATGCGGCGGTGGACGCGGATCAGCGGGATGTGAAAGATGTAGTTCGCGAATTCCGTGCGGCGAAAGGCCTGTGATTTCGAGAGCGAACGCGGGCTGTGGTTGCCGCTGCGGGGAGTGTCTGCTACATTCAAGTCAGTTCGCGGGATTTATTTAGAGAGACCATGCCTATTTCGCAAGAATTGCTGGATATGCTGCGTTGTCCCGTATGCAAAGCGAAGGTGCATTTGCAGCAGGACAAAAGCGGATTGAAGTGCGAGTCGTGCCGTCGCGTCTATCCTGTGCGCGACGATATTCCGGTGATGCTGGCCGAGGAGGCGCAAATCGCGCCAGAGTAGATTGCGCGAGTGCGTGCGATGGCCCGTACAAATTCTTTTTCCGCAGCAAATTTGAAGCGGATTGTTCCGCGCATCAAAGGCAAGCGGATTGGTGTGCTTGGCGATTTGATGCTGGACCGCTATTTGTGGGGAAGCGCTTCTCGGCTCTCGCCGGAAGCCGCTGTGCCCGTGGTGGAATTTGAAAAGCAGGAACAGTTTCTCGGCGGTGCGGGAAATGTGGCGGCGAATCTTGCGGCCTTGGGAGTGCGAGTCGAAGCGTTCGGCGCAATTGGCGCTGGGAAAAATACTGACGACGAAGCGGGACGCGCGCTGCGTTCAGGTTTGTGCGATTTGGGCATCGTTGACAGGGGAGTTGTGGCGGATCGAGGCCGCGTGACGACCGTTAAGACGCGGATCATCGCGCGACACCAGCAGATAGTGCGACTGGACCAGGAATGCCGCGACGTGCTGAGCAAAGAAGCCGAAGAAAAGATATTCCGTAGGTTTGCGGATTCGGTGGCGAGTCTCGACGGACTGATTCTGTCGGACTATGACAAGGGAGTGATTACGGACTCACTTTCGGAGCGCGTGTTTGCGCAGTGTCATAAAGAAAAAGTGCCCGTGTTTGTGAGCCCCAAGAAGCCGCGATTGTTTGCGCATCGCGGTGCTCGTGTCGTGACTTGCAATTTGCTGGAAGCCGGACGGTTTGTCACCCACGCGCTGACGGATGAAAAATTGATTGAAGCCGCAGGGAGAGCATTGCTCGCGCATTTCGGGTGCGGGGCCGTCTTGATCACGCGCGGCGAAAAAGGAATGAGCGTTTTTGAAGAAACTGCACCGAAGCATTTGACGATTCCTGCGAC
>JAFDVY010000167.1 GCA_018268785.1 Acidobacteriota bacterium | reverse complement strand
GTGGAGTCTTGCATTGCGCAGGCAGGTTTTTTCGGTCTTGGCAGAAACGCTGGCGCTGTTCTGCAGTGAGGAAAGCCCGTGTCATTCTGTGCTCCCGCTCAAATGGCTTGCTTCAGATTTCGTCCGAGCTCATTCGAGGGCATTGCGAGGATATCCCGAGAGGACACGTCTCTTCGGGCCACGGCCGAGCTTTCAAGAGAACCTGGCAACCATCGAAGTCTTGCGCCGGCAGCTTTGCTGCATTCCCCTGTCGTCCAAGCCGCCTTATTGCAAGACGTACCCGTATCTCGATCGCGATCTGCTGCAGTTCCTGTTCGCGTTGCCACGCGAGCAAATCCTTCGGCCGCATCAGCGCCGCTCGCTGATGCGTCGCGCACTGGCCGGCATCGTACCGCCCGAAGTGCTTCACGGCAGGCGGAAAGCCTTTGTTATTCGCGGGCCGCTCACGGCGATTGCGTCGCAGATCGACGCCCTGGACCACGCGACACGAGAGATGCTTGCGAGCCAGCTGGGCATCCTCGATTCGAGTGTTCTTGCCGCTACTCTTCGCGAAGTGCGGGCGGGCGGGTCCGTTTCCATACCGTCCGTTTTTCGCGTGTTTGCCATGGAACGCTGGCTTCGCAATCTCGCGCACTGGAACACGCTGGAAGATTTCGGCACGCGCATTCGGGGTTCGGCTGCGCTTGCCTCGCGCAATCGGACACCTCACGAGTTCAAAACCTCTCTTAGCTAGGAGAAACCACCGAAGAAAGGAGGTGAACGCTCATGAAATACGAAAAGCCCGAGATCACGCTTGCGGCCGACGCAGTGGAACTGATTCAGGGACCGAAGACTGGCGGGCCGGCCGATAGTGGCCAGCCGCAGAATCCGGTCCACACCCCTGCTGCGTACGAGTCCGATGAGTAAGAACACGCCGGGGCGGTCGAGTCTCCGCATCGCCCCGGCATTTTTCAGCCTCCGTCCAGCCCCGCAACAGTCCTGCAGAACGAAATCGAACGGAAAGGAGGTGATACAGATGAAATACGAAAAGCCGGAAATTACGTTCTCGGCCGACGCCGTTCAAATCATTCAGGGCATGAAACTGAGTGGTCCCGCGGACAGCGGCCAACCGCAGAACCCGATTCACACCGCGGCTGCCTACGAGTCGGATGAGTGAAACCAGTTCGGGCCGATGCTTTTCCTCGGTCCGGCGTTCTCGCAACACATCCGATGGCTAATCCATGTCCCGGGGCGACGGCCAAAAGGAGTCGCTCCGGGCTCTTCTCTGAGGAGCCCGATTTGTCAGCTTCTCTCTGGACCGCCGACGAGAAAGTCTTCCCAGCTGACGCTGGCGATTTGGTGACGCCGGGCGAGTTCTTCATTTCCAGGTGCCGTGATGACGAGCGGCTTGAAGCTGGGGTTGCGCCGGCAGAATTCGAGCAGGCCGCGAAGGGCAGTCGCGTCGAACCGGCCCGTTTTGACCTCCACGGCCCACTTGCCCCAACTCCCGTCGAGAATCGCATCCACCTCCAGGGGCTCTTCCCGCCAGTACCACACTTGCTGGCCTTGATTGATCGCGAAGGCAAGGCAAGCGTTTTCGACCGAGAAGCCGAATCGATCCGGTTCCGCAATTGGATCGGCCGGACCGTTTGGATGCATGGCGGAAATCAAAGCGTTATTCAGCACTACGAGTTTTGGTGGAGAGGCCCGGCGCCTGTGCGCCTGCAACGAATATTTTTCGAGCGTTGCAATTAGATAGGCATCTTGCAGCAGGGCCAGATAGTGCGCGACCGTTTCCAAGGCACCGCTGTCCTGAAGCTGTCCCTGAAGCTTTTGCAGCGAGATGATCTGTGCCGGTGACGCTGCAGTGATGGCGAATACTTGGCGCAGCAGCGCGGGACGCCTTACCGCACCCAAGGCAAGCACATCACGGCCGATCGCCGGCTCGATAATGGCATCGCGGACGTAGGCGCGCCACCGCGCGAAGTCTTTTTCGATTTCGACCGCACCGGGGTAAGAGCCGAAGCGGACAAGATTCTGCGCGGCCTCCCGGGGTGGGAGATCAAAGGTTTCAGCGAGTGCCTTGGCGGGCCAGTGACTCAGCGTCAGCCGCTCGAAGCGGCCAGCCAGGCTTTCCCGGGAACCCGTCGCGACTCGGAGCGCCGACGAGCCCGTGGCAACGACATGGAGCGGAAGACGACGGCGGCGGACACGGTCCCACTGGCCCTTGAGGCGTTCCGCCCACCCGGAAATACGGTGCACTTCGTCTAGCAGCAGAACCGCTGTGCCGCTCTTGGTGCGCTCTTCCGCTTCCGCCCAGCGCCGCTCCCAAAAACCTGGCAAGGCGGCATCCGGCTCATCTCCTGCCGCGTATGTCGCCCGGTCACGAAACTGGGAGGCGATCTCCAGGAGAAGCGTTGTCTTTCCCACCTGCCGGGGGCCTGTGAGTAGTTGAATCCGGCCGGGAGCCGGCTCTTTGAGCCGTTCGAGCAGCAGTCGCCGGCAGTGGCCAAAGGCGTTATGAATGTCAGCCATAGTCGAATAATTATTCGACTATAACTAACTTCTGTCAAGCCATGAGGAAGACACCGTCACAAAATGCCGAAAACTGACACATTCTGCGAGCCATATCGGATTGGCCACGCTGCCAGGTCAGAGGAACCGTCCGGCGAACGGCTTAGCGTGAGCTGGCAAATCCTCGCCATCTCGCGCAGGTTTCTCCATCGCTTGCCGGGCAGGTGTTTTGACCGGAGAGCCAGAACCGAAACCAATCGACATTCCCTTGTTCCGACGTGAGCCTGTCCCAGGGTTTCACGAGCAGATGGGTTCCTTCTGGAATCCACAGAAAATCGACTGGCTTGTGAAGCAGGGTCAGCACGGAATACCACTCCCAGTTTCCCAGATAGGAACGCGGGCCGTAACTTTCGAGCCGCACTGCCGCCGAAGTCTTTACGGCGTTGAACGCTGGTGCGCTTTGCAGCCAAGACTTCAGCCCCACTCCAACCGGCTCCTTGCCATCATTTACTCCCACTGCATCGCTTGACCGCCACACCAGATAACCCAAGTATCCGCCATCGAATCCGTCGGCCAGAGTCGCAGCACGAAACTTGTAGTTCGAGTGCGTCAGCGTGAAGGCCACGTGAAAAACCGTGCGGCTAAATCCGATGAGACCGACGCGGTCTCTGTCCACGAGACCTCTCCGATCGAGCTCGTCGACCGCCCCTTCAAACGCGGCCATTCGCCGCGGAGCTTCCTGCGCCGTGTTGACGAATCTTCGATCGCTCCCTTGCTCCGTGGCATCCCCCACCTGAAGAACTAGGATCCCCTGTGCCGCGAGCGGCTGCGCGGCGAACGCGCTATTCCAAGGGCCATTCATCCAAAAACGGTCTTCCTCATACCCATGGGTCTGGATTACGAGCGGATATCGTTTGCCCCGTTGGTAGTCCGACGGAAAATACAATCCCCCTTCAACTTCGTGACCGTCCGTCGCCAGCCATCGGATCGTCTCCACCTTGGCAAACTGAAAGTTGCGAAATTGCGGGTTTAGATCAAGCAGTAGGCGCTTCTCGCCAGTTCGCTGATTGTTGACGAAAATTCTGGGTGGAGTATTGCTGTTCTCTTCGAGCGTCACCCGGACTGGTGCGTCTACAATTCCGTCCGATGGCGTCGGCATCACCTGCCACCGCCCATCTACTTTCCGGGCTGACTGCAACGGACCTTTCGATACACCATAGCCGGTCGCCAGCGTAAGCTCTTCGCGCTGTTCATCTAAGTGCGTGAGACGCAACGGCGAGCCTGTGATCTCGTGGGTGTCTCCGCTAGGAATGTCGATCTCAACGACGAAAGGATGTTTGCGGCGGGCAGCCAAAGCTTCCGCGTCTCGTGAATCGAGGGGAAGGTACGCGCCCGATACGACAACGGAGTTCCCCGCTCCCAACCAAACGATGCCTTCGTCAAGCCAAGCTTTCGGCGCGTTGAGAAGAGGCGTGAGGGACTTTTTTCTTGTATCGAGGAGCATGTACTGTTCCACATTGGACATTGCGCCGGGTTTGCGGCGCTCCACGATGTATGGATGCAAGACTTTGTCTTCATACTCGGCCCACTTCTCCGGGATGTTGCCGAGATACGCAGCGATGACGCCATAGCGGCCGTCCGGAGAGACGACGAGCGGCAGATATTCCGTGAGGAAATCCGGGGAACGAACTTGTTCGGGTTTCCCGCGCCCCGATTGAACATAAAGCTCCCGGTCAACGCTCGAATCCTCTTGCGAATTCTCTTCCGCGCGCATGAGTTCGTCTACGTCCTGCGATGTGACCAGCCATCCATGTCTTCGCACTTCTTTGGTTTCGAGGCGGCGCTTCGGACGCGGAACAGCTTCGTAGACGAGCTCCCGGCCGTTGCGGCTCGCATCGTAGGAAACCACCGGAGTCGGATGATGCGTTAGCTGCGCAAGCTGGCCGCGCAAAACATCGAGACGATATACTTGCGGAATGCCACCGGGGTTTTCGCCAAGGAACAAAACAGTCCGGTTGCCTAGCCATCGCACCTGCTGGATGGCTTCCCGATTTGAAGAAGACGACATCGTAACCAAAACACGTCCCTGCGGTGAATCGAAAGCATCCGCAGTGTGGAAAAGCAGCAGCCAATACTTCACGACGTTGCGCTCGACATCGCCTTTCTTCAATCGCACCAAGAACTGCTTACGGTCGGGAGAGAAGATCGCCACGGGGAAGTCGGGCGCGCCGCCCAGAAAATAGTTCCGGTCCGCGAATTCCGTCATCTCAATCGTGTCCTTCACTGTAATCGGCCGTTTAGCGCTCTCCGTCTGTCCTTTCACCGTGCAAAACGGAAACACCTGCAGACTGAGCAATGCCAGCCCACACGTTGCGAACCGCAGCGAGCTTGCGTTGAGACAGAGATTTCCTGTGCTTCCGAGCAGTCGCATACACGCGTACTCAGAAGCTGAGCTTTAGGGACAGTTGGAGGGAACGGGGACCACCTTGCTGGAACACCGAGTTGAGGCCGCCCAAGCCTTGATTCGCCATGGAAGGAGAACGCAGAAACGACGAACCAAAACCGATGAACGCTAGTGGGTTCGCGAAGTTTGGGTGATTCAAGAGATTGAAGGCGTCCGTCCGAAATTGGAGCGCCACGCGTTCGGTTATCGCAAACTTCCTCCCGAGGGACAGGTCCACCTGCGTCAATCCGAAACCGGGAATGTCGTTCCGGCCTTCGGTGCCTTGCTGGCCCGCCGGCGCGGACGTGAATGCAAGCGGATTCAAACTCTTTCCACCCCCAGCGGTAGTGCTCGGAATCCATACCGGTTGCTTCGGATCCCTGTCGGGGCGAGGGTCTGCGCCGCCAATCGTCGCCGTCAAAACGCTTCCGTTAAAAGGGAACCCGCTTCTCGCCACAACCAATCCTTCGAGCGACCAATCCTTCGTCGCCCACGAAAGTGCTCCCTTGCCGTTAGCACCCGGAATCGCAAACGTCACGGCACCGGAGAATATGTGCCTCGCGTCGAAACGTGACGACGCGTAGTCGTTCGCGGAAGAAATGACGGAGCTCGAAATCGCGGCGATCGTATCGTTCGAAGCGCTGTCGAGGGAGTGCGAGTACGAATAGTTGATGAGTGCCTGTACGCGGCTCGAAAACGGCTTGCGGTATTGCACCTGCAGCGCGTTGTAGTTCGAGATGGCATCGTTGTTCGTCAGCAGAAATGCGCCGAGGAAGTTCCCATTCGGCTGGGCAAGTCCTTCCTGCCTCAACAGGTCGCGGCCCGCCTGGCCGACATAGGTGATCGAAAGGGCCTGTTGACCCGGAAACGATTTTTCAAGCGCCACATTCCATTGGTAGGACCGGGGAAGTTTGAGGCCGGGCGAAAACCCTTGCGCTCCGTCCGGGAACGGCGGCTGAAGGGAAGCAGTAACGAGGAATGGGTTCGTGTCCGCCAGCGGGACAGTGACATTGGCACAGCAATTGGCCGCGACATTTGGGTAGGCGCTTCCCAAAAAGCCAACGGCGTCCGTTCCGAGATCGTAGAAAATTCCCCAACCCGCGCGCAGTACCAAGTCTCCTTTGGGTGTGAGGCTGTAGGCCACGCCTGCGCGCGGCGCAAAATTGCTGTAAGTCGTGCTCCAGAGAGAAGAGCCGAATGGCGCAAGAGAGAGATTTGCCGGAGTAGTGACGTTTCTCCACGCTGCGAACAACGTTCCATCCGTGCCGGTCGGCGGTGGATTCAGTTCCCATCGCAGTCCGTAAGTGATCGTCAGCCGCGGGCCAATCTTCCAAGTATCCTGCGCGTACAGCGAAGTTGCCCTTGTCCGAAAACTGGAGGCGCGGTTCGTGGAAGTGAAGAGCAGCGCTTGACTGTTTGCCAGAAAATCTTGGACATCGTTGACTATGTATTCGACCAAAGACCCAAACGGGCGAAGGTTGACGGAGATCTGTCGGTAATCCGCGCCGAATTTGATCTGATGCGAACCAACCGTGATGCCGAGGTCATCTGCGAAATTGAGTTGCCTGCTCCGGTTGCGTGCGTCAGGGCCAGTCGAATAGAACGACGTGTCGAAAGTAATGAAGTTCAGGGAAGCGGCCTTTGGATTTGCCAAACCCGGAGCTAAGACCGACAAGTCCGGCGGCACGGCTCCTCCAAACGAGTCCACTAAACTGACAAGGGACGCTGTCTGCTGCGAGTAGTTCCCGCGCAGCGAGTTGAAGACTTTCGCCACGGGGTTCATCGTCGCCCCAATCGTCACTGTCCGTGTATTTACTTCCGTGGTGTCGTTTTGACTGAGGTTGTTATTCCTCGCGGCGCTTGACGACGGAGCCTCGTTGTAGCGGCCGAAAATTGCGTACTTGTTGTTGAAGGAATGATCGATCCGCACGCTGCCCGCGTTGAGGGTCGAGGGATTGGAATAGTTTCCCGTAAACGGATCAGTGAACATGCTCGCAGTGGCAGTTCGGTCATCCGGCAACGGATAAGCGTTCAGAAATGCCGCTTGAACAGGCGTCGCGTTGTTCCGCGCGAACACCGAGGGCACTTGCACGATCATCGTGTTCGGCTGGCGCAGCCGGACGCCTTCGTACGAAACGAAAAAGAACGTCTTGTCCGACTTGATTGGGCCACCGACGTATCCTCCAAAGTCGTTGTGCCGCTCCGGCGCTTTCGGCTTTCCGGCTTGATTCGC
>JAFDVY010000166.1 GCA_018268785.1 Acidobacteriota bacterium | reverse complement strand
GGAATGGACGAATGGCGCCGCGCACACGTTGGATGCGCTCCGTCCAGCGTTCCCCCATCGCCTCCAGGCTTTCCCTGCTCCACATCGTTCGGGCTTTCCTTACTTCACAAGTTTGGAAACCACATCGTCCACTGTAATCACTCCCAGCGGCCGCCCATCCTCATCCACCACCGTTAACATTCGCAGGTTGTATTTATCAAAAAGTTCGAACACATCTTTTTCATCCGCGTTTGGCTGCACGCTCAGCAGCGGTTCCATTTTCAATTCACCGACCAATTGCTCGCTTCCCGCAAGCAGCAGCCTCGCCACAGAGACGGTTCCTGAAAATTGCGCGGCTCCATCCAAAAGGACGATGGTATCCAGTTGATCGAGATTCAAATCCTGCTCCCGCATCCAGTCCACAACCTCGCCGCGCGGCGATTTGTCTCCGACAAACACAAAATCCGTGTTCATCATTCCGCCCGCCGTCGCGGGATCAAACTCAAGTAACTCGCGGACCTCCTCCGCCTCCTGGCCAGGCATCTCTTCCAGCAATTCTTCCGACGTCTCCTTCGACAACCCGCCTAGCACGTCCGCCGCAGCGTCCGGGGCCATCTCTTCCAGAATGTCCGCTGCTTTTTCCGGATCGAGCTTTTCCACGATCTGTGTCGTCAATCGGGCGTCCAACTCCGCCAAAACCGCGGCAGCCGTCTCTTCGTCCAGGGAAGAAATAATTCCCTGACGCTCGGCAGGCGACAAATCTTCCATGATGTCAGCTAGATCCGCCGGGTGCAGGTCTTCCAACTTTTCGTGCGTAATCCGCAGCTTCAGGCGTCGCAGAGGGTCGGGCTCGACCAGATTTACGAACTCCCACCGGATGGTTCTCGCCGGCAGCCGATTCTGCAGCCCGCGGATCATTCCTTGCGGCGCGATTCCCTGTAGCAAGCGGCGCACAGCCCCCGGCAATCCCACATCCACTTGGGTAATTCGCAATTCGACAATTCCATTCGCATGCAGTTCCGCCAGGTCAACGTCGTTCACACGAACAACTTTGCGCCCGCTGGTATCAATGATCTGCTGGTCCAGCAAATCCTTTGTCACCGCAAGCCAGCCTTCGTTGGGTTGATAGGTATCCAGGGCGCGTTCCGGAACACTCAGCTCAATTTTCCCCAGTTCAATCGCGGCAATCTGGTCGTGCCGCGCCACCAGCGGTTGGAAACTTCCGCGGGCCAGCAAGAAATGTCCCACACGATTCGGCTGATCCGCCGGTTCCACAAAAAATTCTCTGATCTTGCCAACGTAGTGCCCTTGTGCGTCATAGGCTTTCGCACCCATCAGTTCTGTCGCGGTCACAGTGGACATCACACACCTCACATTCCCTACAAACTCTACAAACAAAAAACCCGCGTGCCGGAATCCACGGCCGCGGGCAAGAGCCTCATTACAATGGACTTACCGTTAGCCTGAACTTCGCCCTCCCCTGCCCTCGCTCCAGCGCATAGGTCGCGCCGCACGATCCCTCTCCGCAACTGCGCCCAAAATTCCGCTCCCCGGTTTGCGATTGCGATTCAAACGTCCCGGGCCAGGCTCGTATTCCAAGGACAACTTCATCTGAGGGAAGACACTCCGTCCGTACTGATAAGCTGATAAAGGATTTAAGTCAAGAAATAAATGAGAATTGAGATGAGAAATTCTATTTCGATTTGTCGAATACCATATCTCGTGACGACTCGCCCCGCCTTCTGCACTCATGCAGATACAATCCCAAATAGCTGTCCGTTATGTATTGCTCCCTGGAATACCCGAGCACCCGCGCCGCACGGTCAATCGCTTCGGCAGGCCCCTCCAATTCCAGAAAATTCCCGATCGGCGTTTCGTCCATCTCAATCGTCAGACCCTCAGCCCACAACTCCGAACTTGGGAGCTTCATCGTCGTTCGATATTTTTCGTACGAAAACCAGGCAGGCATCCCCAACCCTTCCATCATTCGTTGGAGCGCGTTCCCATCTGCTACTTCCGTCTCGATCTCTTCCCTAACCTTATGGCCGTGGCTGTCTTGCTCAGCCCCCTCGCATGGTTTTTTGAACGTCAAAATAAATCGCACCGGCCCGTTTCCGTCATTCGCCGTCTCTTTGCGGATCCTCAACAACCGGCCCTTCTTCGCCAACTTTTGCCCCTCTGTATCGAAAACGATGTTCCATTCATGGACTCTCCCATCGCCCTTTCCCACGGTTCGGGCTCCCATGCGCACCAGCGCGGCCTTCATCGCGCCCAGATCTTTCACACGCAACTTGATTTCGCGTTCGCTCGCCATTTTTCGCCGATTCCGCCGTTTGGCTCCGTCTTTAACTTCCGCTAGTATAACTACAGCACGCTCAGCCCTTTGGAACAGCCTCTTTGCGCCGGGCGCGCTCCCAAAAGCCATGACCAATATTTCCCACCCGGCCCACGCCGGAGCAAAAACTCCCACACCGCCCATCGCCAAACAAATCCCAACTTCCACCACGCTCCACGATGACACTCGCACCGACGATTACGCATGGCTCCGAGAAAAAGAAAACCCTGAGGTCCTCGCCTACCTCAACGCCGAAAACGCTTATACCAACGCTATTTTGAAGCCCACCGAGCCGTTCCAGGAAACGCTGTACCAGGAGATGCTATCCCGCATCCAGCAAACCGATCTCAGCGTGCCGTATACCCTCCGCGGCTTCCAATATTTCACCCGTACTGAAGAAGGCAAGCAGTACCCGATGCATCTCCGCCGTCGCGAAAGCGAAAATTCGCCCGACGAACTTCTCCTCGATCTAAACCAGCTCGCGGAAGGACACTCCTTCCTTGGCCTCGACACGTTTGCCGTCAGCGATGACAACCAATTTCTCGCCTACTCCACAGACATTACCGGCTTTCGCCAGTACACGCTGGAAATCAAGAATCTCAGCACGGGCACGCTTCTTCCTTTTAAAGCGGAACGTGTGACCAGCGCCGCGTGGGCTTCCGACAACAAAACTCTTTTCTACACGATCGAAGACGAAGTCTCCAAGCGCTCCTACCGCCTGTATCGTCACGTTCTCGGCTCGGCAACGCCTGATGTGCTTCTCTTCGAAGAAACCGACGAGCGCTTCCGTCTCGACATTGAACGTTCCCGCAGCGGCGATTACCTCTTTCTCGCCAGCAATAGCCACACGACCAGCGAAGTCCATCATCTTCGCTCCAACGATCCGCTCGGGGATTTCAAACTGATGGCGCCGCGCGAAGATAATCACGAATACTATCTGGACCATCATCCAGATTTCGCGAGCCAGGGCGACACGTTTCTTATCCGCACGAACTCTCTTGGCCGCACGTTTCGTCTCATGTCCGTGGGTACTTCCGACGCTCGGCGCGAAAATTGGCGCGAACTGATTCCCAATCGCCCTGAAGTCATGCTCGCTGGCATTGCGTCCTTTCGCTCGCACCTCGCGGTTTATGAACGCGAAGGCGGCCTCCCTTACATTCGCCTTGTTTCTCTTGGCTCTTCGGCTTCCAGCCTGCTCGAAACTTCCCGCCGCATCTCTTTCTCTGAGCCTGCCTACAACGCCTCCCTCGGCGTAAATCCCGAATTCGGCCAGACTCATCTCCGCTACGAATATCAATCTTTCATCACCCCGCGCTCAATCTACGATTACGAAGTCTCCACGCGCGAATCGACTCTCCGCAAGCAACAGCCTGTCCTCGGCGGCTATGATCCCTCTCTCTACGTCAGCCAGCGCCTTGCTGCGACCGCTACTGACGGTGCTCAGATTCCTATCTCGGTGGTCTCGCGCCGCTCCACTCCGCTCGACGGCTCCGCACCTCTTCTCCTCTATGGTTACGGCAGCTACGGCATCTCCATTCCCGTCGGCTTCAATTCGAACCGCCTCAGCCTGCTCGACCGCGGCGTCATCTTCGCCATCGCGCACATTCGCGGCGGCGGTGAATTAGGAAAACCCTGGCACGACGCAGGCCGCATGCGCAATAAGCGCAACACCTTTACAGACTTCATCGCGGCGGCGGAATTTCTGATCGCTCGCAAATTCACTTCGCAAGCAAAACTCGTCATCGAAGGCGGCAGTGCCGGAGGTCTCCTCATGGGCGCTGTCACAAACATGCGCCCCGACCTCTTCCGCATCGTGATCAGCCACGTACCATTTGTCGATGTCCTGAACACCATGCTCGATGCATCTCTGCCGCTCACCGTCGGCGAATACGAAGAGTGGGGAAATCCGAATCTCCCCGGCGAGTATGCATACATGAAGTCCTACTGCCCCTACACCAACCTTGCAGCCACAAGCTATCCGACGCTCCTTGTTAAAACCGGCCTGAACGACAGCCAGGTCATGTACTGGGAACCCGCGAAATACGTCGCCAAGCTCCGCACACTAAAACGCGATGGAAATGTTCTGCTCTTCAAAATCAACATGGGCGCAGGACACGGCGGCGCTTCCGGCCGCTACGACTATCTTCGCGAAATTGCGCTCGACTACGCCTTCCTGTTGACGCAACTTGGAATCCGCGAATAATAGCTGTCTCACTCCGCGATGAGCGACCCGACTACGCCTCTGATGCAGCAATACCACGCGATCAAATCGCGTTATCCGCACGCGCTGCTTTTATTCCGACTGGGTGATTTTTACGAACTGTTTTACGAAGACGCCATCCTGGCTTCGCGTGAACTGCAAATCACGCTCACCTCGCGCAATCGCGAAAAAGGGCAGCCCATTCCCATGTGCGGCGTTCCTTATCACGCGGCCGACGGATACATCGCCCGCCTCATCCGCAACGGATTCAAAATCGCCATCTGCGACCAGATGGAAGCCCCCGGCCCTGGCAAGAAGCTCGTCCGTCGCGAAGTCGTCCGCGTCATCACGCCCGGCACGGCAACCGATGTCGCCGTCCTCGACGCGCGCGAAAACAATTTTCTGGCGGCGGTTGCGCAAGATGCCGCGGCTTCGACTATCGGGCTGGCCTTCGTGGATCTCTCCACGGGCGAATTCCAAGCCACAGAATTTCGCGGGCCTCGCGCCGAAGAATCCCTTCGGGAAGAACTTCAGCTCCTCCACCCGCGCGAAACGCTTCTTCCGCGTCCGCAACAACTCTTTGAAACTTCCAAAGCATCTCTTCTCGATGGCACCGGAGGCGTCGAAAGCAGCGTGGAAGACTGGGCCTTCCAGCACGATTACGCGACGCGCATGCTGCGAGAACAATTCGGCGTTGCCGAGCTCACCGGCTTCGGTCTCGATGATCATGCGCAAGCGATTTCCGCCGCGGGCGCGATCGTGCACTACCTTCGCGAAAACGCCGCGAAATCCGCAGACGCTACTGCGCAAGCCGCCCTCGGCCATCTCGACCGCGTGCGCTACTACGAACAGCAGGATGCGCTGATCCTCGATCCTGTTTCTGTACGCAATCTGGAACTGGTCGCGCCAATTTTTTCCGAGGAATCCGGCAGGAACGCGGCCACAGTTCTAGCCACGCTTGACGTAACTGTCACCGGAATGGGTGCACGTCAACTGCGCAGTTGGCTTTTGCGTCCGCTTATCGATCGCGAGAACATCGAGGCGCGTCTCGACGCCGTCAGCCAACTCGTGCAGCAGACCGTAGTCCGCGGAGAAATCCGCAAAGAATTAAAAGGTATTCAGGACCTCGAGCGCCTTACCAGCCGCATCACCCTCGGTCTGGCCAATCCGCGCGAGCTTCTCGCTCTTCGCAAATCTCTCGGGCAACTTCCCGTGCTTCGCAATTTCTTGACTCCGCCACCCACTGGCGGCAGCGCCCTTCTCCGTTTTCTTTTCAATGAAATTGACGAGCTTGCTGACGTCCGCGACCGTCTTGAACAAGCGCTCTCCGACGAACCGCCCGCGCTAGCCACCGACCCCGGCATCATCCGAAACGGTTTTCACGCAGAACTCGACGAACTTCGCAACCTCAGCAAGAACGGAAAAGAAATCATCGCCGCTATGGAAGAGCGCGAGCGCAAACGCACCGGCATCAACTCGCTCAAAATTCGTTTCAATTCCGTCTTTGGTTATTACATGGAGATTTCCAAGCCAAATCTCCATCTCGCGCCAAACGATTACGAACGCAAACAAACGCTGGTCAACGCCGAACGCTTTACATCCCCTGAATTGAAGGAATACGAACGCAAGATTCTTGCCGCCGATGAACGCATCTCCGAAATCGAGCGCCAGCTCTTCATCGACCTGCGCTCCAGCATCGCGGCACAAGCCGGGCGCCTCCGCAAAACGGCTGCGGCCATCGCGCAACTCGACGTCCTTACCTCTCTTGCAAAGCTCGCCGCCGACCGCGGCTACACTCACCCCGAATTCAACTCCACCGGCGAATTGTTGATTGTCGGGGGGCGGCATCCTGTTATCGAAGAACTCTTGCGCCAAAAAGGCGAGCGCTTTGTGCCCAACGATCTCTTCCTCGAACCGGGCCGCCAGCAACTCTTACTAATCACTGGGCCAAATATGGGCGGCAAGTCAACTTATCTTCGACAGGCCGCGCTCATCGTCCTTCTCGCGCAAATGGGTTCCTTCGTCCCCGCGCGTCAGGCCAAACTTCCCATCACCGACCGTATCTTCACGCGCATCGGCGCCAGCGATAATCTCGCGCGAGGCCGCTCTACTTTTCTCGTGGAAATGTCGGAAGTTGCCAGCATCCTCAATCACGCTACGCCGCAAAGCCTCGTGCTGCTCGACGAAGTCGGCCGCGGCACCGCCACCTTCGACGGCCTCAGCATCGCTTGGGCCGTGGTCGAACATCTCCAGAAACACACACGCGCCCGCACACTGTTCGCCACGCACTATCACGAACTCACCGAACTTGCCGACCTGCTCCCCGCCGTGAAAAACGTCCATGTCAGCGTCAAGGAAACTCCCAACGAAATCATCTTCCTGCGTCGTGTCGAACCCGGCTCCGCCGACAAAAGCTACGGCATCGAAGTCGCCCGCCTGGCCGGTCTTCCGCGCTCCGTAGTCGAACGCGCCCGCGAAGTCCTCAAAAAGCACGAACAAAGCGAGCACCAACTCAGCGAAACCCTCTCCCCGGGAGCTGAAGGCGAGAACGGTGATGTAAATGTAGCGCCGGGTTTCAGCCCGGCATCTTCCGCCTCCCGCCGCCAGGAAGTTCTCTTCACTCCTCTCGACCGCGCCGTCCTCGACCGCCTCCGCTCCGCCAACCTCGACGAACTAAAACCTTTGGACGCGTTAAACCTC
>JAFDVY010000165.1 GCA_018268785.1 Acidobacteriota bacterium | reverse complement strand
TTCACCTGGCAGCGGCTGCGGGTGCTCGGTGGCCGCTCACTGGTGTGGGGCCGGCAAAGCTATCGCTTGAGCGACAACGATTTCAAGGCTGCACGCCACGACGGCTACGGCGACGATTGGCCGATCTCTTATGCCGACCTCGCGCCGTACTACGACATCGTTGAGAAATACGTTGGCATCAGCGGCGCAGCCGAGGGAAACGAAATGCTTCCGGACGGACAATTCTTGCCGCCCATGAAGATGAGCTGCGGGGAAGTTCTGATGAAAGATCGCGTGAAGGCCACGATGGGCCGGACAGTTACCATTGGCCGCACGGCAGTTGTCACGCAAAACCATAACGGACGCCTTGCTTGCCACTATTGCGGCCCGTGCGAGCGCGGTTGCAGAACCTTTTCGTATTTCAGCAGCCCGTTTACGACGGTGGCGGACGCGGTGAACTCGCACAACTGCACCGTGATTACGAATGCCGTGGTCAGCCATGTGAACATGAATAACGCGGAGAACAAAGCGAGCGGTGTGACGTTTGTAGACCGCATGACGCGACAGGTGAAGGAAGTGCGCGCAAAAGCGATCATCCTCTGCGCGCAGGCGCTGGAATCCACGCGTATTCTCTTAAATTCTTCGACGCACGAACATCCGAACGGCCTTGGCAATTCGAGCGGCGCGCTCGGGCGCTATTTGATGGACCACGTCACGGGCGGAGGCGCCACTGGCTACCTGGCGGATATGAGGGTCAAGCCAAACGCAAACGAACCGCAGCGTCCGAACGGTATCTACATTCCGCGATTCCGGAACACTCCTTCGAGCAAGAAACAATCCCAGTTTATCCGCGGCTACGGCTACCAAGGCGGCGGGGCCATGGAATTCAATTTCAACGCGGAAGGCTACGGAACGTCCTTCAAGGGCGCCGTAAAGCAAGGCATCTACTCAATCGGCCTTGGTGCATTCGGTGAATCGCTCGCGCGTTGGGACAACTTTTGCGAAATCGACAAGAACCTGAAAGATGCCTGGGGCATTCCTGCTCTGCGCATTTCCATGACGCATGGCGACAACGAAGCAGCACTAATGGAAGATGCGGCTTCCCAAGCGGCGGAAATGCTGGAAGCCACCGGCGCGAAAGATATCAAGATACAGTCGCGCACGGAAATGCCGGGCATGGCGATTCACGAATTGGGAACCGCACGCATGGGCGGCGATCCAAAGAAGTCAGTACTCAATACATACAATCAAACTCATGATGTGAAAAACCTATTCGTGATGGATGGCGCGAGTTTTGTTTCGTCGGCATGCCAGAACCCGACTCTAACGATGATGGCGCTCGCGGTGCGTGCTTGCAGCAATTTGGTGGATCGGTTCAAGAAAAACGAAATCTAAAAAGGCAGATTCGAAATCGCGGTCAGGTGATTCGCCGCCGCAAACCGCGAGGCAACAACGCCCTCAACTTGACGGCAGTGCCATGGAGCGAGCGCGGAATCAGTTTCCTGACGAGCGAATCGAAATTAGTTCGATGGCGGAATTTTATTTCCCGGTTCAGCAAGGCAAAATCATCGGGTGAGAGCCTCCAGCCGGAAGCGCCACAATTTTCCAAGACGCGCTCGGCCGAATTTGATTTTGGAATGGAAACTATCCCATCCCTGAAATTGCACCAGTTGATCATGATTTGCGCCGGCGTCTTCCCTGTCGCTTGAGCCATTCTTGAAATGGTTCCATTCGGGTCGCAATCTAAAATGCGGCCGACGCCTTTTGCGAGAGGGCTGTAGGCAATGACGGTGATATCGTTCGCCTGGCAGTACGGAAGAATTTCCTTTTCAATGGTTCTATCAATCAGATTATAGCGGACTTGGTTTGAAACAATTTTGTGCTTCCCAAATGCATTCTGCGCGGCCTGAAGTTCACGAACGGAAAAATTGCTGACTCCGCAGAATCTGATCTTCCCGGAATCAACCAGGACCGCAAGTGCGCCCATCGTCTCTTCTATCGGGATTGCTCCATTTGGCTCATGAAGTTGCATCAAGTCGATAGTTTCAACGCCTAGTTTCGACAAACTGGAATCGACCGAGTTTCGCAAATCCTTGGCGCGAAAGTTTTGCGGGGAGATCTTCGTTGCCACAAATACGGTCTTGTGAACGGCATGGCGCATCTCGCTAAGCAATCTGCCCACGAGCAATTCCGTTCCGTAGGATTCGGCGGTATCAATGAACATGGCGCCCGCATCGAGTCCCTTGCGCAAGGCCGTCGTATCGCCCTTGTAATCCCAGGTTCCCAAACCGATTTCAGGGATAAAGACGCCAGTTTTTCCCAATTCTTTCAAGTGCATGCAGACAGTATCTCGCAGTTCTGAATGTTTGTCCGCGAGACTAATCAGCGTGGGCCGGAAGGATTCTTGTTAACACTTAGCATGGCAGCACCAAATCGAGCCTAGACCCGTCCATGCAGTTCAAGTAGCATTTTTTGAAGCAGCTTCGCGCCACCAAGTGAGCAAAACTGATGAGACCAAATGATCGCGCCGCCGAGATCGCCGCTGTTGCATCTTCCTCACAAGCTCGATTTACAAGTGTTCATGATCCAGAGAATGATCCCCACGTAAACGGCGACTACTTTCGGAAGCATCCCACATGGCACGTGGAATATTCGGCGTGGAAGGCTGAGCATATTTTTCGTTTTCTCCAAAGTAAAAACCTGCACCCGAAAAGGATCGGCGAGGTCGGCTGTGGAGCGGGCGAGGTATTGAAGCAACTTCAGGGCAAACTAGAGCCCTATGTGCGATTTTGGGGCTGGGACGTTGCACCTGCCGCAATCGAAATGGCGATGACGAGGGAGAACGAGATGTTGCAGTTTGGCCTCGCAGATTTTGGAGAGATCGAAACTCCTGAATTGGACTTGCTTCTGGCTTTGGAAGTCGTGGATCACGTCGAGAATTACCTTGGCTTCCTAAGGATGCTAAAGTCGCGAGCGGCCTTGAAGCTGTTCAGCTTCTCTTTGGACATTTCCGTTCAAAGCGCGTTGCGTGCAGGCGCTTTTTTGCAACGGCGTGACGCGCACCATCATCTTCATCACTTCAACAGGGAAATCGCGATTTCGGCCTTGGAATACACCGGATTCAAAATACTGGATTGGCAACTGGTTCCCAGTCTTCCCGGAGCAAGCAAACTCGCGACACTCGCAAAACCAATTCGGAGCTCACTGTTTGCCCTGGCGCCGGAGTTTACCGTGCGCCTGCTTGGCGGGTATAGCCTCCTGGTCGTTGCCGAATAGCTGCTGCGACGCCCACACTCCAAAAGTTCTGCAAACACCAAAGCACTGTCGCTTGCCTTACCTGGGCCAATCTACTCGGATTCACTACTGGCAGTGCCTGTCATTTCGCAACGCGACCGGGGTATTGCCTTAAGAAGAGCGTTCGATGATCCCTTGTTCGCTGGCAATGATGGCACTGGTCGCCATTTTTAGAAAGAGGCCGTGTTCCACGACCCCGACGATGGAATCCAGTTTGTGTGCGATTTCGACCGGATTGTCCATTAGCAGCCCGGTGCAATCGAGAATCAGATTTCCCTCATCCGTGATGTAGCGGGTTCCATCCTGATGCACTCTGGTCTTGGGCGCAAACCCGATTTTCTTCAGTTCTTCCGTCACCAGGGGCGCGGACATGGGAATCACTTCGACGGGCAGCGGGAATCGCCCCAATTTCGCCACCACCTTTGAATCATCTGCAACGATCACAAAGCGCTTCGACGCGCTGGCAACAATTTTTTCCCGCAAGAGTTTGCCTCCACCGCCTTTGATTAATGCAAGCCCTGGCGCGATCTCGTCAGCTCCGTCCACGGTCAAATCGAGGCTGCGTACGGCTTCAAACGTAACAAACGGAATTCCATAAGATTTTCCAAGCGCTTCGCTATCGTCGGAACTGGCAATCGCCTGGATTTTCAAGCCGTGGTTGCGTACCTTTTCACCCAGTAGCTTTATCCAAATCGTCGCCGTCGAACCCGATCCCAATCCAAGGGTCATCCCCGGCTCGACCAGCTCCAGCGCGCGTTCGGCGGCGCGCAGCTTCATTCCCGTGTGATCATTCGCGTGATTCTGCATCGGCATCGAGGACTTCCCTCCGTGCTGCTCTCCTCTTTAAATTGCGTTGCTTTTCGCCAGTTCTCTCAATAGCGGAGCCTCGCGTCCGCGCGCCGAGACTTTCTCGATACCGGCTACCTTGCCGTTCTCAACGAGAACCGCGCAATCAAAGTTGTTCACAGTCGGGCAAACGTGCCGAGGCAGCAGGTAAATCGCCTCTCCGACTTGCGGCGCAGAGGAACTTGACGCAATCGTCATCGGCAAGTGTTCCTCGCTGGGGGATAGCGGCGCAAGTTCGGCATGCCCAACAACGACGCATGTGGGAACGCCGGCGTCTGCAGAGACCGCCTTGTGCCCTCCGTCGCAGCAGATCATGTCGGCGCGCGGCCGGCTAACCACGCGCGAGAGCACCAGCACGGCCGGTTTGAAGCCATACTCTGGAGAAAGCTGCGCAAGACTGGTCGCATCGTTATAGACCACCGTGCCCGGAGAAATTCGATGCACAAATTTCTTGTCTCGAAAACCAGCGAATGAAAGTGAGCATGGAAATGTCGGCGTGCCCGCGGTGATAATTTCTTCCACGCTCGCGCCAACTGCTTCAATTTCGGCCACTATCTGCAGCAGCCGCTCATATCCTTCGTGAGCGGCGATAGTCCGAGCCGGTTCTTCCAGTCCGCCATAATGGCCGTCATAATAGTGCAATCCACGCAATCTCAAATCTGCATTTCGGATCGCGGCCACTAGCCTGGCGATTTCGGCGCCCTTGTCCTGTTCGATTCCCGTGCGGTTCATCCCCGGATTGATATCTACGAATATTGCAACGGAGCTTCCGCCCCACTGCCGAACCTGCTCTTCACTCTCGGCCAAAACGGAAATCCGCGTCCCAGGAAACTCATTGGCGATTTCCTTCACCCGTTTTGCGTTTGCACCAACTGCAGGATAGGCGAACAAAACATCTTTCGCGCCGTTGCGGCATGCAACCAGCAACTCAAGAGTCGTTGCACACTTGAAATTGTGAACTCCTTGCTCCAGCAGCATCTTCAGTGTGTGTCCCAGCTTGGCGGTCTTGACATGCACGCGCCACCGGTCGCCATCCCCAGCGAGCAGTTTCAAAGTTTGAGAGATATTGGATGCAATAAATTCCGGATACACGACAAGCGCGGGCGTGAGTACATTTTCGGTTTCGGCAATTCGAAACCGTTCGTCCCAAGCAAATGACTGCAACATGATTTTCAGAGGCGCCATCGTCCCTCACAAAAGCGACATGATGATAGCGCGATTTTTGTACTTCGCGCCCGTTGACCGGCACTCTCGCCAATAGTAGTCTCACCCATCCCAATGCTCCGCCAAAAATCTTGACCCAACAAACTCAGAGCCCCAGCCTCATCCGCGGTCTTGGTTTGAGGGCAGCCACCGCCGTTGTCATTGGCAACACCATTGGTTCTGGAATTTTCTTGGTGACGAGCGAAATGGCGCGCACGGTCGGAAGTGAGAGCCTCGTTTTCGTAGCATGGATTCTAGGCGGGGTTATCGTTCTTTTCGGCGCATTTTGTTACGCGGAACTGGGCGCCGCGTTTCCCAAAGCCGGCGGTCCGTACGTTTATCTGAGTGAAGGTTTGGGCCCAATCTGGGGCTACCTCTTCGGCTGGATGAGTTCTTTCCTTGATCGCCCCGTGGCCATGGCGGCGCTCGCAGCCGGCTTTCTCCGATTTCTCGGCTTCCTCTTCCCCGCCGTTACAGCGCCAATTTATACGGGACACATTGCGAAATTTGCTTTCACGATCACACTCGCACAACCGCTCGCAGCATTGGTCGTCCTCGTGGTCACTGTCGTCAACTACCTCAGCGTCAAATCCAGCGGAAATATCCAGATGATCCTCACTACTTTAAAAATGGCGACAATCGTCCTGATCGTCGCGGGTGGATTTTTGTTCGGAGCAAAGAACACTATTGTCGCGGCGCCTCTGACAAACCACTTGACGGCAAATCCCTCCGCCCTTGCAACCATCGGCGCCGTATTGTCTGCGCTCGTTCCGGCCATGTGGGCATACAACGGCTTCAACGATCTCGGTTCGCTAGGGGAAGAGATTCTTGATCCGCGAAGAAACATCCCTCGCGCCATAATCCTGGGCCTCAGCACCATCGCTGGGCTCTATCTTCTCGCCAACATCGTCTATTTTCATACTTTGCCCTTTTCTTCCATCGCAGCATCCCAACATGTTGCCTCGGACGTCGTGCAATCCTTCGCCGGATCGCGGGGTGCAGCCGCACTCACCATTGCCATGGCCATTTCCGCGCTTGGCGCACTTCACGTCGTCGTCCTCACCGGTGCACGCATACCTTTCGCCATGGCTCGCGACGGACTGTTTTTCAAGTTCGCTGGCAACATCCATCCTCGCTTGTGCACGCCAAGTGGCGCTCTACTCTTCCTCGGTGGCGTCTCTGCGCTGCTTGCACTCACCGGCACCTATGAGCAGCTCTATTCCCTCTTTGTTTTTGCTGTGTGGATTTTCTTCGCACTGACGGCGATAGCTCTGATTCGTCTTCGCTTCAAGCAGCCAAACCTTACTCGGCCGTATCAGGCCTCGGCTTATCCCTTTACTCCAGTCGTTTTCTTTCTTGCGGCAACAGCCCTCACAATCAATTTGTGGATGGGCCACCCGGTGCGTTCCACATTGGGTTTATTGGTCATTCTAGCGGGCGTTCCCTTCTACTATTTTTGGCGCAAGCGAGCAAACAGCCGACAGTAAACAGGTGTGCGCCTAAGCCGTTGCGAGTTGCTGTTAGCGCCGTAAAGGCGCTTGCGTATCAAGCATCAGGTTCTTCAATTCTTCCCATGCAAAGATCCGCATTCCCACGTCGCTTCGAGCTGATACCCTTCCCTCAGGTATCTGAATTTCCATGCGACCTCACTTCGTGCTTCCCGGAAAAGTCTATTTGGTGGGAGCTGGTCCAGGCTCCGCCAAACTGCTTACCCTGCGGGCCGTAGAGGTCCTGCGCGCTGCGGACCTGGTGCTTCACGACGACCTCGTTTCGGAGGAAGTCCTGGGCACAATCCCATCTCGCGTTGCAGTCCAGAGCGTCGGTAAGCGCTGCGGTGTCAAAAAAGTCTCCCAGGAGAATATTCACAGTCGAATGATTTCCGCTGCTCGCAGCGGCCAAGCCGTCATCCGGCTGAAAGGCGGCG
>JAFDVY010000164.1 GCA_018268785.1 Acidobacteriota bacterium | reverse complement strand
GGCGCGGATGCAAAAGTCGACTACGACGAAATTATTCTGCGTTGGATGGATCGTTATCTAAAAGGCATCGACAACGGCAATGCGCGCGAAAAGCCGGTGCGCATTTTTGTAATGGGGGACAACAAGTGGCGCCGCGAAGATGCGTGGCCGCTGAAGCGCGCAGAAACCACGGACTATATTCTGTCCGCAAGTGACAGGAAAGGTCCAGGCCGACTGCTGGAACATCTTTCAGAAATGTCCTCTGATTATTCAGAGCTTCTGTCCGACCCGGCGCACCCCGTGACCGATCCCTACGCGGAATTTGGCGCTCGAGATTATAAAAGCCTCGAAGGACGAGATGATGTGATTGTGTTCGACTCTTTCCCCTTCGAGAAAGACACGGAAGTCACCGGGCCGATTCAAGCGACGATTTATGCATCGGCAGATGCTCCAGATTTTGATTTGTGGGTGCGCATCCTTGATGTCTGGCCGGACGGACGCGCGTTCAATCTGATGAGCCCGGGACTGGATGTCTTGCGGGCGAGTTATCGAAACGCCTCGCTAAAGCCGGAATTGCTGGAGCCCGGCAAGGTTTACAAACTCACGCTGGATCGGCTGTTGACATCGAACGTTTTCAAGAAAGGCCACAAATTGCGTGTGCAAATTACTGGCGCATTTGCGCCGCATTTTTCACGAAATTTGCAGACGGGAGAATCGGAGTTAACGTCCTCAAAGACACGCGTCGGACACATACGCATCTATCATTGGAGCAACACACCTTCGTCAGTCACTGTACCAATCGTTCCTCGGTGAAAGGAGTGTAGGCACTCTTGCTTGCGGCGGTTCCAGTTCCACCAATACGATTACCTTTCGCAACCAAGAGTGGCTACGGTACCCGGAACACGTCACAGGCTAGTCGTGGCGGGCGCCATGGATTATGGCGATGGAATGAGGAAGAAGAGAGGCGACAGCGTCCAGGGATTCGACGGCGCCTTTGGGGCTGCCGGGCAAATTCAAGATAAGGCATTTGTGGCGAATGGCGGCGACAGCTCGGGACAAGATGGCACGCGGCATTTTTTCCATTCCTTTGCGGCGCATCTCTTCAGCGAATCCGGGAACCATTTTATCGGCGACGGCTATGGTGGCTTCCGGCGTGGAATCGCGCGGGCTTAAGCCGGTGCCACCGGTCGTGAGAATCAAATCGATTCTTCCCGAGTCAGCGAGTTCGCGAAGCTGTTCGCGAATGCTGGGCGGATCGTCGGCTACCACGAGAGTCGATTTGATTTCCCAGCCGAGTTCGCGGCAACGCGCTTTGACGGCCGGCCCGGATTTGTCCTCGGTCTTCCCTGCGGAAACGGAATCGCTGATGGTGATAATGGCGACGCGGAGCGAAGCGGGGTCGGCCATGGAAGCGCGCTACTGCGCGGGCACCGTATCGCGATGCGCGTTGGCCTCGTCCATCAGGCGCATGGCTTCCATTAAAAGGCCGGTGGTATTGCGAGTGGTGGTTGTGCGGTTCGATGCATTTGCCGCATTGAAATCAATTTCAAATTCACCGGCGGACCAGAGCAGAACTTTATAGACTGCGTCGTCGCCTTCGATCTTGCCCATTTTTGCATCGCGGCACTGGCCGGAAGCGAAGAAGAGTTCACCCTGCTCGCCATTATGATGCACGACGAGGCGGCAGGATTTCTGGCCCATTTCGAGCGATTGCATGAGGTCGATCATGCTCATCTCTTCGAGACGGCCTTGAATAACGCCGGGGCGAGACGCGCGCTTTTGCAACTTTTCCAGATGTAGGCGGTCAATGACTTTTTTGGCTATGCGAACGAGATCTTTGATCAGAAATGGCTTGGCGATGAAGTCTTCGACGCCGTCGACGAGCGGGCGGAGACGTTCTTCGATGTCCGCGCGGCTGGCCATGAACATGAAGGGGATGTGGCGCGTCTGTTCCCTGCCGCGGAGTTTTTCAAAAAGCTGGCGGCCGTCGAGACCGGACATTTTGTAGTCGCAGAGAATCGCGTCGGGCGGATCGTCGATGATTTTGAGGAGCGCGTCGGCGCCGTCGGTTGCTACGATGACCTCGCAATGCGATTCCATGCCCTTAACAACGATCTCGCGCACGAGCGGATTGTCATCCGCGAGGAGAAGCTTAACCTTTGATCCGCTTGCGGCGCTCAACGGGACCTCCGGCGCGCCGGCTTGCGCTGCGAGGCGGCATTTCTGCGGAAATCCCCGCTCTTGCCCCCGGTCTTTTCCAGGAGATAAATGTCGGTAATCTCGATGCCTTTATCGAGGGCTTTGCACATGTCGTAGACCGTGAGGGCTGCGGCAGTGACAGCGACCAGGGCTTCCATTTCGACACCGGTCTGGGCGGCCGCCACTACGTGGGAGCGTATCTCAACGCCATTCTTGCACAGGGTGGCGGTCACATCAATGTGAGTGAGAGGAAGAGGATGACAAAGAGGTATCCACTCGGCAGTGCGCTTAGCAGCCGCAATTCCAGCAATTCGGGCCACCTCGAGGGGATTGCCCTTGGGATTCTTTAGCTTACGGACGGCGGTAAGGACGGCGGGCTTCATTTCGACGAAGCCCTGGGCCTTAGCGGAGCGGGTAGTGATGGCTTTGGAAGAGACATCGACCATCTGGACTTCGCCGCGAGAGGAGTAGTGGGACAGTTTGGGCATTGCGTTCAGTTTAGCAGGAGCGGGTAGCGTAGGCACTCTTGCCTGAGCACGGTTTCAAGCCAGGCAATAAATTCGGATTTCGCAGCGAAGAGTAGCTACGCTACCGAGTGGCGTTACAGGACGTCGCGGCGGGGGAGGACAGAGACAGTTTCGCCGCACTCGAACTTGCTTCGGTCTGCGGGAATGTAGAGGAAGCAGTTGGCTTTGGCAACGGCGGCGAGATCGCCGGAACCTTGCCATTTGAGCGGGGCGATGGTCGGAGTGCCGTCAGGCCAAGTCAAACGGGCCGGAAGGAAATGAGCGAGACCGGTTTTTTCTTGCAGAGATTCACCAAGACGTGCATCGAGAAAAGCGAGCGGTTTGGCTTGGGCGCCCGAAAGGAGTTCGAGAGCGAGAGATGCAAAGAGTTCAAACGTCACCATTGTCGAGATGGGATTTCCAGGGAGGCCGAAAACGGGCTTTCCATTGCAGATTGCAAAAACAGTAGGTTTGCCTGGACGAATGGCTACTGCGTCGAAGTGAAAATGCGCGCCTAGATCACGCAATACTTTTTCGACGAGGTCGTACTTCCCCGCTGAAACACCTCCGGAGAGGACCAGCATGTCTTCCTTGAGTCCCCGCGCGATTTTTTCATGCAAGTCTTGTTCGGTGTCCTTCGCGTTGACGAGGACGACAGGTTCGCCGCCGCGAAGTGTGACCTGCGCCGCGAGCGAGTAGGCATTACTGTTGCGGATCTGGAAGTCGCCGGGTTTTTCCTCGGCGGAGACGACTTCATCGCCGGTGGAAAGAATCGCCACGCGCGGCTTGCGATAAACCTGAAGGTCAATTGCGCCGACTTGTGCCGCGACAGCAATTTCCGCGAAACCGATTCTTGCACTGCGGACGAGCAGTACCTGCCCTTCCGCGGCTTCCCTGCCGCGAGGGACGATGTGCTGTCCAGCGAGCGCCGGGCGATCGAAGACGATCGTGTCAGCTTCGGAGCGAGTGTGTTCGATCATTACGACGGCGTCAGCACCTTGCGGCACGGCGGCTCCGGTCATAATTTGGACGCAGGTTCCGGGTGCTACGGAAATTTGGGGAGTGTCGCCGGCTTTTAGTTCACCGATGAGTTTTAGTTTTGCATTGGGCGCCACATCAGATGCGCGGACTGCGTAGCCATCGCGCAGGGAGCGATCGAAAGGCGGGTAGAGGCGATCGGCGCGAATTTCGTTTACGAGAACCCGCCCCAAAGAATTTCTGAGAGACACGCTTTCGTATTTCAAAGCTCCAGGATGGGCGATGAGTCCGAGTTCGCGGGTGATGTCGCGACGGGCTTCTTCAAAGGTGCGCATTGGAGGAACAGTATAGCGTGGAGCAAGAAAGCCGGCTCAGAAGTCGGCCCCTACAACACCAACAGAAAGCAGATTCCTGGCTTCGCTCGGAATGACAAGTTCCTATACGCCTCGCATGAAATTACAACCAGCGGGCGAGGAGTGTGCCTTCGGGGACGATGGTGGCGTCGCGCTCGGGGCCGGTGGAGATCATGCCGATTTCGACCTGGAGAAAATCGCCGATGAAACGCATGTAGTCGATGGCGGCTTTCGGCAATTTTGCAGCGTCTTTCACGCCGTAGGTTTCCTGTTGCCAGCCTGGAAGAGTTTGATAGACGGGCGTGACCTTTTCATATTCTTCGGCTAGCGCGGGCATTTCGTCCAGCGGCGAGCCTTTGTATTTGTAGCCGGTGCAAACTTGAATTTCGCGCTGGGTGTCGAACACATCGAGCTTGGTGACGACAAGCGAATCGATGCCATTGATCATTTTTGCGTAGCGAAGAACAGCGAGGTCGAGCCAGCCACAGCGGCGCGGGCGGCCTGTGACGGCGCCAAATTCCTTTCCACGTTCACGAATGGCTTGCGCGTCGAGGTCGGGCATTTCCGTGGGAAACGGGCCGCCGCCTACGCGCGTGGTGTAGGCTTTGGAAATTCCGAGGACGTGCTTGATTTTTGTGGGCGGAACGCCGACACCAGTAGTAGCGCCGCCGCTCGTGGCGCTAGAGCTGGTGACGTAGGGATACGTGCCGTGGTCAATGTCGAGCATGGTGCCCTGCGCGCCCTCAAAGAGGACGGATTTACCGGAATCGAGCGCGTGATTGACCAGTTCAGCGGTGTCGCAAATGTAGCCGCGAATTTTTTCGCCCTGCTTGAGGGTTTCCTCGACTTCCTGAGAGAAATCGATATCTGCGCCGTACGCGCCTTTGGCAAGGCGATTTTTTTCTGCGACCACTCGCGCCGCTTTTTCACGGAAGAGCGCGGGGTCGAGGAGATCGCAGGTGCGAAGGCCGCGGCGCGCCATCTTGTCTTCATAGGCTGGGCCGATGCCGCGGGACGTGGTGCCGATCTTGTTTGCACCGCGTGCAACTTCTGCGGCTTTGTCGAGCTCGCGGTGATAAGGAAAGATTAAGTGCGCGCGATTGCTGATGTGGAGACGGCCTTTGACTTCGATGCCTGCGCTCGCTAGCGTTTCGATTTCCTTGACGAGCGCACCGGGATCGATGACGACGCCCGCGCCGATGACGGCGTGCTGCCTAGGGCGCAGAATTCCGCACGGAATTAGCTGAAGGACGTGCTTTTCCTTGCCGATGATGACGGTATGACCGGCGTTGTGGCCGCCGGCTACGCGCGCGATGTAATCAAACGATCCGGCAAGATAGTCGACGACTTTGCCTTTCCCTTCGTCGCCCCACTGCGCGCCTACGACCACGACAGATTTCATGCTGCGGCCTCTTTGTCACACCGTGCCCCTTGCGTCAGCGAAGGGCCAAATTTAAAAAAGGAAAGCGAGAAACGAACAGTAAGAAATCGTACGCTGGCCTTGCTTGCAACGCAAGCAGCGGAGGAGAGCGGGTAGCGCGTCGGCTCTTATCTGTAGGATTGATTCTACTCAGGCCTACGCCGTTCGCAGGCCCCTCGAAGATTGGGGTAAACAAGAGTGCCTACGCTACCTCGCGCGCCGGCGAGATGGTTGCATGACGCGACTGAGGCGAATATGCTGCGCGCGAGGAGTGCGAGGAGTGCCATGAACGGAATGAAGGTCGCGATACTTGGGGCGGTGTTGGTAATTCTGCCGGTGAGGGTGCAAGAGCCGGCTTTGACGGCTGGCTACACCGTCAAAGTGGAATTTGAAAATGAACAGATTCGTGTGACGCGCGTGCACTATGCGCCGCGCGCGACTTCTCCGATGCACACGCACACGGGACGCGCTGTGGTTGCCATTACGGGCAGTCATTTGCGGGTGACGACTTCGGACGGGAAAACGCAAGAGACACAGCGGCGTCCGGGCGAAATTTATTGGGGCGACAGCGTGACACACTCGGCAGAGAATTTGACGGATGCGCCGGTGGAGACGATTGAGATTGAAGTGAAAAAAGCGACTGCACATGGAATTCCGGTGAAAATTCCGCGTGTCGATGCTGTGGCGTTGAAAGAGCCGGTTCCGGTAGAGAGGGAGCCGCATCATCGCGTGGTTTTATGGAATCAGTATGTGCGCGTGCTGGATGTGCTGTTTCCGCCCGGCGATCCGGCGCTGTTTCACACGCACAGCAACGACAATGTGAGCGTTGCCCTAAGCGGCGATAAAACGCACGCACAAGCGTGGGGCAGCAGCAATTGGGGCGATCCAGCTCCAGTGATTGCAGGAGAAGTCGGGTTTCACAAGGCTGTCGGACACCCTTACACGCATCGTGTGGGCAGCGCGGGGACGCAGGCCTTTCACGTGATCGACGTGGAGATTTTTCAGTAGACGGTCAATTGGGGTGATCCCGGCCCGCCGGCTCAAACGGAAGCGTGCCATGCTCTTGTCGCAGGCAAGAGTGCCTACGCTACCTGGCGGTAGCGGAAGCAGGTAACGAGGTGATCGTTCACCATACCAGTGGCCTGCATGAACGCGTAGCAGATGGTTGACCCGACGAAGCGAAAACCGCGCTGTTGCAGGTCTTTGCTCATGGCGTCCGACTCTTTCGTTTTTGCCGGAACCCGTTTGTGTTCCTTCCACGCATTTTTGATTGGTTTGCCAGCGACGAATTGCCAGAGATATTTATCAAAGCTGCCGAATTCTTCTTGTACTTTCAGGAACGCCTGCGCATTGGAGATTGTTGAAGCGATTTTCAGGCGATTGCGGATGATGCCGGGATCTTTGAGGAGTGCGGCGACTTTCTTTCTGTCGTAGCGGGCGATTTTTTCCGCCTTGAAATTATCGAAGACTTCGCGGTAGCGAGCGCGCTTGGCGAGGATCGTGTCCCAACTGAGGCCGGCCTGCGCGCCTTCCAGAATGATGAATTCAAAAAGCAGGCGGTCGTCGTGAACGGGAACGCCCCATTCCTTGTCGTGATAGGGGATGTTGATTTCCTTTTGCGCCCAATGGCAGCGAATTTTTTCAGTCACGACGAGACTCCGGATAGTTTCAATAGCGGAAAGCGTGTCCTCGCTTTAACAGAGGTTCCTCGAAGATGCGCCAGGAGATTTGCGCAATCACAAAAGTGAGAAGCGCGGCGAACATTGTGATGACAGCGCCGCGCGGTGTCGAGATCTTCGGCGTAGTGCGAAGGATTACGGCATGGCAGGCGACG
>JAFDVY010000163.1 GCA_018268785.1 Acidobacteriota bacterium | reverse complement strand
AAGTCCTTTGTTTTCTATCAAATCTGCATGTGTTGATTCTAAAGGGGGTTAGGGGCTGGCTGAGAGTGGTCAGATTGGGGCGGGGTTCTGAAGAGAAGCTATGCGATGTCAGCCGTATCGAGCTCAAGAACGTTTGTTACTTTAGGCACACGTTCCTGATACGTTAACTTAAATTTCCGCAGGAAACAATTGGGCGAAGGAATGGAAAAAGGACAGCTGTACGTTTTGCGGGGAGATACACCTGATCCGCTCTTCGGAGATAATCAAGAAGACCCTATGAATGCCCTTGGAGCGGGAGGCTTAGGTTTTCGTGGCTCAGGGATCTAGCCTGACGCCAGGCTAAAACCACGGCTCTACATTTCGGAAAAAGGCGAGCTATCGCGTGTCAGCCAAGTTGGCGTCCAAACGCGAGCTGGTGACTGAGGTAATGGAAGTCTGGGATCCTAAGAATAGGTCGCGCGTGGACGAGCGACAAATTAAAAATCGAGCAGGAAAGTTCTTGCTGAAGCGAAGGGCTCCAGCCAGGTGCCGGGCTAAAACCACGGCTCTACATTTCGGAAAAAGGCGAGGCATCGCGTGCCCGCCAAGTTGGCGTCCAAATGCGGGCTGGAGCACACCGCTTTTTCCAATCAACGGTGAACGAACCTGAAAGCGGATAATTTTGCGGCGCCTGACACAAGCCTTTGCGAAACGGATTCAGCCAAATGTACCAGGCGACAGATTCAGCATCTTCGGCTTTGCGAAGAACACGATCGAAATATTTTGTTTGCCAGAGTTGTTTTCCGAATCGCTTCGCGTAGGCAGAGCCGGTTTCTTGTTTCAAGTAAGAGACAAAACGAGAAAGATTGCATGACTCATCCTTGCCTTCGGCAAGCAAATGCACGTGATCGGGCATGATGCAGTAGGCGTGAATGATGAAATTGTGTTTTTGCGAAGAACGACGCAGATGTTTGATGAGCCATCGGCCAATGCGCTCTTCGACGAAAATGCGTTTGCGGCGATCGCAGCAAATCGTGACGAAATAGATTCGTTTGCCGAAGTAGTCTTGGGCGGGGAGGCGAATGTTCTTGCGTCGGAATAACACATTCGTACAGTAGCATAACACTATATGGCTTCCACTTCGAAAATGTAGCGCGGTGGTTTTTGGCGCGGCTCACGATCGGAGGCACCCCAGGAACGTAGCATTGGTGGGTGAAGGGGAGAGCCTCGGTATCGTTGAGAGCGAAGATGCCGCCCTCACCGCAAAAGACGCGGTGAGGGCGGCGCTACATTGGGCTGTGAGATAATGCCGATGCGGGAATGGTTTTATGTAGCGCCGTGGTTTTAGCCCGGCACCCAGGTGACGGCAACAAACGCATGAATCAGCGCAGTCTATAACGAAGAGGGCCGAGTGACTGGCGACGGCAAAAAATGGAGCGGTAACGAGATTCGCGAGACCTTTCTCAAGTTCTTTGAGAGCAAGAAAGGTCCAGATGGAAACGGGCATCGGCGCGTGCGCAGCAGCTCGCTTGTTCCCCATGGCGATCCGACGCTGCTCTTCACGAATGCGGGGATGAATCAGTTCAAGGATGTTTTTCTGGGCCTGGAAAAGCGCGATTACACGCGAGCCACCACGGCGCAAAAATGCGTTCGCGCCGGCGGCAAGCACAACGACCTTGAAAACGTGGGCTTCACCAAACGCCATCACACGTTTTTTGAAATGCTCGGCAATTTTTCGTTTGGCGATTATTTCAAGAAGGATGCCATCGCCTACGCTTGGGAGTTGCTGACTTCGCGGGAATGGTTTGCGATTCCGAAGGACAAACTTTACGTTACGGTTTTTGGCGGAGCGGAAGTTGCTCCCGGCAATAAGCTCGGCGTGGATGAAGAAGCAAAATCATTTTGGCTCGAACAAAGCGTTCCCGCAGACCGCATCGTTCCCATTCCCGGACTGAAAGACAATTTTTGGGCCATGGGTGACTCCGGGCCCTGCGGCCCGTGCAGCGAAATTTTTTATGACATGGGTCCAGCAGCGTCAGAAGAGGGCCACGCAGATTGCAAATTTCCCTGCGAGTGCGGGCGTTACGTCGAGATATGGAATCTCGTTTTCATGCAGTTCAACCGCGTTTGCGATTTGTGCGACGTTCACGGCAAATGCCTCGAAGCGCATCTTGATCCGCTGCCCAGGCCTTGCGTGGACACCGGCATGGGCCTCGAACGCGTTGCCGCCGTCCTCCAAGGTGTGATCTCCAACTACGACACCGATCTTTTCACGCAGTTAATTCGCCGTGCATCCGAACTGACCGAATCAGAAACTGCAATGCACGGGCCAAGGACCGAGTGGGGAGTCGGTTCTGACTTCAATGCACCGCTGAGGATCATTGCTGACCATATACGCGCTACGGTCTTTTTGATTTCTGACGGCGTGATTCCAGCCAACGAGGGACGGGGTTACGTACTTCGGAAGATTATACGGCGTGCGATCGATTTCGGTCGGAGACGTGGCAAAGGGGAACCCTTCCTGTTTGAACTGGCGACTACGGTCTTCGAGCAGATGGAACTACCTTACCCAGAACTTAGTGACAACACGAACCAAAGATTGGTCGTCAGGTCCATCCTCGAAGAGGAGCAGAAGTATCTACGCGCAATAGTGCCTGCCTTGAAGAAGTTCGACGATTATTTGAAGTTTCGATGGGTGAATCCGTCCGTTCCCAACGAATTGACTGGCCAAGATCTGTTCTTTGCGTATGACACGCTGGGCCTACGACCCGATTTCATTAGGGACCTCGTTAAGCACAGAGATTGGGTGTTGTCGGAAAATGTGGACTCTGAGTTCCAAGCGGAACTCCAAAAACAACGCGACGTGGCGCGGGCTTCGTGGAAGGGCGGAGCGAAGGAGGCGGCGAATCCGGCGTTTGCGAAGATTGCGGAGACGTTTAAGACGGAGAAAGATTTTTACCATAGCGGGAAAGCAAAGGATGCGCGGATTGAAGCGATTGTCACCAAAGGCGGCTCGGTCAATGAGTTGAAGGCGGGCGAATCGGGCGAAGTCGTGCTTGATCGTACGGTGATTTATGCCGAGTCGGGCGGGCAGGTTTCTGATACTGGCGCTTTCTACGACAATTCTGAGTCGCAATTGCTCGCGGAAGTGACCGGCGCGTTTTATCCGGTGGCTGGGCTTGTTGCGCACAAAGTTGTTGCCAAAGAAACGCTCCGCGTGGGAGATCGCGTCAGCGTGATTGCCGATGCCGACCGCCATGCACGCATCATTCGGAATCACACCGGCACGCACCTTGTTCACGCCGCGCTGCGCAACATTCTGGGCACGCATGTCAAGCAGGCCGGCTCGCTCAATGCACCTGATCGGTTGCGCTTCGACTTTTCCCACTTCGCTCACGTGGACGCGGAAGAACTGCGGGACATCGAGCAGCAAGTGAACGACGAAATTCGGCACAACACGAAGGTTGGCACGGACATTATGGCCATCGACGACGCGCTCGCTTCGGGAGCGCTCGCCTTCTTCGGCGACAAATATCCTGATGCCAACGTCCGCGTCGTGACGATTCCCGACGAACGCGCGCCGCGCGGCTTTTATTCCAAGGAACTTTGCGGCGGCACGCACGTTCACAACATCGGCGACATCGGAATTTTGAAAATTGTCAGCGAGGAATCCGTCGCCGCGGGAGTCCGGCGCATCGAAGCCGTGACCGGAATCGGCGCGCTCGAACATTTCCAAAAGCAGGCGGCAATTCTTGGCAAGATCCAGCATCAACTCAACGTTGGCGAAGACGCCGTTCTCGCCCAGGTTGAAAAACTGGCGCAAACCGTGAAGCAACTCGAAAAAGAACTTTCCGACCAGAAGCGCAAAGGAGCTCTTTCCCAGCTCGACGATCTGGCCAATTCGGCGCAAACCGTCAAAGGCGTCAAAACAGTGGTCAGCCAGGTTGAGAATATCGACCGAGAAGCCCTTCGCCAGCTTGTGGACAGCCTACGGCAGAAGCTGGGCTCCGGGGTGGTCGTCCTGGGCATGCCGGATGGCCCCAAGGTCGCCCTGATCGCCGGAGTCACCAAGGACCTGACCGCTAAAGTCCATGCTGGCAAGCTGATACAGACGCTGGCGCAAAAACTGGGCGGAAAAGGCGGCGGCAGGCCTGATCTGGCGGAAGGTGGCGGAGAAGGCACATCTGACCTAAATTCGGCCCTTCGGTCAGTTCCCAGCTACCTCGAGCCTTTGCTATAGTTTGCCTCGAGCGCCAGAAGCGTGACCGTGGGTGTGTGATTAACCCGCAGGCGGGCTTCGCAACCTTTTCGACCGAAGCGGAAAGATGCCGGGCTAAAGCCGCGGCGCTACATTTCGGAAAAGGCAGGAAAAGGCAGGATGCCGGGCTAAAGCCCGGCGCTACGAAAGAAAGCAAGGCTTACTTGAATTTGTTGTCGCCTTCCCCAAGGCGCCGTTTGCAGGGAGTTCAGCCCCCGCAAGCGGGTATGTAAACCGTGATGGGTAAACGTTCGGCCATTTCGACAGCCATCGTCCTGGTCTCCCTGGGATTTGCAGCGAGCCCATCTCGCGCGCAAATTTCGCTGGTCCAGAATTTCGATGGCCGCAGCATTTATGTGAGCGCCGAGCCTCCAGCGAAAGCCAAGCTGGCAACAGCCAAGCCGAAAGACATCTACCTCCCCGCAGAACAAACTTTTCTGGGACGCAAGCACGAAGCGATGAGTCTCGATCGCAACGGAGCGGAGGCCCTGGTAAAAGAAGCCGCGGAACGCCACCGCATCGATCCCGCATTGATTCGCGCAGTGATCGAAACGGAATCGGGCTGGAATGCAGCGGCGGTTTCGCGCAAGGGCGCCGTGGGGCTGATGCAGCTTGTGCCGACAACCGCACAACGATACGGAGTAAAGGACTTGTTCAGTCCGAAACAAAATGTGGACGCCGGGGTTCGCTATTTGAAGGCGTTGCTAGAACGATACAATGGCAACCTGGAACTTGCGTTAGCGGCGTACAATGCTGGAGAAGGTGCCGTGGATCGTGCTCGCGGCGTTCCGGCGTACCGGGAGACTCGGAACTACGTGCAGAGAGTGCAGGATGCGTTTTACCGGCCTGGCTCGGGTCGCCTGGAAGGCGGGCTTTTTGGAGCGCGCAGAATCCGCAAGGAAACCGACACGAACGGGCGCACGGTATTTACGAACGATTAGTGCGAGAATAGTTTTGCAGCAGGGAATGTTTGGGGACGCGGTGGGGGAATGAAGTTTTCCGAAACAATGCGGGTTAATTTGCGGCCACTTTTTTTGCACAGGGCCTTCGCCCGCGTTTCGCCGGTTTTCTTGTTGGCGGCCGCGGCGATTGCGTATGCGCCCAATTCCCTTTTTGCCGCCGCTGGAAATAACGCGGAGCCAACTACCGCCGCGGTAAAACGCGATGCCGCGGAAGCGCAATTCGCAAAGGCGGAAGAAGCGCGCGCGATGATCAATGCGAAAGCGGCGGAAAAGCGCACGCTGGCGGAATACAAATCCGCCGTGGCGAGCTACAAAAAAGTTTATTTGATTTCGCCGCACGCTTCGGACGTGCAGGATTCGCTGCTTGCCGTGGGCGAATTGTATTCGGAAATGGGCGACCGGTTCGGGCGAAGCTATTACCAATCGGCGGTGGAGTCCTACCAGTTTTTGCTGAAGGAATATCCGAAGAGCAAATTCGCGCAGGACGTTTTGCTGCGGGTGGCGAAATTGCAGCAGGAGCAGCTTGGCGATACAGCCGCGGCGACAAAGACCTATCAGGATTTCCTGAAGCGCTTTCCGCGTTCGACTCATCGCAAGGAAGCGCAGCAGGCTTTGAGCGAGCTTGCGCTGTTGCAGGGCACGCCTGCGACAGACAACAAAGTTGTGGCAAATACGAAGCCCGCACCGGAAAAGACAGAGGCGGTTCGCGTAGCGCAAAGCAGCGCCAGCAAAGAGGAAGACGAGGATTCGGACGGCGACACGCCCAGGAAATCGGGCAGGATTCCGACCGTAAAGACAATCAACGCTGTTGCGTCGGCGGATTCGACGCGAGTAACCATCGCGCTGGAAGATTCCGTGCAGTACATTTCGGGACGAATCGCGAACCCCGACCGGATTTATTTCGATTTGCACGCGGCGAAGCTTTCTCCGCAACTGAAGCGCGACGCAGTGAAGGTGCGTGGAAGTTTGCTTACGAATGTGCGCGTGGCGCAGAACGCGTCTGGCGTAGTGCGCATCGTGCTGGACGTGAACGGCGTCAAGGACTATGCCGCTTCCCTGCTGAGCAAGCCTTCGCGGCTGCTAATTGATTTGTATGCGAATCCGCAGCCAATGACGGCCGCGAAGCAGGCATCTCCGCAAGCGAATTCTGAGGATACGGAAGCTACAAAGACCACCGCCAGGAATTCGCCCGAGCCGGTTTTGAGCAATCAGACGAAGAGCGCCCCACCAGCAGTGAGAACGGAGGCTGTGGCTGCCCAGCCAGCCGTTGCGAAAGAAAAAGATTTGCGTACAAAGTCGGCGAAGAACGCTTCCAGCAAGCCGGATTTGATCAAGGCTCCGACGGTTCCAACGGCGACGCGCGACGGGCAATCGACATTGACGCGAGCCCTGGGATTGAAAATTGGGCGCATCGTGATTGACGCAGGCCACGGCGGGCACGACACGGGAACGATCGGGCCGACCGGGTTGATGGAAAAAGATTTGTGCCTGGATGTGGCGCTGCGGCTGGGCAAACTGATTCAACAAAAGCTTCCCGGTGCGGACCTGGTTTACACGCGGCCCGATGACACCTTTATTCCGCTGGAAGAGCGGACGCGGATTGCCAATGAAGCGAAGGCGGATTTGTTTATTTCGATCCATGCGAATTCGAGCCACGACGCGCAGGCACGCGGGATTGAGACGTATTACTTGAATTTGAAAGGCTCAGCGGAAGCGATGGAAGTGGCGGCACGGGAAAACGCTTCGAGCTCGGACGGGATTCACGACCTGGAAGACATTGTGAAGCGCATCGCGCGGACAGAAAAAATTGACGAATCGAAAGAGTTTGCACAGGACGTGCAGGACTCACTTTCCAGGAGCGTGCAAAGAAACGCGAAGCTGGTAAAGAACCGCGGGGTGCGCAAGGCTCCGTTTGTGGTGCTGATTGGCGCGGATATGCCGTCGATCCTGACGGAGATTTCATTCCTGAGCAATCCGGCCGACGAAAAGATGCTAAAGCAGCCGGAACACCGCCAGCGAGTGGCCGAAGGCATCTATCAGGGCGTAGCGGGCTACCTGCAGAGTTTGAACAGCATGACCATGAACCTCCAGCCAGTTTCAACGCCCAGACGCCCCCCAGTCGTTTCCGCAGTGGAAGAATCACGCAACCAGAAGTAGCCTAGTGGTGTCTAATAGAACCAGTCATCAGTTGTCGGTGATCAGTTGTCGGTCAAGAGCTCGGTCCAGGGATATGTGTAA
>JAFDVY010000162.1 GCA_018268785.1 Acidobacteriota bacterium | reverse complement strand
GACGGGAAAGCCACTCTGGTGTTTAGCATCTTGGCTTACCCGGATGATTTAGTTTATGTCAACGACCAGTTATTTGACGTAACCGTTCACCGCGAAGAATAAACTTCATTCGAAACTACGAGCGCCGCTTTTGATTCGACAAGATGGAACTTGTCAGCGTGAACGCAACCAAGCAAGCAACCGCAAACGAAAGTACGAAAACAATCACAAAGGCCTCCGCCAAACACTCTATGGGATGGCAATGCGCTTGCCACTGTCGGGCCTCAATAAGTCGTGTGTTTTCAGCGAGAATTTGGTCTTGTCTCACGCTGCTGGCGATTCGCCGCGTCCAATTTCTTGCACACTGTGGCGGGAAACTCCAACAATTTGCCCGTACTGGTTCTTAAGTACCTGAAAACAATAGGCCTCGGAGAAGGTGAATTCTTCGAGGCCTGAAACGCGAAAACTCGCGATGCGAAATTAGGATTTGCTTAACCGGATCGAGCCGTCGCCAGTGTGAATCTTCACGGATTGCCCGCCTGAGTTCATCTTGCCGCGAATCTGCGAATTACTGAACATGCCTTCCACCATCACCGGAATGCCTAGGCTGATCCGGCCATCGTTCGTCTGCGCATCTATATTCGCGTTCAAGTCTCCCGGCAACGCCAAATCCACGCTGCCATCTCCCGTGTGAATCGACCAGCTCTCGACTACCTTCGATCCCGGCTGGGCATGCGCAGTGATACTTCCATCGCCAGTGCGAATATTCAGTGAATCGAAACGCCCATCCAGCGTGATGTGGCCATCACCGGAATCGGCGTCGATCTGCCCATCCAGGTCGCGGCCTTCAATGCTTCCGTCCCCAGTTCGCAGCTTGATCTGGCCCTTTGCGCCTTCCACCTTGATGTGGCCGTCGCCAGTGTGGATATCCAAGCTGCCCATCACGGCTTGCGTCTCCACGGACCCGTCGCCGCTTTCTACAGTCAAATCGGCATTTTTCGGCATGTTTACTTCCAGCCGCAAGCCGCGGTTCACATGAATGCCCCAGCCCCAGTGCGAGGTCTCTCTCGCGCTCAATTCTACGCGGTCGCCATCTTGCCGTGATTCAATCTTAAGGTTCTTGTCGAGCGTGTACCCGTTATAGATCACGCGCAGTTCGACTTGTTTCGTGTCGCTTGTCATCACGCGCACGCTGCCGTCATTTGTATCCAAATGCACATTTGCCCGGCCAGAAACCGAATAGCTCTTGGTCCACTCCTCGGCACCGGCCTTCGGCGCGGAGATCGCGCAAGCCAGAAGAACTGCGGTCGAAAAGGGAACTGCCACTCGGATCACGCGCATAATAGGAATCTTCATCGGGTTTATCCTCATTTTGGGTCCAGGAAGGCCAATTCGGCCTCGTCTTTGGTAAGGTACGCAGCCAGGGGTAGAAATGTTCCTGTTTCTCTGAAATCCCGGTTCTTCATCGCCCTTTTGCCGCTTGTTTCTTCCGATTTGCTCCAGGCTTCGCCCGGAGGGCTTCCAGGAAGTCATTGACAGGCAAGGTGTTTAGCACATCTGCCTTCGTCAGCCATCCCCTCCGCGCCGTTGTCACTCCATACCTGATAAACGCCAAATTCCCCGTATTGTGCGAGTCCGTCGAAATGACCACTTTCACGCCGCGCTCCTTACACATCCTCAGGTAGACGTCCTTCAAGTCCAGCCGGTCGGGATAGGAGTTGCACTCCATTGCCACCCCATGTTTCGCACAGGCGTCCAGAATCTTCTCCATGTCGTAATCGATCGCGTCGCGCCGCAGAAGGAGTCGCCCCGTCGGATGCGCAATGATCTGGGTGTACGGGTTCTCGATCGCCGCCAGCATTCGCTCCGTCATTTCCGCGCGGTCCAGATTGAAATAGGAGTGAATCGAGCAAACCACCACGTCGAGCTGTGCCAAAATCTCGTCTGAATAATCCAGCGACCCGTCTTTCATGATGTCCACTTCGGAGCCGGCCAGAACCCTGATTCCCAGTTTCTTATCGTTTGCAGCACGCAGTTTCTTGGCGTGAGCTTCCATCCGCTCCTCACTCAGGCCATTGGCAACAGTAACCGCTTTCGAATGATCCGTAATCGCGATGTATTCATGTCCAAGCGCTTTTGCCGCGGCCGCCATTTCCTCGATCGAATTCTTGCCGTCGCTTGCCGTCGTGTGCATTTGCAAGTCGCCCTTCATGTCCGCAAGCTCAATCAGCTTCGGTAACATATGTTTTTCGGCTGCGGCGATTTCGCCGGTATTTTCCCGCAGCTCCGGCGGAATAAAATCCAACTTCAATTTCGCGTAGATTTCCTCTTCCGTTTTCCCCGCTACGTGCTTTTCTCCCTTCAGCGTGGCCAGTTGATATTCATTTAGCGTCCAGCCCATGTCGTTAGCGCGCCCGCGCAGCGCCACGTTGTGCTCTTTCGAGCCGGTAAAATAGAGCAGCGCCGCGCCGAAATTCGCTTTTTCGAGCATGCGTACATCTACCTGCAGCCCGTTCTCCAGCGTAAAGCTCACCTTGTTTTCGCCGTGTGCCAGCGTTTGATCGATTCCCGGGTACTTCAAAATATGTTCTGCCAGCGCATCCACATGCTTCTGCGCTGTGTGCCCATCCGCCATCGTCACCAGCAAATCCAGATCGCCCACCGTTTCCTTTCCGCGTCGCAACGAACCCGCGGGGGTAACGCTCTCCACTGCCTTTCCAGCCTTCTTGATATGCGCTGTAATGCTCGTCGCCGCATCTTCCGCCGTATTCAGATGAAACCGTCCAGTGGACTTCTTGAAAACCTCAACCGCTTTCAAAATATTCTGCTCGCTCTTCTCTCCAAATCCTTCCAGCTCCCGCAGCTTGCCGTCCTTCGCCAACCGTTCCACATCCGCAACTGTAGCCGCCTTGAACTTCTTGAAAAGTAGCGCCACTTTTTTCGGCCCGAGCGATTGCAGTTGCAACACGTCCAGAATCGTCGCCGGGTATTTCCTCAGCAATTTCTTGCGCAAAGCGTAGTCGCCCGTCCCCACAATCTCGTTCAAATGCTCCACCATCCGGTCGCCAATTCCCGGCAACTCTTTCAGCTTTTCGGGCTCCTTGACCATCTGCTCCACGGACTCCGGCAGGGAATCGATCAGCTCTGCCGCCTTCTCATAGCTTCGATACCGCCCGATGATGGCCCCATCGATTTCCAGGAGTTGCGCGGTCTCCCGCAGGATTCTTGCTATCTGTTTGTTGTCCATGCGCCAGATTATAGGAGGGAATTGCGTTTGAGTCGAAGCCCGGTTTGTTCGTACTGGAAATGCAGAAATGCAATCAGTGGCAAAAAATGCCGGTGGAGGGGCACTCTCCACCGGCCGTATGATAGCTAACTGCTTACTTCACCCTGCTTTTTGTACGTTTGATGCTTGCGGCCCCTTTGGCCCCTGCACAATCTCGAATTCGACCGGGTCGCCTTCCTGCAGCGTCCGGTAACCGTCTCCAACGATGGCGGAATAGTGCACAAAAACATCAGGACCATCCTCTCGCCCGATGAAGCCGTATCCTTTCGAGTTGTTAAACCATTTTACGGTTCCCTGCACCTCGATCTGCCTCCTGACGTTAGATTCAATTGTTTCACTTACACCGCGAGAGAGTTTCCGGAGATGCGATGCTTGTAGTGGAACGCGCGGAGTTTACCAGAATGAGACTTCGAGTCAATAGAACTCGACTGAACCCTGTAAAATATTTGGGAGGTTGATTCGCTAGGCCTAATCGATTCAATTAGCGCTTTTTGCGTTTCCCTTGCTTCGGCGCGAGATAGCGGAAGTAGTAAAGAAGTCCGGCAATCGACTTTGCATCATGTATTTTTTGACTGTGAATCATTTGTTCCAATTTGGCGGGCGTGTAAATCGCGGAAACGATATTCTCATCGTCTTCTGGCGTTGCGGGCCCCGGTACACAACCCGTCGCCAGCAACAGGAACATTTTTTCCTCTAGAAACCCGGGGGTAGGGAACACATCGAGAAAGACCTTGATCTTCTTGGCCCTATACCCAGTTTCTTCCGCCAATTCTCTTGCCGCACCCTGCTCCGGCGTCTCCCCAGGCTCCATTCTTCCCGCCACCAGTTCCCATAGATACTGTTTAGTTGCATGCCGGTATTGCTCGATCATCACAATACGTCCGTCTGGGAGTACTGGAAGCACCACTACCGACCCCGGATGCGTTATCACCTCTCGCCGCGTTCGCAATCCTGTCGGCTCAATCACTTCATCTCGCCGCAATCCAAACACCGGCCCCTGATAAATCATCTCACTGCTCAAAATCTGTGCCGTCTTCTTTTTCTCTGCGGCGCTCTTCTTGACCATGAATTCTCCTCGACAAGTTTCCTTGGCAGTGTAATGGAACTCGCGGGAATTGCCACTCCCTCCGCAACACGCCTATACTCGTGGCATAGACTCCAGTCTGTGCTCTTCGAGGTGCGCACCTCCACAGGCTGAAGCCTGTGCCACTTATGGCCATCAACACTCTCATCGTCGACGACGAGAAGCCCGCCCGGGAGGAACTCGCTTTTCTCCTCAAAGGCTTTCCCGAAATTAATCTTATTGGCCAGGGGAAAAACGGCGTCGAAGCCGTCAACCTCATCAAGGAACACTCGCCCGATCTCGTTTTCCTCGACGTTCAAATGCCCGGCCTCGACGGTTTCGGCGTCCTCAAGAAACTCGTCGAACGCAAAGCCCGCGTCCCTCACGTTGTCTTCGCCACCGCTTTCGACCACTACGCCGTCCAGGCCTTCGACGTAAACGCCGTCGACTACGTCCTCAAGCCGTTCGACAAATCGCGCATCGCAAAAGCCATTGCTCGCGCCCGCCGCGAAATGGAAGCGGACACCAGCCCCGCCGAGCGCCTCGAAAAACTCGTCAGCCAACTCGCAGGTCCCAAACCCGCAGTCTCGTCCGCTCCGGTAAAGCTCCTCATCAAATCGCAACAGCGTATGCTTCTGGTCGATGCCGAAGACCTCGTCTTCGCCACTATCGCTGACGGCCTTATCACCGTTTGCGCTCGCGAAACCGACGGCACGTCCAACTACCGCACGCTCGAAGAGATGCACGCCGCGCTCGACGCCGACGCTTTCTGGCGTCCGCACCGCTCCTATCTCGTCAACATTCATCACATCAAGGAAGTCGTGCCCTGGTTCAAATCCAGCTACATGCTAAAAATGAACGACAAAAAACAAACCGAAATCCCCGTCAGCCGCCAGCAAACCAAGCGCCTCCGCGAACTCTTTAAGCTGTAATCTTTCCCACGTTGGCATCCTTGCCGCGCTTCGCGTAAACTTTCTCGAATGGATTTTTCTCTCAAAGACCACCAAAAACTGATTCGCGACACCGTCCGCCAGTTCATGGAGACGGAAGTCCGGCCACTCGTCAAAGAACTTGAACGCGAAGAAAAATTTCCCCTCGAAATTATTAGAAAGCTCGGCGAAATGGGCTGCTGCGGCATGCTCACGCCCGAAGAATGGGGCGGCCCCGGTCTCGATACCGTTTCCTACGTCCTCATGATCGAGGAAGTCGCCCGTGTCTACACCGCCATGTCCACAGCGCTTGGCGTGACGAACTCCGCCGTCCAAGTCCCCATCCTCCAATTCGGCACGGAAGCTCAAAAACAAAAATATCTAAAGCGCCTGGCCACCGGCGAAATCCTCGGCTCCTTCTGCCTAACCGAAGCCGCCGCCGGCTCCGACGCCGCCGGCCTCCAGGCAACCGCCGCCCGCGTTCCGGCCTCCGAAAATGTAGCGCCGGGTTTAAGCCCGGCATCTTCCGGCGCCAACTACACCTACAAACTCTCCGGCGCAAAAACCTGGGTCACCAACGGCTCCGCAGCCGGCGTTTACATCGTCTTTGCCAAAACCGATCCCGCGGCTGGCGGAGTCGACCGCTCTGCGGTCGCCAGAAAGAAGGACATCACCGCCTTCCTGGTCGAACCAACCTTCAAAGGCTTCAAAATCGGCCGCCACGAAGACAAAATGGGCCAGCGCTCGTCACCCTCCGTCGAAATTCTTTTGAACGATTGCGAAGTCCCCGCCGAAAATCGCCTCGGCCAGGAAGGCGAAGGCCTGAAAATCGCGCTGACCGCGCTCGACGGCGGCCGCATAGGCATCGCCGCGCAAGCCGTCGGCCTCGCCCAAGGCGCGCTCGACAATTCCATCAAATACGCCAAACAGCGCAAAGCCTTCGGCAAATCCATCGGAGAATTCCAGGCCATCCAGTGGATGCTCGCAGACATGCAAACGGAGATCGAAGCTGCGCGCGGTTTGCTTTACTATGCTGCGTGGCTGAAAGATTCGGGCACAGCCATGGGCAGCGCCGCATCGAAAGCAAAGCTCTACGCCAGCGAAATGGCCAACCGCGTCGCGTACAAAGCCGTACAGATTCACGGCAGCCTCGGCTATTCGCGCGAAACAGACGTCGAGCGCATGTACCGCGACGCCCGCGTCATCACGATTTATGAAGGCACCAGCGAAGTCCAGCGCATGATCATCGCGCGAGACCTTCTCCGGTAGCGTAGCCACTCTTGGCTGCGTCCGGTGTAAGCAGCACCGAGGTTGCGACCGTCGAGCAAGGTGCAACCAGCTCTTTGTAGTGGCCGATCTTCAGATCGGTGCTTTTGGCTTTTTGTAGCGCCGGGCTTAAGCCCGGCATCTTGGGGGTTGCTTTTGGCTTCTATCGCAAAAAAACGCGTCGTCAGCGGCATGCGCCCGACGGGCAAACTCCACATCGGCCATTACTTCGGCGCGCTCGAAAACTGGGTCCGCCTGCAAAACGATCCCGCTTACGATTGTTTTTATTTCATCGCCGACTGGCACGCCCTCACCAGCGATTACGCGGACACCTCCGCCGTTGCGCAAAACACCATCGAAATCGTCACAGACTATCTCGCCGCCGGCCTCGACCCGCAAAAATCCGTCATCTTCCAGCAATCGCTCATTCCCGAACACGCCGAACTTCATCTTCTCCTCGGCATGGTTACACCGCTAAGCTGGCTCGAACGCGTGCCCACCTACAAAGAACAACTCGAAAACGTCACCAACAAAGACCTCCACAACTACGGCTTCCTCGGCTATCCCTGCCTGCAAACCGCCGACATTGTCATCTACTCGAAAGAAGGCACGCCGCTCGTCGTCCCCGTCGGCGAAGACCAAGTCTCCCACGTGGAACTCTCCCGCGAAATCGTCCGCCGATTTAACTTTTACTTTGGTTTTGCGATTGATCCGGAATTCTTCGCAGGTGGCGGTCTAACAAAGATTGCTTGGGGTCAAATGATGTCAATACCGCCAGGCCAAGGTCAGGCTTCATTTGATCGAGTGAATGAAGGCCTCATCCGGAGCGAAGTTCTGAAGATCGGTTTTCACAATTTTGTGGAAAAGCTAGAACCGCGTCATCGACCCTTCTTTAGTCTAAGTCCAGTGCTTGTTGAACCAGAACATCAGCTCACCAAAACGCCCCGCATCCCCGGCCTAGACGGCCGAAAAATGTCCAAATCCTACGGCAACGCCATCACCCTCTCCGAGTCCGACGACGACATCC